>DASQDR010000030.1:0-2925 GCA_035634055.1 Tepidisphaeraceae bacterium | reverse complement strand
CCGGCGCCGGGGGGACGACCGGCGGCGCCACCGCCCGAACTGCCCCGTCCCCGCGCCGGTAAAGCCGCGCGCTGCCGCCCCCCCCGGCGCCGCCGCCCCCGCCGCGGCTCTCCAACGGCGTCCATTCCGGTCCCAGCGCGCCGGCCGGAATCGAGGCGAACCGCTCGCCGGGGGGCCGCAGCCAATCGAGGATGTCGGTCCACAGCACGACGAAGTCGGGCAGGCGCGCGAAGTCCGCCAGCGCCGGGGCCGGCACGTCGAGCCAAACCTGCCGCGCCGGCGACCCGCGCACCGCCACCACCGCCCGGTCGGCCACGGAAACGATCGACTCCCAGCCCGCCCCCGACGGTGCGGTGGTCGAAGGGGCCGAATCGCCCGCCCGGTCGAGCCGCAGCCGCGACCACTCCACGTGCGCGGCCACGGGGTGGTCGCGCACCACCAGGGCGGGACCGCTGGCGGCAGACGTGGGTGGCGCCGCCGACCGGGCGGCCGGCGACGTGACGATGACGCCCGGCTCCGCGCGGGGCAGCGCGTCGGGCGAGGTTACGATGCCCACGACCGCCCCACCGCCGCCACCGGCCCCATCGCCGCTGCCGCCAGCGCCCGCGCCGCCACCGTCACCGCCGCCGGCCGTCTTGCCCCCCGCCGGGCCGCTGGGTGGTCGCGTCGATTGATACGCCTCCACGACTCGTCGGACCTCCGCCGGCACGTCGCCGCGGATCTCGATGCGTGGCGCCTCCGGCTCGCGCGCCAGCCACCAGACGTTGTCGGCGGCGAAGTCATCCTCCACCTCCAACGCGGCCCGCGCCGTCGCCTCCAGCGCGGCGGGCAGGTCAACATAATCGTTTTGCGACCGCCCCGCCGGCGGCAGGTCGATCTCGCGGCGGACACGGTTCGCGCCGCTCTGGATCATCAGGATGCCGCGCGCCAGGTCCGAGTCATTGCGAATGGTCACCATCGCCTGCGGCGGCGCGGCGGCGCCGGCCCCGCCATCGTCGCGGACGACGAATGCGGTAATCGAGACGTTCCGCAGCGGAACGGTGGGCCCGACGCGGACCACTCGCGCGTCGGCGGGCGCCGCCTGGTCGGTCAGCACCACGATCGGGCCGTCGGTGCGCGCAAGCGCTTCGCGCGCGGCGCGGACGATCGTTGTCGAGGTGTCGTCGGTCGTGCCGCCCATCGCGCGGGCGCGGTCGGCCCAGTTGTTCCGGTCGCACCGCGTCGACTGGCCGCCGGGCACGGCGACGAGATCGGTCGGCCCGTCGCCGAAGGTGCGGCGGAGCAGCGGTTCGAGGTCGTCGATCACCTGCCGGCGCCGCGCGTCCGGTGACATCGTCGCGCCGCGGTCGAGGATGACGGTGACGAGCGGCCCCGCGTCGCCCGCCCGCCGCACGATGGGCCGCGCGGTCGCCAGGATCGCCAGCAGGATCGCCAGCAGTGCCGCGACGATCGCCAGCGGCGGCGGGTGGAACCAGCGGTTCGCCCGCGGCGACGTCGCGCCGCCCCGCCACAGCGGCAGGAACGGCACGCTGCGCGCCTCGCGCCGGCCCCAAAGCAACCACGCCGCCAACGCCGCCCATGGCAGCAGCAGGAAGAGCCAGATCGGTGCGGCGAAGGTCATCGCGTGGCAAGTGTAATCGGCCGGGGCGACGCTGCGGGCGCTGGCGCGCGAGCGGGTCGGCGGCACGAAGGCCGCATCACGTGGCACGGACGCCTCGCCCGTGCAGCTCCGCAGAAGACCGCTCCGCGGCCAAACATGGGCGAGGCGCCCATGCCACGCCAACGCGAAGAACAACAGACGCTTGGCGCGCGAGAGATGCGGGTTGATCCGGCGCTTACAGCGACTCTTCGTGCCGCGGCTTGTCGGCGCTGGTGGCCGGCTTCAGGTGTGGGTCGAAGTAGTGGTCCATCGCCAGGAACAGCGCCTTGGCGTGGCGGGCGAACAGGAAGCTCATGGCGGGCATTGGCGCCAGCAGCAGCCACCACGGGCTCCACAGCCCCGGGTTCTGCGTGTGCTGGATGATCAGCCCCACGATCACGCCCAGACCTGCGACCAGGCCGTAATTCAACCCCCAGATCGCCAGCAGGAAGTACCCCTGCTCGCGCTCGTAGGCGTACCCGCAGCGCGGGCAACCGTCGAGCGGCCGGAACCAGTCGAACAACCCGCGGACCTGCCGCACCGGCACAAAGACCGGCGACACCCCGCACTCCGGGCAGCGGAGGACGAGCGCGCGGCGGATGAAGGTCCAGGCGCGGGGAGGCGGATGAGAAGGAGCAAGCACAGGTGATCTTAAGCAAGAAGTCCGCAGTCCCGATCACGAAGCAGAATTCGATGACCAGACGCAAAACGCTGCGGCGGTGCGGCTGTTGTCTTCCTTGGTGCTTCTAACTTGCTCCGTGCTGCGTGCTCAGGATTTGGAGCTTCTCACTGAAGTGGTAAAGCCATGTCCGGCACCTGCACCCACCGCTGGAGCAGCAGAAAGTTCCGCCCGCGGTACTCGGTGACCTCGCCGCTGACGCGGAGCCGGACGTCGCGGTCGCTGGAGCGGACGAGCCCTTCCAACTGGTCGAGCTTGCGGTTCGGCAGCACGACCAGCGGCGGGTCGGCGAGGGCGCGGCCGTCGGCGTCGAGGGTGAACTCCCAGGTGTTGGGCTCGCGCCCGCGCGTGAGCCGTCCGACGCGGTCGAGCAGGAGCGTGCCGTCGCGGACCAGCGCGAGCGTGGGCGCGTTGGGCGCCACCGCGCCGGGGCCGCTGGTGAGGTCCGCCTGCGGCGGCTGCGCTTGGGGCTCCGCCTGCGGGCGCAGGGGTCGCGCCGCCTGGGGTTGTGGCTGGAGCATCTGGCGGAGCATGTCCTCCGCCGACCGCTGCCCGGGACGCGTCGCCGGCGCCGCACTGGCCGCGGGCGGCGCGGCGGCGGCGGCGG
>DASQDR010000029.1:0-6211 GCA_035634055.1 Tepidisphaeraceae bacterium | reverse complement strand
TCTTTTTCGTGCCCTACGGAAAACGGGCGACGCAAGCGTCGCCCCCACAGCGGGTACGGCGCTCATTGGCGCGCAGACGCAACCGCGCGCCCTGTCGGGCGCGCGGGTCGCACTTCACTTTATCGATGACAACTTGAACCGGCGGTCGCGCTAAACGCCGTGCACCTGGCGGCCGGCGCGGCGCTTGGCGTTGATGGTCTTGCGGCCGTTGGCGGTCCGCATGCGGGCGCGGAAACCGATCTTGCGGGCTCGTTTGCGGTGCGACGTCTTGTGCGGGTAATGCATGGCTCTGCCTCGTCCGTGTCCTGTCCTGCTCGTCTTCTGCTACGTCTCTGGCGGCTCGACACTTACGGCCGGGTGGTCGCCGGCGCGTCCACGGTCACCGCAATGGTCTGCATCGCCTGGTTACCCCGAGCGTCGGTGGCGCGCACCGCGATCTGGTGGGGGCCCGGCTTCAGGTCGGCAATGGCAAAATCCAGCGATTCCTCCGGGCCGTCGGCGATCTTATCCGATGGCAGCACCGTCTGCCAGTCGTCGGACGAGTCGACCGCGTACGCGAAGTTCGCCAGCGTGCTCGAGCGGTCGTAGGCGTCGGCGCGGATGCGCGTTTCCTTCGCGCCCGCGCTGGCCGCGAGGTTGCCGATGATCGGCGGGGTGTTGTCCACCGGCACCGGGTCGCTCACGCGGCTGGTGGTCCGCCCGGTCCCTTTGGCGTTGGCCAGCTCGTCGGAGGCGACGACGCGGATCTCGTACCGCCCGTCGCCGACCGTGCGCGTGTCCCAGTCGAAGGTCGCCTCCTTCAGCTTCTCCTTCAGCAGGATCCACTTGTTCTGCGAGCCGGTGCGGAAGAAGAGGCTGTAGGAGAGCTCGTCGTCGTTCGGGTCGGTCGCCTCCCATGCGATGGTGCGGAAGCGCGACTCCGCCGGCGTGCTCGATCCGCCCGCGCTCGCGGCGGCGGCGGCCGCCGGCGGCGGCGCCGCGCCTGGCTTGGCGGTGGTGGTGATCTTGATGGAGTTGATGTCCGGCGCCAGGTTGGGCTCCTGGTAGGCAACGTCCACGTCGTCGATCACCGCGGACCGGCTGGCGTCGTCGCTGGTGAAGGTGAAGCGGTACTGGAGGAACCGCGCCGCCGGTGCCGCCACCGGCACGAACTCCGCCGCCGCCACGGGGTCCGACCACTTCGACCACCCGATGTCGCTCGGCTCCGACACGTTCCCGCTGCGCGTCGAGACCTTCAGGCCGGTCCTGGGCGGCAGCGATCCGTGCAGGCGGATCTTCCCAAACCGACTGACCTGCGACGCGTCCAGCACCGGGCTGGTGTAGGTTCCCTCGGTGGCGTAGCCGGTCGTCATCGACTCGATCCCGCCGGTGTTCGCCAGCCCGAGCAGGATCCGCCCGCCGGAGCCGCGCAGCAGCGACATCACCTGCTTGGGCTCGACCTTGGCCAGCACGACCGTCTCCTCGGCCGACGGGTTGATCTGGTAGATCAAGCCGTCGCTGCCGGTGCCGACCAGCAGGGTGTCGTCGCTGTCGGTGATCATCGACAGCACCAGCACGGGCTGGCGGAAGACCTCCGTGACCATGCCGTCCTTGTCGATCTTGTAAATGGCGTTGCCGCCCTCGCGCGGCTTGCCGGCCTCGCCGCTGCTGGGGCGGGCGGGCGGCGCGCTGACCGTCGGCGAGACGGTCGGGCCGCTGGTGGCGGCGGGAAGCTTCTGCGGCTCGGCGTCGTCAGCGTCCCCCTCGCCGCGCTTCTTCGCGGCGGTCTTCTTCGTCGTCGCGGGGATGATCACCAGCTTCTTCGGCGGCAACGGATTCGCGCCGTCGGCGGGGGACTTCTTCGGGATCGGGTCCGGCTCGCTCGGGTTGGGGTCGGGCAGCTTGGGCGGATCGCCTTCCGACGGCGACGGGATCGGCGCGCCGCTGCCAGAGCCTTCCGGCCGGCCGACTTGATCCGTCGCGCCGCCCGGCTCGCCCGCGCCCGCCTGCGGCGTCGCCTCGGCGGTGGCGGCGTAGAGGTTCCCCTTCTTGTCCATCGCCAGCGCGCTGATCTCGCTCTCCGGCGCGTCGTGGACGACGTAGACCTCCTTCGTCTTGCGGTTCAGGCGATAGACCAGGCCGTTGGGGTCCGTGCCGACGTAGAGCAGGTCAGCGCCGTCGCTGCTCATGCACAGCAGGTTGTTCTCATCGGTGTCGAGCAGCAGGTCGTACCCGCCGGTCGGGCGGATGGCGTAGAGTTGACCGTCCGGGCCGGTGCCGGCGTAGATCGTGCCGTCGGCGGCGCGGACCATGCACCAGATGTACTGCACGCCCTCGCCGGCGAAGAGCTCGCGGGGCTGGTCGCTCCCCTTGTCGAGCTTGAGGACGCGGCCCTTCTCGCCGCCGGTGCCGATCAGCAGCCCGCCGTCCCCATCGAGCGCCAGGCTGAAGACGCTGGTGGAGTCATCGAGCTTGCACGCGGTGGAAACCTTGTCGTCCTTGAGCCTCATCACCACGCCCTGCGGCCCGGTGCCGGCGTAAACGGTGCCGTCGGGCGCTTCGACCAGCGCGTAAACGCTGCTGACCTTGGGGTCCTGCTCCAGGATGGTCTTGACCGCGCGCGACAGCTTCAGGTCGCCGAGGTTGGTGGCGACGACGTTGGTCATCGTCCCGTTCTTGAAGTCCGCTTCGCTGGTGTGCGTCCAGTGACTGGTGCCGACGGCGAAGGCGGGGGTGGCCAGGGCGAGGACAAGGAGGAAAACGAGGGATTGCATCAGGAGCTCCAACGTGAGCAGGAAGTCGTTGTTGTTGTCACGTGGCACGGGCGCCTCGCCCGTGCATCTCGCCGCGCCAGCGGCTGGACGCCGCGACGCATGGGCGAGGCGCCCATGCCACGCCCGTGCGCTACGGCACTTCCGCGCCCCCGGCCGGTGCGGCGGGCACCGCCACCGCCGGCACGTCCGGCTTCGGCTCCGCCCTCGGCGGCGCAGGGGCGGCGGGCTTGGGTTGCGGCGCCTGCGGCGTCGATTCGTGCCGCGGCGGCTTCCCGACGCCCGTTTCCACGTGCGCGTTCTTGTCGATCGTCACCGCGAACTGCGCCGATCCCTGCACCAGGAACCCGGTTGGCACCACCTTGGTGGTGGAGTTGACGAACGGCGTGGTGTTGCTCCGCCCCGCGCCGATCATCACCTCGCGGCGGGACGACGGCAGGCTCGGCATCGCAGTCCGGCCGATCGCGATGCCGTCCGGCTGGCGAACCAGCCGCATGTAGACCGCGTCGTGCCGGAACCCCGCCAAATCGCGCAGCACGCCGAACACGTCGTCCACGCTCTCGGCCGTGAAGCGGAAGGGCTTGGCCGTCCGCTCGTCGCTGAGGAACTGCTCCCAGCCGCTGACGGTGAACTGGTACGTTCCCTCCGGCAGGTCGCGCGGCAGTTCGAACTCGATCGGCAGGATCGCGTCGCCGGCGCGGAACGGGCGGTAGGTGACGAACGCCTGGAGCGTCTCCCCCGGGCGGTACTTCAGTCGGGGGGCGTTGACCCACAGGATCGTCGCATCGCGCGCCTGCGGCGTGACGTTCACCGTTCCGTCGATCGACGTCACGCTCACCTGCTCGAACGGGTTCATCGCCGCCACGATCATCGGCCCGCCGAAGTCGAAGAACAGCTCCGGCATGGTCATGTTGACCATGGTGTTGGCGACGCGCAGCTTCTGGCCGTTCTCGAACTTCAGCGTTACGTCGTAGTCGACCGTGTGGTACTCCGGCAGATCGTGCCCGCCGGTGACGGCGCTGGTGATGGCGGTGGCGCCGA
Organism: Tepidisphaeraceae bacterium; assembly: GCA_035634055.1. Lineage (GTDB taxonomy): Bacteria > Planctomycetota > Phycisphaerae > Tepidisphaerales > Tepidisphaeraceae > JAICTV01. The sequence goes on along the minus strand of DASQDR010000029.1, from coordinate 2,420 downwards.
TCAGCGGCGTGAGTTTCGGGTGCCAGGCGGCGTTGAACTTGTACTGCCGGTCCACCGAGCCGTCCGTGTAGCGCACGCGCACGTTGATGGGGATGACCGGCGGCGGCTTGCCGATCTGCCCGGCGACGCCGACCGCCTCGTCGGCGTAAAGGGTGCCGACGGTCCGGTCCAGCGCCCCGAGCTTGAAGCTGGTCATCAGGTTGGCGATCACGCCGTTGATCTCGCCGGCCCCGAGCGGCATGGCGATGGCGCCCTCGTTGTTGAACGGGTGCCCGAAGCCAAAGACGCGGTCGCCGATGCGCTCGGTGGTGGTGCCGACGGCGGTCATCTCGACGTCGCCGGTCAGCATCGGGATGGCCATGACCGAGCCCGGCTCGAGCTCGGCTGGCGGCGCGCCGTTGCCATTGGACTTTGAGCTGCCGCCGATCCCGCCGGCTTGCAGCGGCGTCACGCCGTACGCCTTGAAGACTGGCGTGAGCGCGTCGACCAGCTTCGGCGGCAGGCCGGCGGTCATCAGCGGCGTCGCCAGCGGGCGCAGGCGGGTGACGTTCTCCTCGCCCGCCTCCAGCCGAGGGTTGATCTTGAAGCTGTCGATCGCCGCGAAAGGGTAGCTCGCGGGCGCGTCCGTCATGCCGGGCAGCAGGATCGCCTCGCTCACGTCCCATCGCAGGCGCTGCTGGACGGCGGCGGCCGTGTTGGCGGCTGCGGCGCGCGGGTCGGCGCCGGCGCTACTGGGTTGGCTGCTGGCGGGGCGGGTCGGCGGGGGGACGGACGTCTTACGCGGCGCGATGTTCAGCATGTACTCGATCGGCTGCACCCCACCGACCGGGTCCTTCATCAGCGGCCAGCCGTACGCGAACGCGCCGACCATCCGCTCCTTGCCGTCGTCGCCCTTCAGGTAGACCGGCGAGCCGCTCATGCCGGCGACGCTGCCGGTGTGCTCGAGGTTGGCCCCCTTGAGGCTGACCAGGATGACGTCGTAGCTGGGGTTGAAGTCGCGCAGGACCGACAGCACCTCGACCTCGAACCGCTGGATTTTGGTCCCCTTGAAGACCGAAAGCCCGTACCCCTTCATGCCCGCCTTTACCTCGCTAATGCGCATGTGGCGCTGGGGGTCGAACAGCCGGGGAAGCGGCGCCGGTTCGGCGGCAAGGGCGAGCGGGCAGAGCCACAGGAGCAGGGCGAGCAGGGGCCCCGCGATGCGGGCGACGATGCGGGCGACGAGGCGGGCGCGGGCGGCGGGGGAGAAGCGGGAAATCATGAGTCCTTTCGCGGCAACGGCCTCGCGCGCGGGTCCTTCCCTAACCCGTGGGGTCGAATCCGCCAATGGTACTGGGCCTCGGGAGTCGGGCAAGGCGCTGGACGAGACGGGTGATGGCTCGCCTGCTGGTGGCTTCCGGACCGCCGGCCGGATGAGCCGAGGCGCGAACGACTGCGGGAGACGGCCCCGGCCGTCAGCGGTGTGAACCAGCCACAGCCGTGGCCGGCACCCGCTCCGGGCGTTGACCGCAAAATTCGGGGCCGTTAGATTCCCTGATTGGATCCTGGCCGCCGCGCGCGTCCGTTCGCGCGCGTGCGGGTCCCGGACCCATTGTCCGCGTCCCGTCGCGCTTTGCGAGCGGTCGTCGCCGCCGAGCAGGTGCGAGGAACTCCAGCTTCGCCGACCGGCCCGTTCGACGCTGAACGCTCGCCCGCCGCGCACCGATCCCCGCCCAGCCCGTGAGCCGTGCGGGGCCGGTCAACGCGGATCGTCCGCCGTGCGAGATCCCGCGCCGCGCCGCCGCCGCCGCTCCTCGAAGCCCGCGTTCCCCGCGTGCCGCCACCTGCCCTGACCGACGAAGCCCGCCCGCCTCCCGCTCGCGCGACGGCTCGCGGCGGCGTGTCTGTCCCTCTCACCGGGATGTGTCGTTGTGAATAGCGAGTTGCAGCAACGGGCCGAGACTGTGCTCGGCTATCAGTTCAAAAACCCCGACCTGCTCAAGGAGTCGTTGACCCACGCCTCCATCGCCGAGACCCGCCTGCACAGCAACGAGCGGATGGAGTTCCTCGGCGACGCCGTGCTCGACCTCATCGTCTGCGAGGCGCTGTACCGCAAGTTCCCCGAGCTGCTCGAGGGCGACCTCACCAAGATCAAGTCCGCCGTCGTCTCGCGCCGCACCTGCGCCGAGGTGAGCAAGGAGACCGGGCTGATCGACCTGCTGATCATCGGCAAGGGGATCAGCTCGCGCGAGCAGATGCCGTCGTCGCTGGCGGCGGCGGTGTACGAGTCGATCGTGGCTGCGATGTACATCGACGGGGGGTTCGACGTGGTGAAGGAGTATGTCCTTCGCACGATGAACCCCAAGATCGAGGAGATCTCCTCCAACGCCCACCAGCAGAACTACAAGGCTGTCCTCCAGCAGCACGCCCAGCAGACCCTG
>DASQDR010000028.1:0-21507 GCA_035634055.1 Tepidisphaeraceae bacterium | reverse complement strand
GGCACCGGCCCCGGCGCAGGTGGTGCGGGAACCGGTGGCGCGGGAACCGGCACCGGCGCGACCGGAGCGACAACGCCGCCGCCGCCGCGCAGGTAGAAGCCCGCGCAGGTAGAATCCGCCGTCGCCGATGCTCCGACTCCTCTCCATCCCGCTGGTGCTGGTGCTGTTGTTGTGCGGCGCGATGGCGTGGTCCGGATCGGCGACGCCGCCGCGGGCGGAGTTCACCTTTGCCCTCGGGCGCGACGTGCTCACCCTCGACCCGAACCGGATGTCCTACGGCCAGGACATCCGCCTCGCCTACGGCATCTGGGAAGGGCTCTACTCCTACGAGCCGCTCACGCTCGAGCCGATTCCCGGCGTCGCCAGGAGCTGCGACGTCAGCGCGGACAAGAAGGTCTACACCTTCCACCTCCGCGACAACGCCCGCTGGAGCAACGGCGACCGCGTGACCGCCAACGACTTCGTGTTCGCCTGGCGGCGGATGCTCGAGTCGCCGGGCGAGTACACCTACCTCCACTACTACATCAAGGGCGCCAAGCCGTACCTCGACGCGTACCAGGAATACCTGTCGGACCCCGCGAAGCACCCGAAGCCTGACTTCGCCAGGATGGTCGGCCTGGAAGTGCCCGACCCGCTCACGCTGCGCGTGACGCTGGACAACCCGGTCACGTTCTTCTTCGAGCTGGTGGCGTTCTCGCCGTTCCTCCCGCTGCACGAGCCGTCGATGCGGCCGTTCGCGCGGGTGGACGAGAAGGGGCACACCACCTACGACGGCAAGTTCACCCGCCCCGGCGTGGTCGGCAACGGGCCTTACGTGCTGACCGGCTGGGACTTCAAGCGCAGCGTCCGCCTGACCAAGAGCGATACCTACTGGGACAAGGCCAACGTCCGCACCAACACCATCGAGCAGCTCGTGGTCGAGGACCAGCTCGGACAGTTGCTGCGGTACGACTCCGGCGACATCGACTGGCTGCCCGAGGTGCCGGCGGAGGTCGCGCCCGAGATGCTCCGCAACGGGCGAAAGGACCTGCACGTCTTCTCCGGCTACGGCGGGTTCTTCCTGACCGTGATGGTCCGCCCGACCTTCCCCGACGGCTCGCCCAACCCGCTGGCGGACCTGCGCGTGAGGCAGGCGCTGTCGATGGCGATCGACCGCCAGCCGATCGTCAAGAACATCACCCGCATGGGCGAGGCGCCCGCCACCACCTACATCCCGCCCGGGATCCTGCCCGATTTCGAGATCAAGCCGGGCTTCGACTTCGACCCCAAGCGCGCCCGCGAGCTGCTGGCGGAATCCGGCAAGGTCGTCAACGGGCGGCTGCCGGGCGTCACGCTCATGTACCGCAGCGGCAACCCGACGTCGGCGGCGATGTGCCAGAGCATCGTCAACGGCTGGCGCTCGATCCTCGGCGTCGACGTCCCGCTCGAGCAGCAGGAATCCAAGACCGCCAAGGACCGCCTGAAGGACAAGAACTACTCGATCGCCACCGCCAACTGGTTCGGCGATTACCCCGACGCCTCGACCTTCACCGACAAGTACCTCTCTACGGCCGAGAACAACGACTCCGGCTGGACCAACAAGGAGTTCGACGCGCTGTGCGACCAGGCCACGCGCGAGGCGGACGCGGTGAAGCGCTACGACCTGCTGGAGCGCGCCAACCGGCTGATCGACGTCGAGCTGCCGATCATCCCGCTCTACGTGCTGTCCAACCAGTACCTGTTCCGCGACAACGTGCACGGCATCAACACCAACCCGCGCAGCACCACGATGTTCAAGGGCGTCTGGGTCGACCGCGACGCAAAGCAAAGAAGAACCGCGACGCAGCAAAAAGATCGCGCGAGCGCGCTGCAAAGCGAACCCCAGCAGCCAGAGCCGCGCCCATCGTCATCGCGGCCACGAACGTCGGCTGGCCGGTTTTCCCCATCGCACGCGATCGCGCAGGGGCGCGGATGATCAAGTTCGTCGCCTGGAGGCTCGTGCAGTTCCCGGTGGTCCTGGCGATCATCTACCTGCTGACGTTCCTCTTCGTCTGGGTGGCGCCCGGAAACCCGTTCGGGCAGAGCGAGCGGCAACTCGGCGACCAGGCGGAGCGGGCGCTGAAGCGCCAGTTCCACGCCGAGTCCCCGTGGCAGTTCCTCGCCTACTACCCCGCGCGCATCCTCACCGCCGGCGACTTCGGGCCCAGCATGCAGTACTCGGAGTGGTCGGTGAACGACATCCTCAGGAGCGCCCTGCCGGTCTCGATCGCGCTGGGGCTGTTCGCCCTGACCATCGGCACGGTGGCCGGCGTGGCGATCGGGACGATGGCGGCGGTACACCGCGGCGGGGCGTTCGACTGGCTCAGCCTCTCGCTGGTGCTGCTCGGGATCAGCCTGCCGAGCTTCATCTCGGCGGCGCTGTTGCTCAGCGTCTTCGCCGGCGGACTGGGGTGGTTCCCGGTCGGCGGGTGGGGCTCGATCCGCGACATGGTCCTGCCCGGACTGGCGCTGTCGCTGGCGCCGATGGCCTACGTCGCGCGGCTCAGCCGGGTGTCGATGATCGACGTGCTGAGCAGCGACTTTGTCCGCACCGCTCGCGCCAAGGGCGTCTCGCGCCGCGTGGTCATCTGGAAGCACTGCCTGCGCAACGCGTTCCTCCCCGTCCTCAGCTACCTCGGCCCCGCCGCGGCCGCGACGCTGACCGGATCGTTCGTGGTCGAAAAGGTCTTCAGCATCCCCGGCCTCGGCCAGCACTTCGTCAACAGCATCCAGAACCGCGACCGCACGCTGATCCTGGGGACGGTGATGGTGTATTCAGTCTTCCTGATGACGTTCAACTTGCTGGTGGACGTCGGGTATGCGTTCGTGGATCCCCGTGTGGACGTGACGGCGGAGGGGAAGTGAGGGGAAGCGACGGAGCGACGAAGCGACGGAGGGTAAGCAGCGCTCCGTCACCAGTAATCAATGACCAGTAACACGTAAGCAACATGCAACGCAGGATTGCCCGAACGGAGGTGCCCCGCTGACCGCGATCTCCACCACCCTCCCCGCGCAGGAAGCATCCGAGGTGCGGCCGAACGCGGCCGCGCGCGACAGCGTGTGGCGGCGCGCGCTCGGTAGCGGGCGGGTGTTGGTCGGTGGGGGGATCCTCGGCGTGATCCTGCTGCTGTGCGCGCTGACGCTGCCGCTCACGCTCAACCCGGCGAGCCGGTGGTACTACGACAACCAGCGGCAGGAGCGCGACCGCCGACCGCCGTCGCTCGCGACGGCCACCGAGTGGTTCGGCACCGACTCGCTCGGCCGGAGCATTTTGTCGCGCAGCCTGCTCGGCGGGACGGCGTCGCTGTCGATCGGGCTGGCATCGGCGGCGCTGTCGGTCTTTCTCGGGGTGGCCGTCGGGCTGGTGGCCGGGTATCGCGGCGGATGGATCGACGGGCTGCTCATGCGCGCCGTTGACGTCCTCTACGGCCTGCCCTACATCCTGCTGGTGATCCTGCTCAAGATCGGGCTCGAGCGCCCGCTGACCGCGGCACTGGGGGCCAAGGCGGGCAACTTCATCGTGCTGTTCCTGGCGATCGGCGCCGTGAGCTGGCTGACGATGGCGCGCGTGGTCCGCGGGCAGGTGCTGTCGCTGCGGTCGCAGCCGTTCATCGAGGCCTGCAAGGCGATGGGGCTCCCGCAGGGGCGCATCTTCCTCCGCCACCTGCTGCCCAACCTGGTCGGGCCGATCACCGTCTACGCGACGCTGATCGTCCCCAGCGCGATCCTGAACGAGAGCTTCCTGAGCTTCCTCGGCATCGGCATCCAGCCGCCCGTGCCGACGTGGGGCTCGCTCGCCAGCGAAGGGCTGCTGCCGGCGCTCAACCCGGTCAACCACCGCTGGTGGATGCTGGTCTTCCCCTGCGCCCTGCTGGCCATCACGCTGCTCTGCCTCAACTTCGTCGGCGACGGCCTGCGCGACATCTTCGACCCGAAGCGCGACGCGGCGAAGATTTGAAACCGCAGATGAACGCGGATGAACGCGGAGCAGCCACGAATGGCACGAATGAACACGAACCAGGAACGCGACTGAAGGTTCCGCCTTTCATTCGTGTCCATTCGGGCGATTCGTGGCCAACCTTCTCTCCCCATCTGCGTTCATCTGCGTTCATCGACGGTTCCGCCTTCCGCTGCGCGAATCCGCGGCTATCATTCCCCGGCTATGGAGAATCGGTTCGGCATCAAGGACTTCCTGCTGTTGCTGATGCTCGGCGTGCTGATCGTCGTGGTGCTGCTGGCGATGAAGCAGTACGACCGGCAGTGGACGGTGCTGCGGGAAATTCAGAAGCAGGGCCTCGAGCAGACGCGCGAGCTGTCCGGCATCCGCCGGGCGATCCAGAGCGGCGGGGGATTCGCGACACGCGCGCCCGCGGCGGGCGCCGCAAGCCAGGCGGCGGCCGCTGCAACGCAGGCGACGACCGCCCCGGCCGCGGGCGATCCCTTCCCCCTCGTCCGCCAGGCGCAGCAGAGCCCCGACTACGCCCTGGGCGACTGGTTGGTCGACAACTTCGGCGCGTCGGTCCGCAAGCTCACCCCGCTGCTCGGGGCCGACCAGTACCAGACCATCGTCGAGTCGCGCGTGATCGAGGGGCTGCTCTACATCAACCCCGACACGCTGGAGTTCATCCCGCTGCTGGCCGAGTCGTACGACGTCAGCAAGGACGGCTTGACGATCACCTTCAAGCTCCGCCAAGGCGTCACCTTCTCCGACGGCCACCCGATGACCGCCGACGACGTGGTCTTCACCTTCGACTGGATCATGAACCCGAAGGTGGCGGCGCCGCGGCTGCGGTCCTACCTGGAGAATGTCGGCCGGTGCGAGAAGCGCGGGGACCACGAGGTCGCCTTTCATTTCAAGAAGCCGTACTTCAACAGCGTCGAGCTCGCCGGCACGATGGGCGTGATGCCCAGGCACTTCTACGGCAAGTACCCGCCGGAGAAGTTCAACGAGCAGCTCGGCATGCTGATGGGGACCGGCCCGTACATGCTGCGCGACCCCGAATCGTGGCGGCCGGGCACGCGGATCGAATTGATCCGCAACGAGCGCTACTGGGGCGAGCCCGGGCCGTTCAGCCGGATCATCTACAACGAGGTGACCGAGGAAGTGGCCGCTTTGACCATGTTCCGCAACGGCGAGTTGGACCGGTTCAGCGCCCAGCCGGACGAGTACGTCGCGATGCTCAAGGACCAGGAGCTGCTGGCGCGCACGAACCACTTCGAGGTCGAGTCGCCGCTGGCGGGGTACATGTACATCGCGTGGAACCAGAAGCGCAACGGCAAGCCGACCGTCTTCGCCGACAAGCGGGTGCGGCAGGCGATGACGATGCTGACCGACCGCGAGCGCATCTGCAAGGAAGTGTTCCTGGGCTACGCCACGGTGGCGACCGGCCCGTTCGAGCCGGCCAGCCCGCAGGCGGACCCGAACGTGAAGGCGTGGCCGTACGACCCGGCGGCGGCGAAGAAGCTCCTCGCCGACGCCGGCGTCTCCGATCGCAACGGCGACGGCGTCATCGACGCCCCCGACGGGTCCGCGCTGCGCTTCAGGCTCACCTATCCCTCCTCGTCCAAGGCGTACGACCGCGCAGTCTTCCTGATGAAGGACATGTACGCCCAGGCGGGCATCGTCATGGAACCCGACCCGATCGACTTCGCGATCCTCCAGACCCGCCTGGAGAACAAGGACTTCGACGCCATCTCGCTGCGGTGGGGCGGCGGCAGCGTCGAGGGGGACATCACGCAGATGTTCCACTCCGCCCAGATCGAAGATAAGGGGGACAACTTCCCGTCCTACAGCAACCCCGAGCTCGACAAGCTGATCGACCAGGCCAAGAGCACCGTGGACAAGGACGCGCGCCTGCCGCTCTGGCGGCAGTGCCACCGCATCCTGCACGAGGACCAGCCGTACACCTTCCTCACCAACCAGAAGGCGCTGTCGTTCTACGACAAGCGGATCCAGAACATCAAGCCGTCCAAGCTCGGGCTGAACTACGTGCAGATTTACGTGATGCCGATCCCGTGGTACGTCCCATCGGGGCAGCAGAAGTACAAGGAATAGTGGCCAGTGGTCGGTGATCAGTTGCCAGTAGAAGCCACTGACCACTAGCCACTAGCCACTGACCACTAGCCACTACCCCGATGCTCTCCTACGTTATCCGCAGACTGCTGCTGATCGTTCCGACGCTGATCGGGATCACCGCGCTGGTGTTCTCGATCGTGGCGATGTCGCCGGGCGGGGTCGGGGCGAACCTGGTGAGCGCGGAGTTCGGCATGCGCCCCGCGGAGCGCGAGGCGATGCGCAAGTACTACAACGACCGCTACGGGCTCGATAGGCCGTACGTCGTGCAGTACCTCAAGTGGCTGAACAAGGTCTCGCCGGTGGGGTTCCGCGCTGCCGGGGCGGGCGCGGGCGGCGGGGGTTTCGGGTTCAAGCGGCCGGACTTGGGCGAAAGCTTCGTCCGCGGGCGCAGCGTCGCGGGGCTGATCGGCGAGTCGCTCCCGATCACCATCCTCTTGAACGTCGTGTCGATCCCGATTACCTACGGCATCGCGGTGCTCGCCGGGATCTACGCCGCCCGCAACCGCGGCAAAATCCTCGACGTCACCAGCGGCACGCTCTTCCTCGGGCTCTGGTCGTTCCCGGTGATCCTGGCGGGCGTGCTGATGATCGGCTTCCTGGCGAACCGGCAGTACGTCAAGTGGTTTCCCGCCGGCGGGCTCACCGACGTGCTGGCCGACGCCATGCCCTTCCTGCCCGGGCGCGACGCCAGCGGCGCGTGGCAGCGCGGGTGGCTGCTCGACGTCGCGTGGCACCTGGTCCTTCCGGTCATCTGCCTGAGCTATGGCAGCTTCGCCTTCCTCTCCAAGCTGGCGCGCGGCGCGGTGCTCGAGAACGTGCAGTCCGACTACGTCCGCACCGCCCGCGCCAAGGGCGTCGGCGAGCGCGACGTGCTAATGCGCCACGTGCTGGCCAACAGCCTGATCCCGCTCATCACGGTGGGCGCGCACATCCTGCCCGCGCTCATCACCGGGTCGGTGGTGGTCGAGCAGATCTTCAGCATCAACGGGATGGGCAAGCTGACCATCGACGCAATCAACACGCGCGACCGCGAGCTGTTCTTATCGACCACGCTGGTGGCGGGGCTGCTCGGGCTGCTCGGGTACCTGCTGGCGGACATCCTCTACGCCGTCGCCGACCCGCGGGTGAGCTATGAGTAGCCAGGCTAGCGCCGGCGCCATAACGCTGCCGCCGGACCGCGACGCCCGCTCGCTCGGGCCGGCGGCGGCGGAGCAGCGGGAGCGGCTGTCGGCCGAGCCGCCGCGGTCGTTCGCGCGGCAGGCGGTGTCCGACACCTTCCGCCGCGCCGGCGCCCGCTTCGGACTGGCCTGGGTTGCGGTGCTAATCTTCTGCGGCGTGTTCGCGCCCTTCCTCGCCAACAGCCACCCGCTGCTGCTGAAGATGGACGGGCACTGGTCGTCGCCGCTGCTGCGGCACCTGACGCCGGCGGACGTCGTCCTGCTCGTCGCCACGTTCTCCATCGTCGCGGCGCTGCTGGCGCGGCCGGTGCCGAAGCGGCTGCGCGCAATCGCGGCGCTGGCGGTGATCGGGCTGTCGATCCCGCTGGCAATCGTGTTCGTCCGCCCGCCGGAGACCGTCGTCTTCGAGCAGTACCGCCAGGCCGAGCGCGAGGGGCGGGTGCAGTCGATCGTGCGGGCGCCGGTGCCGTACTCGCCGACCGATTACCTGCGCGACTCCCCGGAGGTCCGACGCACGGCGCCCAGCCGGCAGCACTGGTTCGGCGTGGAGGAGTTCGGCGCCGACATCCTCAGCCGCATGATCCACGCCGCCCGGATCGCGCTCACCATCGGCTTCATCGCGACCGGCATCGCCGTCGTCATCGGCGTGATCATCGGCGGGTTGATGGGTTACTTCGTCGGCGTGGCCGACATCATCGGCATGCGGCTGATCGAGATCTTCGAGGCGGTCCCCACCCTGTTCCTGCTCATCACCTTCGTCGCGGTCTTCGGGCGCAACCTCTACGTGATGATGGTCATCATCGGGCTCACGAGCTGGACCGGCGACGCCCGCTTCATCCGCGCCGAGTTCCTCCGCCTGCGCAAGCAGGACTTCGTGCAGGCGGCGGTGGCGGCGGGGCTGCCGCTGCGCAGCGTGATCTTCCGCCACATGCTTCCCAACGGCATCACGCCCGTGCTGGTCGCCGCCAGCTTCGGCATCGCGTCGGCGATCCTCACCGAGAGCGTGCTGAGCTTCCTGGGGCTCGGGCTGGTGCAGGAGCCGAGCTGGGGCGGGATGCTCAACCAGGCGCGGGCGGCGGGGGGGAACTTCTCGTGGTGGATCGCCGTCTTCCCCGGGGGGGCCATCTTCCTGACCGTCTTCGCGTACAACCTGATCGGCGAGGCGCTGCGCGACGCGCTGGACCCCAAGCTGCGAGGCATCAAGTGACCCCCAACGCCGGCGGCACCGCCGCCGCCCCCGTCGACCGCTCGCGCGCAACGCCCGGCGCCAAGCCGCTGCTGGAAGTGCGCGACCTGAACATCGCCTTCGACACCGAGCGCGGCCAGGTCCGCCCGGTGCGCGACGTGTCGTTCTCGATCTATCCCGGCCAGACCGTCGCGCTGGTGGGCGAGAGCGGGTGCGGCAAGTCGGTCACGTCGCTGTCGGTCCTCCGCCTGATCCCGCAGCCCCCGGGGAAGTTCCTCGGCGGCAGCGTTCACCTCGAGGGGCGCGACCTGCTGGACCTGTCGGAGAAGCAGATGCGCTCGGTCCGCGGCAAGGAGATCGCGATGATCTTCCAGGAGCCGATGACCAGCCTGAACCCGGTCTACACGATCGGCGACCAGATCGCCGAGGCCGTCGTGCTTCACCAGCACGCGAACGCGCGGCAGGCGATCGAGATTGCCGAGCAGGCGCTGCGCGACGTCGGCATCGCCGACCCCGGCCGGCGGCTGGCGGAGTACCCGCACCAGATGTCCGGCGGGATGCGGCAGCGCGTGATGATCGCGATGGCCCTGTCCTGCAAGCCCAAGCTGCTGATCGCCGACGAGCCGACGACCGCGCTGGACGTGACCATCCAGGCGCAGATCCTCGAGCTGCTCCGCCGGCTCCAGCGCGAGACCGGGATGTCGATCCTGCTGATCACGCACGACCTCGGCGTGGTGGCGGAGAACGCCGACGTGGTCAACGTCATGTACGCCAGCCGGATCGTCGAGACCGCGACGGTCGAGGACCTGTTCGACCGCCCGCAACACCCGTATACCGAGGGGCTGTTCCGCAGCGTCCCGAAGCTGGGCGCGCACGCCTCGCGGCTGGAGACGATCGCCGGGACGGTGCCCAACCCGTCGAAGTTCCCGAGCGGCTGCAAGTTCCACACGCGCTGCCCGCGCACGCGAATGCTGGCGGCGCAGGCCAGCCCGCAGGACGTGGTGACGATCAACACCGGTGAGGAGACGTTCCCGGTCCTTCGCCGCTGCCAGCAGGACGAGCCGATCCTCCGCGAGGTGCTCCCGCTGCACGGCGCCGCCTGCCACCAGATCGCCGGCTACGATGTCTCGCCGCCGATTGTCCCGCGCTCCGACCACCGGCGCGAGGTCGTCCCGCAGGCGGTCGAGGAGGGAAACCCCGAGGCGATCGTGAAGGGAGAAACGTGATCCACGAATCCACACGAACCCACGCGAATAAAGGACGCTGGCAAGAAACCTCCTGCCTCCGCATTTATTCGTGAAGATTCGTGTAGATTCGTCGAAAAGCTCTTCTTTAGGCATCGAGCTTCGCACGAGCGAGAGAGAACTGAAAATCGGGCCACGATGACACCATTGAACACGAACGAGCGATCGCAACCGACTGCTGGCTCGGCGGGCGGATCGTCTGCGGCGGGCGTCGGGTACGAGACGCCGCGCGACAAGCGGGATCCGGGGGCGCAGCCGTTGGAGTCGGGGCGGCCGCTGCTGGAGGTGCGCGATCTGCGCACGCACTTTCCCATCCGCAAGGGGATCCTCGGCCGCACCGCCGGCTACGTGAAGGCGGTGGACGGCGTCAGCTTCGACGTGCAGCCGGGCAGGACGCTTGGTCTAGTCGGGGAGTCCGGCTGCGGCAAGACCACGGTCGGGCGGACCATCCTCCGCCTGATCCCGCCCACCAGCGGCGCGGTGCGCTACAGGGGGGAGGACTTCTTCGCCTACCGCGGCGAGCAGCTCCGCCGGCTCCGGCGGCACATGCAGATCATCTTCCAGGACCCGGTCAGCAGCCTCAACCCGCGCATGACCGTCGGCAACATCGTCGGCGAGCCGATCGAAGTTCACGGCATCGCGCGCGGCCGCGAGAAGAACGAGATGGTGGCCGGGCTGCTCCAGCGCGTCGGGCTTGACCCGTCCTACGCCCTGCGTTACCCGCACGAGTTCTCCGGCGGGCAGCGGCAGCGCGTCGGCATCGCCCGCGCGCTGGCGCTGTCGCCGGACTTCATCGTCTGCGACGAGCCGGTCAGCGCGCTGGACGTGAGCATCCAGTCGCAGATCCTCAACCTGCTCGACGACCTCCAGCGCGAGCGCGGCATCGCCTACCTGTTCATCGCCCACAACCTCGCCGTGGTGGAGCATTTTTCCGACGAGGTGGCGGTGATGTACCTCGGCCGGATCGTGGAGAAGGCGAGCAGCCGCGAGCTTTACTCCAACCCGAAGCACCCGTACACGATGGCGCTGCTCAGCGCCGTGCCCGAGCCGGACCCGCGCCCCAGGCGCAAGCGGATCGTGCTCAAGGGTGAGGTGCCCTCGCCGTCCAACCCGCCGACGGGCTGCCCCTTCCACCCCCGCTGCCCCCTCACCCGGGAGGCCGCCGCCGGCGCGAGCGCCGGCGAAACCATCCAACTCACCCGAAGCGGCGAAACGATCCGCGTGCTGAAAAAGTGCGTGGACGAAATTCCGCCACTGGAACAAAAGCAAGGCGAACCGGGCCACATCGCGGCGTGCTGGGTGACGAAGTAATTACCATCACAGCTCGCGCAAGAACTCCGTTGGCGTGAGGGACGCGGAACGCGGGGTGCGCAATGCGGAGCTGCCCACCTTCCGGGTTCGCATCATCCATCAGGTCGAGCAGTTGCGGTCTCGGCTCACGACCAGCATGGCCTTCGTGGCGACCGCCAGGTTGACGTAATGTGCGTCGGAAGGATCGCGCGCATAGGTGAAGCTCGTCGGCACGTTCTGCACGAGGACCGCCCGCAGCCGTAATTCTCCGAGCAGCAGGTCCACTTGCGCCGGCAGCAGACCGAGCTTCGCTCACGACCGTCGGCCGGCAGGCGACGTGCTGGAGTTCCTCGAGTAGCGGCGCGTCGACGAAGAGGTGAAACCGCCCCCCGAGCGCCTCCTGCACGCAGCGCCCGGCGGGGCCGAGCGGATGTGCCAGCGCCTGGAGGAACACGTTGCAGTCGAAGACCGCCTTGTCCGGAGGTGGCGTCACGACGCGTGCCGTTGTCGACGCTGCTCGGCGCGCATCTCATGCTTCGCCTGCTCGAGCAGGTCGCCCAGCTCGTCGTCGGTCATGCCGCTGCCGAGGAACTGCTGGTAGAGCGGCCCGCTGATGGTAGCGAGCGAGGGCGGCGGAGTCGCGATGGCTTCGAGCAGCCGTGCCGCGTAACCCGCGACGTCCGTTCCCGCGGCCAGCGCCTTTGCGCGCAGTTGCGCCTCCGCCTCGGGCGATAGGCTCACGGTCAGTTGCATGGGATTATGTTACCTGAGGCAGGGGCGGGCCGTCACGTCTCCGGCAGTTCCACCGCCACGAATTTCGTCAGGACTTCGACCAGGTCGTCCATCGTGTATTCCTTCGCCAGGTCGATCGGCAGGAAGACGCCCTGGTTGTGGTCGGAGGCGATGATCAGATGCTTGTCTCCGTTGGCGAGGTAGCCGGATTCCTGGGGTTGGTGGCCGGTGACGATCATCCTGGCGTTGACGTGGGCGAGGAACTTGTCGACGCCCGCGGGGGTGATGTGGCGGCCCCAGATCAGCTTGTAGATCGGGCCCTTGCGGCGGAGGTAGTCGTCGCCGCTCAAGGGGCGGTCGAAGACGGTGTAATCGAAGTCGTCCATCTGGTCGTCGGTCGGCATGCTGTGGCTGAAGAAGATGCCGGTCTGCGTGCGGGCGGCCAGCGGGATGGACAGAAGGAACTCGGTGATGGCGACGTTCATGGCGGCGGCGCGGCCCTGGAAGTCGCGCTTGACGGCGGCGGTGAAGGCCTCGCACACGCTGGTGCCCGCCTTCATGATCCCTTCGCCGTGGATCTGGGCCAGGTCGTGGTTGGCGAAGAGGAAGTGGACCTGCTCCGGGAAGTCGCACTTCAGCTCGGCCGCCTTGTGCAGGGTCTGCCACGAATCCTCGCGGCCCTTCTCGTCGTAGTGGTCGCCGTGGATCAGCTCCTGGAGGATGAGGTGCCGCTGCGGGTTGTTGCCCAGGTCGGCGGCGACGGTGATCTTGCGGAAGTTGTTGCGATGGTCATGGATGTCGCCGGCGATCCAGAGCTCGCCCTCGGCCGGCAGCACGATGACCTGCTGGTCGCGCAGCGGGTCGAGGCGGTTCTCATCGGTCGCGGCCCCGAACGTCTCCATCACCTGATCGGCGTCAACAGCCATATGGATTGATCTTCCGCCACGGCGCGGGAGGCGTCAATCGTGAACGAGCGGCCGGCGCGAGAACGACACATTAGCCACCGATGGGGCACCGATGGACACCGATGAGGAAAGCGGGTTTAGCCACGGAACGTGCTTCAGCGAGTTCGGCGGGTCGCGTTCGCGCAGAACCGTTCCGCCGGCAGTGACCACGGGACAGCCTGCCACCGGCGCGGGCTCGCGGCGGCGTCACTCGTACTTCAGCACCGAGTGCACGTTGTGCGGCGTGACCTTCGTTCGCCCGCCCAGGCCGAGCAGTTCCGTCAGCACGGCGATGCCGACGATGTTCCCGCCCAGGCCGTCCACCAGCTCGCAGCACGCCTTCATCGTCCCGCCGGTGGCCAGCACGTCGTCGACGATCAGCACGCGCTGCCCCTTGACGATGGCGTCGGCGTGCATCTCCAGGGTGTCCTGCCCGTACTCCAGGTCGTAGGTCTTGCTCACCTTCTTGTGCGGCAGCTTGCCCGGCTTGCGCACGATGACGAAGCCAGCGCTGAGGCAGCAGGCGACGGCGGTGCCGAAGATGAACCCGCGGCTCTCGGCACCGACGACGAGGTCGATGTTCTTGCCGCGAAACGGGTTGGCCAGCAGCTCGACCGCCAGCGCCAGCCCGGAGGCATCGGCCAGCAGCGGGGTGATGTCGCGGAACAGGATCCCGGGCTTGGGGAAGTCGGCGATGTCGCGGATGAGGGACTTGAGGTGGTCGATGGAGTCGGTCATCGCCCGCCAGTGTAAACCGCCGCCCGCCGCGCTGCCAAACACTGCCGTCAGTGCCGCTCCGCCGCCCACCCCGGCCCGCCGGCACCACGCCAGCATACCGAGCGAGCGTTGACGGTCGGATGTGAAATGCTGACGGGCAAGATCGCGGGGTCTCAACGTCCAACGTCCAACGCTCCACGTGCAATGGCGGCCATGGCGCGCTTCGCGCGTTGACCGGGAGGCCGGCCATCACCATAGTTATTCGTCCACGCGCGGGTTCTCCCGCGCGTCTGAAGCCCCGCCGGGGACGGGTCCAACCATGGCTGGTGCGAAACATCTCAAGCGGGTTCGCCCGCGCGCCGGTGAGCCGTTGTACCAGGTCGTCCAGCACGCGATCTGCGACGCCATCGACGCCGGCCTGTTCGCCCCCGGCGAGCAGATGCCCAGCACCAAGCACCTCAGCGAGCAGCTCGGCGTCTCGCTGGTCACCGCGCACCGCGCGTTACAGGAACTCGTGCAGTCGGGCGTGCTGGAGCGCGCCCAGGGGCGCGGGACGTTCGTCCACCACCGCTACTTCCAGCGGCGGCGGATCGCGGCGGCGGTCCGCGTCGGGCTGGTCTTCCACCGCGAGGCGTCGCTGGCGGACTACTACCACGGGCAGATCCTCGACGGCGTGCACCGCGCCGCAGCCGTCGTGGGCATCGACCTGATCCTGCTCCGCTTCGGCGAGGACGTGCGCAACGAGTGCGACGGTTACCTGCTGGTCAACCCGTTCCCCGAGGACCTCGGCAAGCTCGCCGACGACCTCCGGCGCGGGCACCCCACGCTGGTGGTCGGCGCGCAGTCGCACCTGCCGAACATCCCATCGTTCGACGTCGACAACGTGGCCATTGCCAAGCTCGCGGTCGAGCACCTGGCGGCGCAGGGGCACCGGCGGATCGGCTACGTCGGCGGGGCGTACAAGATCAGCAACAGCCGCGACCGGTGGCAGGGGTTCAGCGAGGCGTGCGACCAGCTCAAGCTCGACTGGTGCGACGCCAACCTGGTGAAGGGCGCCGGCTGGAAGCTCGACGGCGGCGACCTCGCCGCGCTGGCCGGCCTGATGCGCGGGCGGGATCGCCCGACCGCGCTCTTCGCCGCGGGGTACTCCTTCGCGCTGGACGTCTACGCGACGGCGGCGGCGGCGAAGCTGAAGATCCCGGACGACGTGTCGCTGGTCGGCGTCGATGACCCGCCCGGCGCGGCCCACCTCGCCCCGCCCATGACCACCGTCCGCCAGCCGCTGGCGACGCTCGGCGAAGAGGCGGTTCTGGCGCTGGCCGGCAACATCCGCGAAGGGGACGGCCACCCGCTTCAGAGCCGCCGGTTCGCGCCGGAACTGCTGGTGCGAAAGTCGGTCGCCCCCACCGGTTCAGCGACCGCCGAACCCCGCGTCCGCAGCACCGAATAGCGCCGCGCCGACCCGCCGCCCCGTCGCGATGCGCCGGGCGAGCGTCAGGCGACGCGGTTCCGCGCCGCGCGGGCGCGTACTACACGGTCGCCTTCGCCGGCTCGCGGCCGGCGGCGGCTTCCACGGGGAATCCGCCGGGGCGGGCGTCGGGTTGCTCGGACTGGATCCGCATGCCGAAGAACGAGCGGTAGACGAACATCAGCGCGATCACCGCGAACACGATTGCCAGCGTCCACTTCAGCGCGGGGCTCTGGATGGTGATCGCCAGCTCGACGGCGAGCAGGCCGAAGAGGGTGGAGAACTTGATGACCGGGTTCATGGCGACCGAGCTGGTGTCCTTGAACGGATCGCCGACGGTGTCGCCGACCACGGTCGCGTCGTGCAGCGGGGTGCGCTTCATGCGCAGCTCGGTCTCGACGATCTTCTTGGCGTTGTCCCACGCGCCGCCGGCGTTGGCCATGAAGATTGCCTGGAACAGCCCGAAGATGGCGATGCCGATCAGGAACCCGATGAAGAAGTAGGGGTCCATGAAGGCGGCCGACAGGGTCAGGAAGAAGGTGGCGCAGAAGATGTTGAACATCCCGGACTGCGCGTACTTGGTGCAGATCTCGACGACGCGCTTGGAGTCCTCGGTGGACGCCTTGGCGGCGCCGTCGAGCTTCATGTTGCGCTTGATGAACTCCACCGCGCGGTACGCGCCGGTGATGACCGCCTGGCAGCTCGCGCCGCTGAACCAGTAGATCACGCCGCCGCCGGCGATGAGCCCCAGCAGGAACGGGGCGTGCAGGATCGAGAGGTTGCGAATGGCCGCCTCGTTGCGCAGCCCGTCGGTCAGCACCATGATGATGGAGAAGATCAGCGTGGTCGCCCCGACGACGGCGGTTCCGATCAGCACCGGCTTGGCGGTCGCCTTGAAGGTGTTGCCGGCGCCGTCGTTCTCCTCCAGCAGTTCCTTGGCCCGCTTGAAGTTCGGGGCCTGCCCGAGCTGCTGGGTGAGCTCCGCCTCCACGTTGGGCTGCTGCTCGATCAGGCTCAGCTCGTAGACGCTCTGGGCGTTGTCGGTGACCGGGCCGTAGCTGTCGACTGCGATGGTGACCGGGCCCATGCCCAGGAAGCCGAAGGCGACCAGCCCGAAGGCGAACACCGCCGGCGCCACCATGATCGACCCCAGCCCCGTCCCGGTGCCGCCGATGTTGCTGACCGCGTACGCCACCGCCATCAGCAGCGTGATCGCCACGCCGCCGATCCAGAAGGCGGAGAAGTTGCCGGCGGTCAGCCCGCTCAGGATGTTCAGCGACGCGCCGCCCTCGCGGCTGGTGTTGACGATCTCGCGAACGTGGCGGCTGTGGACCGACGTGAAAAAGGTGGTCAGCTCCGGGATCAGCGCCCCGGCCAGCGTGCCGCAGGAGATGATCATCGCCAGCTTCCACCACAGCGAGGTGTTGCCGTCGAGGTTGGGGATCAGCACCAGCGACGCGACGAACGTCACCAGGATCGAGATCACCGACGTCAGCCAGACCAGGTTCCGCAGCGGCGTCTCGAAGTTCATCTCCCGCGCGGCAGCGTACTTCTTGCGGGCCATCGACTCGTTGATCATGTAGCTGGCGGCGCTGGTGACCAGCATCAACACGCGCATTACGAAGATCCAGACGAGCAGTTGGGTCTTGAGCAGCGGCTCGGCGACGGCCAGCATGATGAAGACGATCAGCGCGACGCCGGTCACGCCGTAGGTCTCGAACCCATCGGCGGTCGGGCCGACGGAGTCGCCGGCGTTGTCACCCACGCAGTCGGCGATGACGCCGGGGTTGCGGGCGTCGTCCTCCTCGACCTTGAAGACGATCTTCATCAGGTCGGCGCCGATGTCCGCGATCTTGGTGAAGATGCCGCCGGCGATGCGGAGCACCGCCGCCCCCAGCGACTCGCCGATGGCGAACCCGATGAAGCACGACCCGGCCAGCGTGGCCGGCAGGAACAGCAGGATCATCAGCATGATCATCAGCTCGACGCTGATCAGCACCATGCCGATCGACATCCCCGCGCGCAGCGGGATCGAGCAGACCTGGAACGGCATGCCGCGCAGGCTGGCCATCGAGGTGCGGCTGTTGGCGAAGGTGTTCACCCGAATGCCGAACCATGCCACCGAATAGCTGCCGGCGATGCCGATCAGGCTGAAGAGCAGGATGATGATGACCCGCGCCGCGGTAGGCCACTGCTCGCCGGCGTGCGTCGTGCCGGGCGCATTCTGCGGCGAACCGGGGGCGACGGCGGCGGCGACGTCGCCCGGCGTGGCGGCGACCGTGCCCGCGGGCGTCGCCGTCCCCACCGCCTGCTGGTGCCCCGGGTCCTGGAGGAACCCGAAGTAGACCACCATGATGACCGCGATGAAGACCCACAGCAGCAGGATGAACTTCCCCTGGGTCTTCAGATACGTCTTGCACGTCTCGTAGATCAGCTCTGAGACCTCGAGCATCGAGCGATGCACCGGCAGCGCCTTGAGCTGCTGGTAGATCACCAGCCCGAACACCAGCCCGCCGATGCACAGCAGCATCCCGACCAGCAGCAGCCACCAGCCGCCGATGCCGTAAAAACGGGCGTCGTTCAGGTTGGGCAGGACGAGGCTGGCCTCACTGGCGCGGGCGGTGAGCGGCGCGAGGGTGACCGCCGCAGCGGCGGCGAGGAGGGGCGCCCAAGCGCGCCCCGGCTGAAGCGGCCGGCGCTGGCGAAACTGCGTGACCATTCTCTGCTCTCCCTACGGGCCAAAGAGGCGCATCTACTGGTTCCCTAAAGACGTGCGGGGCATGCTACTTTGGGCATCCGCTTTTGGAAAGACGGGAACCGGCGGTTAACAATTGACAACCGCCGGCCCGCGCGAGCGCCTGTAACGCCGGTGCCGGTCGTGCCGGGACGGACCGCGCCGTGGCGCGTCAGCGGGGCGCGGTGGGGCGTCAACGCTCCGTCGGCGCCTCGTCGTCGGCGCGTCGACGGCGGAGCAGGCGCTGCGTCGGCGGGGCCCCGCGGCGCTCCGTAGCCGGCGCGCGCGCAACTGCCCCGGCGACCGCTAGGATACCGACCCGTATGCACGACTCTTCGCAGGCGGCGCAGGCGGCGCAGGCACTGATCGACCAGGCCTTGAGGCACCACTCGACCGGCGACCTGCCGGCGGCGCAGGCGCTCTACCTGCGCGTCCTCGCCGCCCACCCGAACCACCCGCCGGCGCTGCACCTGCTCGGGGTGCTCAAGAGCCAGACCGGCGACCGACCGACCGGCATCGACCTGATCAACCGCGCGATCGCGCTCAGCCCGAACGTCGCGGAGTTCCACACCAACCTCGCGCTGGTCTACATCGAGAACGACCGCCCGGAGCTGGCCGTCGACCGCGCCCGGCGCGGGCTCGAGCTCAACCCGCGCAGCCTCGACGCGATGAACCACCTCGGAAACGCCCTGCGGCTGCTCGGCCGCCCGGGCGAGGCGGTCTCGCACTTCCACCAGGCGCTGCGGATCAAGCCGGACTTCTACGACGCGCTGTACAACCTGTCGCTCGCCCTGGCGCAGCTCGAGCGCTACGAGGAGGCCGCCGCCGCCGCCGACCGCGCCGCGGCGCTGCGCCCGCCCGGCCCGGCGCAACTGCTCCACCTCGGGCGCATCGCGCAGAACCTCGGGCGGTACGAGCCGGCCCGCGCCCACTTCTCCCGCGCGATCGAAGGGCTGACCGGCGCTGCCGGGGCTGCCGGGACGGCGCGGGATGCGGCGGCGGGGGCGGCGATCCTCGCCGACGCGTATGACGCCCTCGGCACGCTCCACTACCAGGCCGGGCGGCTGGACGACGCGCTGGCGGCCTACCGCCGCGCGCTGGCGGTCGAGCCGCGGCACGCCGCCTGCCAGAACAACCTCGCCCTCGCGCTGGCGGCGCTCGGGCGGCACGAGGAGGCGCTGCCGCACTATCTCGCCTCCATCGCCGCCCGACCCGACAGCGCCGGCGCGCTGAACAACCTGGCCAACTGCTACCGCGACCTCGGCCAGTACGACGTCGCCCGCGCCACCTACGGCCGCGCGCTGGTGATGCAGGCCGACTACGCCGACGCCCACTGGAACCGCTCGCTCCTGACCCTGCTGGAGGGGGACCTGCGCAGCGGCTGGCGCGAGTACGAGTGGCGGTGGGTGCGCTTCCCGCACGAGCGCCGCACCTTCCCCCGCCCGCGGTGGGACGGGTACGACATCGCCGGCCGGACCATCCTGCTCCACTACGAGCAGGGGCAGGGCGACGCGATCCAGTTCGCTCGCTACGCGCCGCTGGTGGCCGCCGAGCACGGGGCGACGGTGTACGTCGAGTGCCAGCCGTCGCTGCTGCCGCTGCTGAAGAACCTCCCCGGCGTCGCCGGCGTCTTCGCCCGCGGCCAGCCGCTCCCGCCGTTCGACGTCCACTGCCCCTTCATGAGCGTGCCGCTGGCGATGGACACCACGCTGGAGACGATTCCCGCTAGGGTGCCGTACGTCGCCGCCGACGAGGCGCGGGTCGAGCAGTGGCGGGCACGGATGGAGAGCGCCACTCCCGCCGCGAATGCCGGGAGCGCCGGGAGCGTTGGCCGCGCGGACATCGTCGGAAGTGTCGGAAGTGTCGGGAGCGCTGCCAACGCCTCCAGCACCGCCAACGCCGCGAGCACCGCCAACGCCTCCAGCACCGCCAACGCCGCGAGTGGCGCCGATGCCGCGAGTGACGCCGATGCCGCCAGCGCCGGCCGAGCCGCGGGCGCCGGGGGCGGATCCTCAAGTCATCACGAGCGGCTGAAGGTCGGCCTGGCCTGGTCCGGATCGCACACGCACTCGCGCGACATGGAGCGCTCGATCCCGCTGGCGCGGCTCGCGCCGCTGCTGAAGGTGGCGGGGACGAATTTCTTCAGCCTCCAGAAAGACCCGCGCCCCGCCGACGCGGCCGTCGTCCCGACGCTGCCGCTGATCGACCTCACGACCCATTTGCGCGACTTCGCCGACACCGCCGCCCTCGTGGCCAACCTCGACCTGGTCATCTGCGTCGACACCGCCGTCGCCCACCTCGCCGGCGCGATGGGCAAGCCGACCTGGCTCCTGCTCCCCCGCAACCCGGACTTCCGCTGGCTGCTCGGCCGCGACGACACCCCGTGGTACCCGACCCTGCGCCTGTTCCGACAACCGGCGCTGAGGGACTGGGACAGCGTGATCGAACGCGTGGCGGGGGAACTGCACTCGCGCGCGGCAGGTGCGCGGGAGTGATCGACCCAGAGCCCCGCGCGGAATCGTCGGTAGGGCGGGTGCGCCGCTGGCGCAGCCAGTTGTCCGTCCTCAGCCCCGCGACCGAGGAGAAGTCATGGTCGTCGGTGAGGACGGTCATGCCACTCACGACGGCGATGGCCGCGATCTGGATGTCGACGTCGCCGATCGGTCGGCCGATCTTTCGCAGGGCGCTCTTGATCCGCCCGAACTCCATCGCGGGGTCGGGCCCAAATTCGATTACCGGGAAGTCCTTCAGGAACGTCTGGAGGCTCGCCCACGTTGGCGGTGACGCGGCCGCTGTTGAACACCATGAACCACAGCTCGGCGACCGACGGCCGGCACAGCAGGAACTCATCCTGCGGCGCGCCGCGCAGGCGGTCGGTGACCGGGGCGAAGCGGCGGAGCAGGGCGGCGGCGTGGTTCGTGTCGAGCAGGTAGCGCGTCATCCTGCGTCCAGCGAACCGCGTGGATCACGCGGGCTGACGGCTTTCAACTCGGCCCGCGCCTCCGCCCGCTTGCTCTCCTTCAGATCGTGGAGGAAGCGGTCCATCGCCTCATCGGTTCCCTGCCCCCGCGCGGGATTGCCCAGGATGGCCTGGGCGCTGCCGGGCCGTGGCGCGGGCGACGCGGGCGACGCGGGCGACGCGGGCGACGCGGGCGACGCGGGCGGAGGCAGCGCGGCTTGCGGCGGGTCCGCATCCGCCGGAGCCGGCGGGAACGGCGGGGCCTGCGCCTCCACCGGCTCGATGCGCACCCGCGTCCCCTCCGACGGCGCCGGACCGTCGAAGACCACCACCCCATCCTTGACTCGGCCGCGGTAGGTCATGCTCGCAGGATGATACCACGCGCCGCGGGCGCCACGCGGCGCGGGCACGCGGGACACCGGCACACGGGCACACGGGCACACGGGCACACGGGGGCGACGGGCACACGGGGGCGACGGGGACACGGGGGCGACGGGGAACATGCGGCGCGTCGGCCGCGCGGGCACGTGCACCACGGGCCGCGCCGGCACCCCGGACACGGGCGGCGCCGGCACGCCTCGCGCGGGCGGGGCGGGCGGGGCGGGCGGGGCGGGCCGGCCGATCACCGCATGATCGTCGCGCTGCGCTCCGGCCCCACGCTGACCATGCGGACCGGCGCCCCGACCAGCTGCTCCACGCGCTTCACGTACTGCTGCGCCTCGCGCGGCAGCTCATCGAAGCGGCGGCAGGCCGAGATGTTCCCGCGCCAGCCCGGCAGCGTCTCGTAGACCGGCTCGACCTCCGCCAGCGTGTCCATGTCGGCGCGGAAGGCGTCGAGGTGCCGGCCGTTCACCCTGTACCCGGTGCAGATCTGCACGTGGTCCAGCCCCGACAGCACGTCGATCAGCGTCATGGCGATCGCCGTGATGCCGTTCAGCGCCACCGAGTACTTGACGGCCAT
>DASQDR010000027.1:0-31755 GCA_035634055.1 Tepidisphaeraceae bacterium | reverse complement strand
CCGCCGCCGCCGCCGCTACCGCCGCGCCTGCCGCCCCCGCCATGCCGGCCGCGCCGGTGTGCGCCGCGGTCGCCCCTGCCGCCGCCGCCGCCCCGGCTGCGCCGGCGGTGGCGAAGAAGTTCTGCGCGCACTGCGGCAAGGAAGTCGTCGCGGCCGCGAAGTTCTGTGCCTCCTGCGGCGGCAAGGTCGAGTAACCGCGGCGGCCTTCGACGTGTTAACCACCGCGCGCGAGGGTCGGGCATCCGCTCGACCCTCGCCGTGCGCGCCGGCGGTGTCGCCCCCGCCCGGGCGCGCCGCGCGTTCCCGCTGTTCCGGGGAAGCTCACCCATGACATCCCGACGATTCGCCCCCCGCGGCCGCAGCCGCGTGGCAGCCGTGCTCGCAGCCCTTGCCATCTCGGCCGCCGCCGCCGCCGCGCCGCTGCTTCTCGCCGCTGCGCCGTCGAACCAGAAGCAAGCGTTCCGGCAGGCGGCGGCGGAGCGATACCTGAAGTACGCCGCCGCCGTGCGCGAGCAGGTGCTGACGCCGCAGAGCTGCCCCTTCTCGCCCGCATCGATCGTGATGATCGTGGGGAACGAGCCGGCGAGGCTGGCGGAGTGGGTGAGGAAGCGCGTCGCCTACGAGCCCTATGCCGGCGTCGTCCGCGGCGCCGAGGGAACCCTTGCCGCCAAGGCCGGCGGCGACTGGGACCGCGCGGTGCTGCTGCAAGCGCTGCTGGCGGAGGCGGGGCACCGATCGAAGCTGAAGGTGACGCCGCGCACGCCGCAGGAGGCGACGGCCGTTGTCGATGAATTCTTGAAGCGGCCGGCGACGATCGCCTCGTGGTACGCCGGCGCGACCGGAGACGTTTCGCCCGAAGTCACGGCGCAGCCGATCCCGCTGGTGCAGCAGTTCGGCGCCGTCGCGGAAAACCGTCGGCTGTACGCGGCGCGGGAAGCGGCGCGCGTCCGGCAAATGGTGGGCGAAGCGCTCGACACGGCCAGCCACGAGACGCCGCGGCTGATTGAGTCACTCGGCGCGGCGGCGAAGCTGGGGCAACCGTTCGACGCGTGGCGCGAAAAGCTCTTGGCCGGCGCGGCGGAGCGCGTGGACGTGGAAATCGCCACACCGCAGGGCGCGGCGGTGGTGAGCGCCGCGCCGGAGGCTTCGCCCCTGGACTCCGCCCGCGCGGCGCAGGGGGCGACGCTCGACGCGCCGCCGGCGGACAGGGTCGCCAAGATCTGTGTTCGCCTGGAGCTGACCGCCGGCGAGGAAGGCAAGCCCGCAAAGCCGGTGAAACTGATCGAGCGCGAACTGCCGCTGGCCAACCTGTTCCGCCGGCCGATCCGCCTGGAGATCGTTCCCAGCGACGACGCCGCCGCCGCCAAGCCGACCGCCACGTGGACGCCTGAAGATTGGTCGAAGTTCGTCGGCGGCTTTAAGAACTTCCAGGCGATCCTGCGCGTCGGCGACGAATGGGAAGGCTCGAAGGTCTTCGACACCGCCGGCCAGATCCACACCGTCTCGCCCGACGGCCGGGTCGAAGGGGCGACGCAGATCGGCGGCGCCGTTGGCAAAGGCATGGGCGGGTTCGGCCTTGGCGGCGGCGGTGATGAAGCTGAGGCTCCCAAGGCCGCGTCGCGCATCGAGTCGCTCGTCATGGTGATCGAACTCGCGCTGCCGGGCGACGCGCCGCAGGTGCAACAGCGACTGATCTGCGGCAAGGACCGCCCCGGCGTGACGCCGGTCTTCACCGCCGATGCTCTGGTCACGCCCGCACCGATCGGCGCGCACGCCACGACCTGGCTCCTGCTCGACGCCGTCACCCGCAACGCGCCGCTGACGACGCGGCTGATCACCACCGGCGACCCGCGCCGTTTCGAGCAGACCGAGGACGCCGCCCGTTTTCCGGTCATGCTCTACGACTGGCACGCCCTGCGGCTGATGTCCGCGCAGCGGCTGATGGCGGCGGATGAGGGGCTAGCTTTCCTCGGTGCCCCGGCGGTGGTGATGCACACGACCCACGTTGCGACGCGCGCGGCGGACGCGAAGAAGCCAGCCGCGCTGACCGTCGGCACCCGCCACGCGATCGACGTGGTGTTCGACCGGGCGATGCTCCTCCCGCGCGCGGCGGATAAGGCGGATCAAGCCGCCCGCGCCAACGCCACGTTCGGCGTCGCGGCCACGGTGCTCGAGTCCGGCCTGCTCCGCGCGATTGACCCGGCAAACGGTCCCAAGGGGGCGTACTCCGCCTTCGAAGAGGCCCGCGCCGCGGGCGCGGCGCCGGTGGTCATTGCCGCCGGCGGCAATGCTGCGTCAGCCGTGAAGCCGCCCGCGCTGGTCGCTTGGTCCCTGGCGCGCAACGAGGCGGGGCGGGCCTTGGTCTTCCCCGCCGCCAGCGGCGCCAACGCGTGGTGGAGCGTCGATCCTGCCACCGGCTCGTCCATCGGGCGCGGCGACGGCGGCGAGGGGCAATCGGCCATGGAGTACCTCCAGATCACGAAAAAGAACGTCGACAACCTCAAATGCATGGTCGGCTTCTCCAACCAGATCCTTGGCGGCGACCCGAAGGGCGAAACCGCCAAGCAGTGGTTCCTCTGCATGGTCGGCGCCGATAACCCCGGCAGCGGCCACGGCGTCCCCGGCGGCATCGAGGGAATGATCGACCCGGACGAGAAGCTGCTGAACATCGGCGTCGGCCCGCTCGCCGACGCGCTCGGCGGCGCGAAGGACCTCTACGACGTGATGAACAGCGACGACCCGATTCTTTACACGGGTAGGTGATGCCGATGGATCGCAAGCACGTGAGTTTCCCCACCGCCATCCTGAGCATCGCCGTGATGTGCGCGAGCTTTGCGCAAGTCGCGCTCGCGGCGCGCCCGACGCCAACGATCGCGGCGGCCAGCGACGTTGCTGATTGGCGCGTCGCGCAGCTCGGCCGGCAGCGGCTTCCGGCCGAAGTCGGCGCGGGCGACGGGCTGCTGGTGATTACGGGCGGCGCGTTCGCTTCGACCACCAGCGCTGATCCGGCGCAGCAGGCCGCGCAGGCCGTGGCGCTGGCGGACGCGGCCGGCTTTGAGATCGTCAATCTCGCGCATCGTGACCTCACCGGCGACGCCGCCGCCCTCGCGGCCGCACTCGGATCGGCCAAGGCGAACTTCGTCTCCGCGAGCTTCTCGCTCGGCAGTGCAACGCCCTGGAAATCCCACGCCCTGATCGAGCGCGACGGGAAGCGCGTTGCCGTGATCGGCATCGCGACGCGGTCCGCTTATTTCGCCAAGCCGCTGCCCAACTTGCAGTACGCCGAGCCGCCCGCGGCCATCACCAGGGCACTCACCGACGCGGGGAATGTTGACGCCTTGGTGGTGCTGGCGGACGCGCCGCTGTCGGAGGCGGCGGCCTGGATGAAGCAGTTCCCGCAGATCGATGCGATGATCGTCTCCGGCCGCGGCGGCGGCGCGACGGGCGTGCCGTCGCTGCCGCGCGTGCTCCGCGCTCCGCCCGGCGGGCAGGCGCTGGGCGTGCTGCCGGGCGATGCCACCAAGCCGGGGTTCGGCCTCCGCCTCGACGCGCCGGTCGAGGTTTCACAGGCGTACCAGGAGCTCGCGTCCCGCTACGCCTTGGGCCCGAAGCTCCCGCAGTTGACGGAGGTCGTGCCACCGGCGTCGAAGGGCCCGCCCACGTCCCTTGAGACGAACCGCCTCACGCCGGTGGGGCTGACCGCCACCAACCGCGCGGCGGTCATCACGCTGCGCTCCGCGGGCGTCTTCGACAACTTCGCCGGCCACGCCGCGCCCGCCGGGCGGAAGTTCCTCGTGCTGGACGTGCAGTTCCGCAACGTGCTGACGCCGGCCGTCGTGCGCGACCAGCAGGTGCCGGTGGCGTACCAGATGCAGAAGCTGTCAGACCACCTCTACCTGGTCGCGGATTCGCGGCGCGTGCTGCTGCCGGTGCCCTTGGACGGCGCGGCCGGCATGCTTTCCACCGACGAGCTGATGCTGCCGCGCGCCGGCTCGACGGCGGGCGGGAAGCTGGTCTATGAGGTTGACGCCGCCGCTCCGCCGCGCGATCTGGCGCTGCGGCTGTACGACTACGCGCACGGCCACGCAGTGCTGCCGGTGCTGGCGCGTCCGGCGAACGAGCCAACGCCGGCCGAGCAACCGGCGTCGCCGCTGGCGAAGAACGAGGTCGTGGAGATCGGCGTGTTCGACGTGAGAAAGGCCGATGACTTCGCGGGCGAGAAGGCGCCTGCGGGCATGCAGTTCGTCTCCTTCGACGTCCGCGCCCGCAGCCAGTTCACCTATCCCGCCGACGCTACCGCGTTCGACCCGAAGGCGCGACCTGGGACCAAGACGCAGGTCGGCACCGTCGCCGATTGGACCGACAGTCGTAAGTACCTCCAGCTCCTGGCCGACGGCGAGTTCGGTTACGTGCCCGAGGCGAAGCAGACGACGCTGGGCGAGGCGCCGCGTTTCCTGCCGGACGTCCTTACCGGCGGTCGCGTCGTCTTCCTCGCGCCTAAGGACGCGAAGTCGCTCGCGCTGCGTTGCGACTTCCCCAACGCGCGGACGCCCGACGGCAAGGTCCTCCGCCCGCGCGGCGTGACGCTGCCCATCGAGGGCGCTGCTCCGCGGCTGGCGACTCCCAAGGCGATCGCTTCGATCAACGACGAACCCTTCGTCGTCAACGTCACCGGCCAGCGCGCCACCGAAAGCTTTGCTGACGTGAAGGCGGGCGCGGGCAAGCGGTTCGTTGTGCTCGACGTGACGGTCAACAACCGCGGCCGCGACGGCGAGATGTTCCAGACGGCCCAACAGCTCAAGATCGCCGACGCCGCCGGGCAGCAACAGGACATCGACCCCGCCACGCGCGCCGGCGCTCACCGGCCGGCGGAGCTGGTCTGGGTGCCTGCGGGCGAGCGACGGTCGTTCCAGGTCGCGTACCAATTGCCGACAACTGAGACTCGCCCGCGCCTCGCGTACGCGGGCGTGGGCAAGGCGGAGGTGGTCGAGCTGGCGCGGCTCGCGCCGGCGGGGGCGCCCGATCCCGCCGCGCCCGCCGCGCCGGTCGCCGTCGCGCCCGCGGAACCGATTACGCCGGGAGCGCCGCCGGTCGCGCCCGATGCTCCCGCGCAGGTGGAACCCGCCAAGCCGCAGGCGGCGGTGCCGGAGTTTCTGGAGGTCGACGGCAAACGCTTCCCCGCGCGCGTCCCCGTCCGACCGAACCTGAATCCACAGGGCCTCACCGGTGTCGGGCTCACGGCAGAGCAGGTCAACGCGGCGATCGACAAGGGCACGGCGTTCCTCTGGAACCACATCAAGACCAAGGATCTCGAGGAGCGAAAAGTCACCTTCGGCCGAGACCGCGAGCACGTCCTGGCGGCCCTGGCGCTCGTTCACAGCGGTGCCCACAAAAAGTTCCCGGAGTTCGACGCGCACCTGCGCAAGTTCCTCGCGAGCTACAAGCCGGAGAACGTTGACGCCACGTACCAGATCGGGCTGTTCTGCATGCTCGTCGAGGCGTACGGCGACCCGACGTTCCTCCCGCAGCTCCGCCGATCCGCGCGCTGGCTGATCGAGAACCAGGGGCCCGGCGGTAGCTGGGGCTACGGCGTTGCGATGGACGAGAAGCTGCTCGGCGTCGCCGAGGAGAAAAAGGTCCTGCGCGTGGCGGGCGGCCGGCCGCTGGACGGATCGGACGTCGCGCAGCCGATCGCGCGCGCCACCCCCTGGGAGAAGGGCGGCGACGGCGATAACTCTGTCACCCAGTACGCCGTCCTGGGGTTGCACTCGGCCAGCCGCAGCCGCATCAAGCCTGCGCCGGAACTGTGGCAACGCGCGCTCGCGGCGCACGCCGAGCGGCAGGCGCAGGAGGGCGGATGGGATTACCAACACGGCTCCAGCGGCTACGGCAGCATGACCTGCGCAGGCGTGTGCGCGCTCGCGCTTTCGCGCCACGAATTAGGCATGGAGAGCGACCCGGCCGTCCAGCAGCGCCTCGAGCGCGGGCTGGCCTGGATCAGCGCGCACTTCAGCGTCACCACCCACCCGCAGGGGAGCGCCAACTGGCTTTACTACTACCTGTACTCGATCGAGCGCGTCGGGCGGATCCTGGGAACGGAGTTCATCGGCGACCACGAGTGGTACCCGCTCGGGGCCAAGGCGATCGTCGGCAACCAGCACCCCGACGGGCGCTGGAAGGGGCAGGGCGAGGAGGACGACGAGCGCATCGCCGGCAGCTTCGCGCTGCTGTTCCTCACCCGCGCCACGCCGAGCCTCTCCGAGCCGCAGCGCGCCGGCCCGGGGACGCTGGTGACCGGCGTGTCGCTGCCGCCGGGGCGGAAGCTCTACATCATCCTCGACGCGTCCGGCTCGATGCTGGAGGAGATGAACGGGAAGCCCAAGTTCGAGATCGCGCGCGAGGCGCTCTCGGCGCTGATCCAGGAGCTGCCGCCCAACGCTGAGTTGGCGCTGCGCGCTTACGGCTACCGCCGGCGCGCGATCGAGGAAGGGGCCAACGAGGACTCGAAGCTGCTGGTGCCGATGGCGCCGGTGAAGAAGCCGGAACTGCTGCAACTCATTGCCGGCCTGCGCGCCCGCGGCAAGACGCCGCTGGCTTACAGCCTCGAGCAGGCGCGAGACGAAATCCCGGCCGGCACCGAGGAATCCCCGGTCACGGTGCTGCTGCTCACCGATGGCGGCGAGGACACGCAGCCGCGGCGCGATCCGGTGGCGGCGGCGGCGGCGTACGCGAAGCTCCCGCACACGCGCTTCCGCATCGTCGGCTTCGACATCAACCGACAGGACTGGGCCCAGCAGCTCCAGGCGATGGCAAGCGCCTCGGGCGGACAATACCTGCCAGCCGCGCGCGGCGACGCGCTGCTGAGCGGGCTGCGGTCGGCGGTCTTCGAGACGCCCGAGACGTACGTCGTCGTTGACGAGCAGCAGCGGCAGGTCGCGTCAGGCAAGTTCGGCGAAGGGGCGCAGCTTCCGGCGGGCAAGTATCGCATCCGCACGAGCTACGGCGGGCGCGCGTTCGAGGAAACGTTCTGGATCAACGCGGCGACGGCGACGGCCGTCACGTTCGAGCCCGTTAACGTCCCGGCGGCGCCGGCGGCGCCAGCCCCCGCGCCTCTCGGAGCGACCGCCCCTCGGGCTCTCCCGCCCGTCGCCGCCCCCGCCCCCGCGGTGCCGGCACCGGGTGCGCAACCTGCCGGGAAGTTCTGCACGAGCTGTGGCGCAGCGCTCAAGCCGGGCACGAAGTTTTGCACCCAGTGCGGTGCCCGACTCGGCGGCTAGCGCGGGGTGCGATTGGGTGTAGCAGTGGCGCGCCAGCGACGACGCGCTCGCGAAGGATCTCGGGCAGGCAAGTCGCTCGTGATCCCGAGATCCCTCGCGAGTACGCTTCGGGATGACACGCCGCTGGCTCCGCTGGCCGGCGGCTTACGTAACAATTGCACCGCTGCCGGACGATCGGGTTGCCGGAAAAACAGCACTGCCCGCGGCGTGCGCCGCGGGCAGTGCTGTTTACGGATTGGCGCGTCGCCGGCCCGCCTACAGGGTGACGGTCTGCTTGCCGATGTTGCCGTCGATCAGCCAGTAGTCGTCGCCGTTGACCTTGCCGTTGTAGTCGAAGTCGCCGCTGAGCCAGCCGGACGCGCCGGGGGAGGCGATGGCGCCGTCGATGTGGAAGTAGTCGTCGCCGTTGATCCGCCCGGTGAGGTCGGCATCGCCGGCGTGGGTGTACTTCACCAGGACCGCGCCGCCGGTGACGGTTTCGCCCTGCCAGGTGGCGGTGGCGCCGTTGGCGATGTTGAAGACGCCGGCAGCCGTCGCGGCGCCCAGGGTGGTGCGGGTGGTCAGTGCATCGGGCATGGTCGTGATGATGCCGTTGCCGTTCCACGCGCTGCCGTTGCGGCCGGCGGCGATCAGCCCCTGCACGCCGCCGTAGGTGGACGTGCCGGTGTTGAAGGTCCCGAGCAAGCCGCTGCGGACGATCAGGTCGTTGTCCTTCAGGTCCAGCTTCCCGCCGGTGATCGTCAGCGCGTCGGTCGAGATCAGGCGCGAACCGTTGGCCGCGAGGGTGGCGGTGCCGGCATTGATCTGGAGCAGCTCGAGGTGCTGGGTGGCGGAGAAGCTGACGGCGGCGGTGGGGCCGTTGAGGATCAGCGCCAGCCGTGCCGTGGTGACGTTGGCGTCGGCGGCGAAGGCGTGCGCGCCGGCGTCGATCTGGAGCGTGTCGGTGAAGGCGGCGTTGGTCCCACCGTTGAAGGTGACCGCGGTGCCAGGACCGAGGTCGCTGGCGATGGTCAGCGAATCGTTGCCGTTGTTGCCGTTGAACGTGAGTGACGGGAGCAGTGACTTGGCGGCGGAGTAGGTCAGGCCGCTCGAGGTCTCGACGATCTCGGCAACCGACGCGTCGCCGGCCTTCAGTCGAACGGTGTACGCGTCGCTGCCGACGCCGCCCTGGTAGACGATCGGGAAGTTGCCGAAGGCGATGCCGGTCACCGCGCCGCCGCCGCTGACGACGGTGTTGGGGTAGCCGGCGTTGCTGACGTAGCCCGCGGGCGTCACCTGCTTGACGTGATACGTGCCGTTGGCCAGGCCGGCGAAGGTGAAGGTGCCGTCGCCGGCGGTGGTGGCGGTGACCTCGCCGCCGTCGAGGGTGCTGTCGTTGTCGGCGTCCAGGAAGACGGTGACGCCGCCGATGCCGCTGTCGCCGCCGCCGGTCTCGTAGGTGTTGTTGAAGGTGACGTCGCGGAAGGCGCGGCCGGCGATGGAGCCGGTGGCGGGCACGATGGTGGCGACCTTGAGGTTATAGGTGCCGAGGTCGCCGTAGCCGCCGTCGCTGCGCACCTCGGCGTAGTAGTCGCCAGCGGACGGGAGCGATAGGGAGATGGAGCCGCCCAGACGCGTGGAGAGGTCGCTGCTTTGGAGGAGAGTGCCGGCGGCGTTGTAGAGGTACAGCTCGCCATCAAGGTGCCCGAGGTGCTCGGGGATGTCGAGCGTGATCGTGGTGGCGCCCGAGCCGGAGAAGCGGAAGAAGTCGAAGTCGCCGGTGCTGTGGATCACGCCGCTGGCGCTGTAGTTGTTGCCGACGGCGGAAAGGATGGTGGCGGCGGGGCGGGTGTTGCCGTGGTCGTCGGCGCGGTAGCCGAAGGTGTTCGCGGGCGCGGAGATGCGCGCCAGGTCGTCCTGCAACTCGCTCTCGTCGTTGGTGCCGCTGCTCCAGCGCTCGCGCGAGAGGCCGAAGTCGGGCGTGTACATGAACGTGTCCCGCGGGCCCGCGTTCAAGTAGTGATCCAGGTCCATCGCATGGCCGATTTCATGGGAGCTGGTGTTTCCCATCTCGATGGAATGGGTGACGATCTGGCCGCTGACGCCGGCGTCCGGGTAGTCGTGGAAGTTGTTGGCAAAGGTAAAGCCGGTCTTGTACGTGGGACCGCCAGTGGCGTAGCCGCCACTCCACGCCACCCCGAGCACGTTCGGGCGGTTGACCTCCGACCCGTCGCCGTTGCCGATCACCTGCCGCCAAGCCAGGCCGTCGTTGTAGGCGCCGCCGTAGCTGGTGGTGACGTTGACGTTGAACGGCGCGTATGCATCAGCGACCACCTTCCATACGTTCTGGATCACCAGCCGCTCGGCCGGGGAGAACTCCAGGCCGTTGCCATTGATGTCGTAGGCGGGGATGTTGTAGGTGCCGTACGGATCGGTGGCGCCGTGGCCGTCGAAGTCGAGGTAGAGGGTGTCGGCGGCGCCGGGCAGGCTGTTGAGGACCGGCACGCCGGCGGTGTAGCTGGAATCCGCCGTCAGCTTGAGCTGGTACGAGCCGCTCGTGCCGTTGTAGGCCCGGAGCTTGATGACGTAACTGCCGGCGGCGAGGTCGAGGTAGAGCGAGGAGTCGCCGTAGTCCAGCGCGGTCTCGGTGGTTTCGTTGAGCGAGAGCGTCTCGAAGTCGCGGCCGTCGTCGTTGACCTCGATGACGTTCGTGCCGGTGCCCTCGTAGACCTCGAGGATGGTATCGAGGTTGGTGCTGAGCCCCGTCTCCTTGGAATCAACATCGAAGAACACGCCGCTGCGCGAGGCGAGGGTGAACTTGAAATAATCGACGTCCGACCCGCCGACCATGCTCCCGCTGATCACGTTGGGCGTGGCAGAGGCCGCGACGGTGTTGGCGCCGGCGACGGTGTTGTTCGGCTCCGACTCGTTGGTGTCCGCCTGCGCCTGGGGCGAGTCGGCCATGGGGGCGGCGACGTCGGCGTAGACGGGGTAGGCGTCGCGGACGCGCGCGTCGCGCAGCAGCGCCTTCTTGGCGCTGCTGGCGTTGGTCCCCTTGCCAAAGCTGATCAGGCTCTTGTTCGCCGGGTCGTCCCCGTAGTGGCGGACGTGCTTAGCGCCGTGCTTGCGCGCGACGGCGTTGGGGGAAGTGTTGTCGATGAAGGTGACGACGAACTCGCCGCGGAAAACCGACTTGGCGGTCGGCTCGACGCGCGCGGGCGCGGCGACGGTGTCGGCGTGCGCGTGCAGGCCGGCGGTCGCCGACGCGACAACCGAGTGGGCCGCCAGCATCACGCGGCGCTCGAGCGCCTCGGTATCAAAACGTGGCGCGGCCGGAACAACGGAACGGATCTGGCCAAGCGGTCGCCAATTCATCATCTCTCCTCGCGGTGCGCAGGCGCGCGCGGCCGCCGGCCGCGCGCAGAACGTCAACGTACACGGCCCTCGCCGTTGGTTCTACGGAACCCTCGATTAATTCGTGGCAGCACGGAATGGGGGGCGGTCGGCGCGGCCCGGTGGCGGGATATGCCGCACCGGCGGCGCCCGCTCGGCGAGCGCGCGGCCGGGCGAGGCGGGGGAATGTCCCGTCCCGAGCGTGCTGGCGTGTCTCGGACATGCGGTGCCCCCGCTGTGCGGTACGTCCTGTGTGCGCCGCCGCCTACTCGATCACGTCGAGCAGCGACGCCTCGATCTCGAGCGACACGGCGCGGCCGAGGATGTCGACCTGGAGGATCAGGCGGTCGCGCCGCCCGCCGTGCTCGATGACGCCCTGGAGCCCTCGGAACGGACCGTCGCGCACCTCCACGCGCACGCCCTCGCGGAGGTAGTGGTACGCGTCGAGCGTCGCGTTGCCGCGCAGCGCCATGTGGATGTTGCGAAGCTCGCGGTCGAGCCGAACCTGGTCGGTCACCTTGATGATCTGCGCCACCCGGCGGGTGCGATCCGCCTCGTACAAGTCTTCCAGCGGGCCGCGCAGGAACAGGTAGCCGGGGAACACCGGCAGCTCGACCTGCGCCTTTCGCCCGCCGTAGTACTTGGTGCAGGAGAGCAGCGGCAGGAAGTTGGCGATCCCGCGGGACCGCAGCTCGTTGGAGAGCACCTTCTCCTGGCGGCTCTTGGTGCGAAGAACGAACCATGCGTCGAGGCTGTCTTCCGGAAACGTATCGTTGATGGCGACGGGCGCCCGGTAAATGACGTCAGACATTTCGTGTCCCTCTTTCCTCCCGAACGATCCTCTTCCCACTGAGCAACGAGCGCGAACCGCGAGGCTCCGCCCGGCTCGGCCGCACACCCACGTGCTGCGCCGAGCGCTGCGAGACTTATCAGGTGGTATGGCGGATCCTGCGAGGTGTTGCTGATGTCACCCGGTCACTTCGCGTGACCCCCACAGCAGTTCAGGATCCCAACGGCAGTGAACGCACAAATCAGCCCGACTCTCTCTCAGCCCACTACCGGCACAACCTAAGCCCTAAGTCTGATTGAATAGCACAGTTACCCGAGCGAGTCCAAAAAATTCCGCAATACGAGTCGTGCTTAACACGACCCGGCCATGCCACGCTATCGTCCAGCGTTCAACTGGGTAGCCCCTGACGCCTGTGCGGGCACGGGCCTGCGCCGGGCACTCGCGCGGAGCAGCCGCGCTACCCCGCGACGGAAAACGCCACCGCCACGCGCCGGCCGCCCATCGCTACGTCTATCGCCAGCCACCGCTGGCGCACCGGCAGCGCACGATGCGAAGGGAGCTGGCTTATGTTGAACGACGCCACAGACAGGTACCTGAGCACGGTACCACCCACTGTGCAGCGATTGTATACGCTGATGGCACGATAACATCACGACGCCCGAGACGCACGCTTATTTCGCCTCCGGCCTCAGGGGCGAAAATTCCCGACTTCCCCGATCCTGTCCATCTCCACCCTCGCCGACGGTGACGCCGCAGACTCACTGGGAGATAGCGGCGCCTCGTGAACAACCTTCGTGCGACGCCTCGGCGAGAGGATCCACCTCCGAATTCGTCCGTTTCGCAGCCGTGGCTAACGGCTGGGGCAGCGTCGCCCGACGATACGTTGGATTTCCCGCGAGCGTTCTTGCCTGCGTCACATTTGCACCTGAGAATCACCGCATTGCAGTGACGCGACATCCTGCCACCCGCGAATGTCACTCCCGCGGGTCCAGCGTGACGCAGCTGACAATCAGGCCGACACCCGGAGCGTGAGATGCCCAACAAGGTGCTCGTCGACATCGATCTGGTCGTGCTCGGCGAGCACCTGTCGAAGGAAGAGGGACGCCCGGTGGGGGAGGACGAGGTGCGGCAGTGGCTGCGGGACGCGCGCTTCGTACCCCACAAGGGAATGTGGATCGTGAGCGAGGCGGACCTGGGCCAGCTCGACCCATCCGAAGTTCGCTCTATAGAAGATGCGCCGGAGCCATGACGCCGGCCGGCGCGAAGCGCCGACGACTGCTGATCGAAGGACGTGCATCGACGACACTCGATGCTCCCGCTAATCACCAATTTTTTTCCGCCTCGTAAAAAAGTCTGGTGCGCCGGCGGGTGGTGCGTTAGGATTCCGCCGCGAGGGACGGCGAGGCCCGGGCAAGCCGCGTCCCTTTGGGGTTGATTTCCACTCCGATTTGAAGATCTCCACTCCCAGGATTCCCTGCGGCTGACAGGGGCGGAGCCTAGACAGGCCGAGCCAGTTCGATCCCCTCTCGTGGGCGCGGACGCAGGATTCCCCGACCTTCATCGACTGCTTCCCAAGCAATGGAACCGATTCACGCCAGGCGAGTGCTCGCCGTCGCTTCGGGCGGCGGGCACTGGATCCAGTTGTCGCGGCTGATGCCGGCGTTCAGCGAGTGCGACGTCGCGTACGTCACCACCCTGGACAGCTATCGCGAGCAGGTCCGCGGCGCGCGCTTCTACGTCGTGCGCGACGCGAACATGCGAACGAAGGGTCGATTGCTGCTAATGACGGCGAAACTCGTCGCCGTGATGTTGCGCGAGCGGCCCGACGTGGTGATCTCCACCGGCGCCGCGCCCGGTTACGTCGCGGTGCGGCTGGGAAAACTGCTCGGGGCAAGGACGATTTGGGTGGACAGCATGGCCAACGCCGAGCAGTTGTCGGTGTCCGGCCAGCGGGTCGGGGCGCACGCGGACCTCTGGCTCACGCAGTGGCCGCACCTCGCCGCCCCTGAGGGGCCGCACTACGAGGGAGCAGTGCTATGAGGCTCTTTGTCACGGTTGGCACGCAATGTTCTTTTGACCGCTTGATCCGCACGGTGGACGATTGGGCCGGCCGCCACCGGCGCGTCGCCGCGTTCGCGCAGATCGGCCCGAGCCGCTTCGTGCCGCAGCACATGGACTCGGCGCCGTTCATCGGCGCCGGGGAGTGCCGCCGCCACGTCGAGCAGGCGGACCTGGTCATCGCCCACGCCGGCATGGGCTCGATCATCACCGCGCTGGAGCTGGGCAAGCCGATCGTGGTCATGCCCCGCCGCGCCAGCCTTGGCGAGCACCGAAACGAGCACCAGATGGCCACCGCGCGCAGCCTGCTGGCGCAGGGGAAGGTGATCGTCGCCTTCGACGAGGGCCACCTGCTCGAGAAGCTCAACCACCTCGACCAGCTCACCGCCAGCAGCCGGCGCGTGTGCAACCACGCCTCGCCGCGGCTCCTGACCGCGCTGCGCGACTTCATCGAGACCGGCTCGTACCGCTCCCGCTTCGCGGACGTGGCGGACATCGGCGAAGAGGCTGAAATCGGGATCGGCGACGCACTGCCGGCCGGCGAGCTGCACGGCGCTTACCGCCACGACGGTCGCGGGCACGAGCAAGAACAAGAGCAAGCGCACGGACGGGACGTCCTGGTGAACGAGCCAATCAATGGGTGATCGCGTTCGCACGAGCAAGGCCGGCAGCGAGGCGGCGTTCCTGCAGCGGACGCGCGCGACCGGCGCGGTCGCGCCTGCGACGGCCGACGAGGGAGCCATGGGCTTGATCGGAACCGAAGACTGTCAGGCGAGGCTGTTGGCCGCGCGTCGCGCGCTGCTCGACGCCGGCCCGCAACCGGGCGCCGGGCGAAACCGCCTTCGGCGGCTGCGCGCGGTCGTCCTGCTGGACGGGACCGTCTGGCGGGCGTCGTCGTCCTTCGCCGAGTCCGTCGGGCGCTCGCTGCTGGAGCTTCCCGTTTCCGCCACGCAGTGCCTGCTCGACCTGTGGCGCGACCAGTTCCTCTCGCTGTGCGACGTGCTGCGGAGCGATGAGCTGCGCTGCCGGATCGTGGTCGGGCGGACCACCCGCCCGCCGGCGCTGCGGCGGCTGGACGAGGCGGCGGGGCTCAGCGTCGAGCTGGACCCGTCCGACCTGCGCGGCACCGGCGGCGTCCTGCGCGACCTGGCCGAGGAGTACGACGACGACGACGCGATCCTCGTCGCCAACGCGGCGCAACTGCTGGCCGAGCCGCTCTGCCGGCTCGCGGTCGATGCCGCCGAGCGCGGCGGGGACGTGACCGTGGTCGCCAACGAGGACGGCACGCCCACCTCGATCGCGCTGCTGAGCTGCCGCGCCCTGCGGCACCTGCCGAGCGTTGGCTTCGTCGACCTGAAGGAACAAGGTTTGCCGCTGATGGCGGCGCGGCACGAGGTGACGATCCTTCGCCGCGCGGCTGCCTGCGGGCTGCCGATCCGCACGCCCGCCGACTACCTCGCCGCCGTCCGCGCGCACCAGCGCATGTCCGCCGGCGAGTTCCCGCGGCAACAGCCGTTCGACGAGCGCTGGGGCCGGCGCTTCGCGTTGGTGGAGCCGGGTGCGATGGTCGCCGCCGACGCCACGCTGCACGACGCCGTCGTGCTGCGCGGGGCGCGGGTCGAGCCGGGCGCGCTGGTGGCGAACGCCGTCGTCTGCCGCGGCGCGACGATTGGCCGCGGCGAGAGCGTGCAGGGTCAGCTCCTGACCCGGCGAAAGCGATCGGCCATCTCGGCCGAGGCGGTGGCGCGGTGATGCGCGTGGCCTGGCTCAACACCTTCGCCCGCAACGGGTGGCGTCCGAGCCACGTCGCGTTCGCCATCGGGCTGGCGCTGGCGGGCGTGCTGGCGACGTTCGAGGCGTGGAGCGACCTGGTGCGGATCGCCATCAGCGATGAGGAATCCAGCCACGCGCTGCTCGTGCCGGTGATCGTCGCCTGGCTGGTCTGGGCGCGGCGCGGGCGGCTCCGCCACTGCCGCCCGGTCGGGCAGTGGATCGGTCCCGTGATCGCCGCCGCCGGCGCCGGGCTGTTCCTGCTCGGCGAAGCGCGACTGATCGAATCGTTCTGGCACGGCGGGGCGGTGATGGTGGCGGTCGGGTGCTGCCTGACCATCCTGGGCAAGGACGTGCTGAGAAACTTCCTGCCGGCGCTGCTCGTGCTGGTGTTCCTCGTCCCGATCCCCGGGCGGATCCGGCAGAAGATCGCCGTGCCGCTCCAGAGCTCCACGGCAATGGTGACGCAGGGGGTGTGCGAGTTCGGCGGGCTATCGGTCGAGCGGTCCGGCAACCTCCTCCGCTTCAACCGGGTTGACGTCGCCATCGGCGAGGCGTGCAACGGGATGCGGATGACGTTCGCCCTGGTGCTGGTCTCCTTCGCCTTCGCCTTGACCACGCCCCTGCGCGGGTCGGTTCGCGTGCTGGTGGTGCTGCTGAGCCCACTGTCGGCGGTGGTGGCGAACGTGATCCGGCTGGTGCCGACGGTATGGGTCTACGGCACGTATTCCCCCACGGCCGCCGAGCGGTTTCACGATATCAGCGGCTGGCTGATGCTGTTCGTTGCGTTCCTGGCGCTGATGGGGACCATCCGCCTGCTGCAATGGCTGGCGGTCCCGGTGACGCCTTACCCGTTCGCTTACGAATAAGACGATCTGATTCGACGCGCCCCATGGCAATGAACCGAAGGCAAACCTCCTGGCGACTCGGCCGCACGATCCCGCTGCTGGCGACGTCCGCCGTCCTGCTCGCGCTGCTGGGCGACCGCACGCTGCTGCGATCGGCGCCCGCGCAGGCGGAGCCGTACCACCAGGCGGTCCGCGCCGCCGCCAACGCCATGCCGGCGGTCTTCGGTCCGTGGCTCGGGGTCGACGTGCCGGTCCCGCAGGCGGCGATCAAGATGCTGGAGCCGAACATCATCCTCTCCCGCCGGTTCCACAACATCACCACCGACGAGACGGTCACCCTGCTGCTCGTGCACGTGAAGGACGCGCGCGACGCGCTGGGGCACTACCCGCCGGTCTGCTATCCCGGGCAGGGGTGGAAGACCGAGGCAATCCGGCCGACCGAGTGGTCCGCCGATGGCCGCGCGGTGGTTGGCAACGAGTACGAGTTCAGCCGCGAGCGCGTCGACGGCGGATCGCGCCTGACCGTCAGCAACTTCTTCATCGCCCGCGGCGGGACCACCTGCCGCGACATGGACGGCGTGGAGCTGACCGCCCGCGACCGGCAGCGCAAGTTCTACGGGGTGGCGCAGTTGCAATTCGTGACCGACACCGGCTCGATCTCGCCGCAGCGGCAGCGACAGGTGGTTGAAGAATTCATTCGATACGTGGGTCCGACACTCTCCGCGGTCGCCGGCGAAACCGGCGGCAGCGCGGCGGGCGGCGGTGGCGGCAGCAGTTCTTTGGGAGGGGCATGAGCCACAACGGCGACACGATGTTAGTCGCGGGTGCGGCCGAGACCGAGGTCATCGACGCGGAGCGCCCGCCCGAGCAGGCGAACCCGTTTCTCCAGGTTCACCGCCTGCTGCGCGGGCGCTACTGGCTGGCCGCGCTGCTGTGCGTGCTGGGCGGTGGGCTCGGCGGGTACGCCGGGTACCGCGTGCGCGAGCCGCTCTACCAGAGCACCGGCGTGATCCGCATCAAGCCCAGCCTGCCGCGCGTGCTCTACCAGATCGACCAGAACGGCGTGATGCCGATGTTCGACGCGTTCATCGAGTCGCAGGTGGCGCTGATCACCAGCCAGCGGGTGATCGACGTCGCCATGCAGCACCCGGAGTGGAAGGCGCTGGGGCGAGGGCTGGCGCCGGAACAGATGGCGGCGTTCGCCAAGGGCCTGAGCGCGCTGCACCCGCAGGGGAGCGAGCTGGTGCTGGTGAAGTTCGAGGACACCAGCCCCGACGCCGCCCGCCGCGCCGTCGCCGCCGTCATCGACGCCTACGACCGCTTGTACGGCGAGAACGACAGCGAGAGCGCGCAGTCGCGCATGAAGCTGCTGGAAGAGCGGCGGACGACGCTGTCGGGGGAGTACAAGAACATCACCGACCAGATCCGCGCCATTGCCGACACCACCGCTTCCAGCTCGATCGACCAGTTGTACGGCGGGAAGCTGAACCGGCTGCTGGAGATCGAGGCGCAGCTCCAGCAGGCGGAGATCGCGCTGGCGCTGAGCGGGCGGCCGCCGACGACCGCGCCGTCGGCAGCCAAGCCCAGCTCGGTCGCCGCGCTGGCGATGCAGGTGCCGGAGATCGCCCGCTTGCTCGGGGTGCGCCGCGAGCTCGAACGGCAGCTCGTGGCCGACCGGACGCAGTTCGGCGAGAAGCACCGCTACGTCATCGAGGGCGCGGCCAAGCTCGAGTCGCTCACCGCGCAGATCGACGAGCTGGTGCGCTTCTACCAGGACGCCAGCGCCGAGGGCGGCGCCGGGCAGGCCATGGCGCTCGCCACGGGCATGACCCCCGAGCAGCTCAAGGCCAACGAGGCCAACATCCGCAAGCTGTACGACCGCCTGAAGACCGAGACCGATGAGCTGGGGCGCAAGTGCCTGGACATCGACCAGCTCCGCGCCAAGGCCGAGGACGTGAAGACGCGGTTGGACGAGACGAACCAGCGCATCGACCAGTTGAACATCGAGGCGGGCGTGGGCGGCCGGATCAGCATCGAGAGCCGCGGCGACCCCCCGCTGGGCCCGGCGAAGGACCAGCGCAAGATGTTCGCCGTCGCCGGTGCCGCCGGGACCGGCGGCGCGGGCGTGGGGCTGGTCCTGCTGCTGGGCCTACTCGATCGCCGCATCCGGCACATTTCCGACGTGCGCGAGAGCCTCAGCACGTCGTGCAACCGCGTGCTCGGCGTGCTGCCGCTGCTGCCGGACGAGGACTCTGACCCCGAGGACGCGATGATCGCGGCCCACGGCGTCCACCAGATCCGCATGCTGCTCCAGCACCGCTTCGCCCCCGGGACCAAGCCGGTGCTGGCGGTGACCAGCGCCATGCCCGGGTCGGGCAAGACGAGCCTGACGATGGCGCTGGGCCTCAGCTTCGCCGCCAGCGGGGCGCGGACCCTGCTGATCGACTGCGACATCGTCGGCGGCGGGCTGACGTCGAAAATGAAGAAGGTGTCGCGCCGGCGGCTGGGGCACATCCTCCGCCGCGTCGGCCTGATCAACACCGAGCAACTGGTGTCGGCCCTGAAGGAATCCAAGCGCCGCCGCGAGCGCGTCGGCGTCACGCTCGTGCGCAACGGGTGGGTCTCCGAGGCCGACGTGGCGCACGCGCTGGAAGTGCAGCGGCACGAGCTGGTCGGCCTGCGCGAGGCGCTGTGCGGCGACCCGGCCAACGAGTGCATCACCGGCGCGGGCACGGGGCGGCTGTTCCTCATGCCGCTGGGGTCCGCCCAGCGGCAGCACGTGGCGCAGCTCTCTTATCCGGCGCTGCGGCGCGTTATCGACCAGGTGCGCGGTTGGTTCGACGTGGTCATCATCGACACCGGCCCGATCCTCGGCAGCCTGGAAGCCGCCGCGGTGGCGATGGCGGCGGACGAGGTCGTCCTCACCGTCTCCAAGGGCGAGCAGCGGCCTTCCGTCGATCGCGCGGTCGAGCAACTGACGGCGGCGGGCGGGCGGTTGGCGGGCATCGTGCTGAACCGCGCGGGCGTCGGCGACATCCTTCGCTCGGGCTTCAGTTCCTCCACCAGCCGGGTGGCAAACGATTCGCCGGACGAGCAGGTGTCGGCCGGGCCGTTCGCCCCCGAAGAGCATCACACCCTGCGGCTCGGGCCCATCGGCAGCGCGGTGCTGTCGCTCGGCGAGAGCCCGGCGGCGGCGGCGGGGCGGGAAGCGGCGCGCGAAGCGGGGCGGGCGACCGCGCGAGAGGCGGCGCAAGAAGCGCCGCGCACACGAGCATGACGGCAATGGTCCAAGATTCTCCGGCCGTCCGCCCGGCGCGGGCGGAACTGCCCACAGTGTGGGGGCTGGACCCGGTCCAGCTTCACGACCGCTTCTGGGCCGCGCGCGGGGTCTGCGTCGTCCGACCAAACGACCAGACGCCGATCCCCCAGCGCGCTGACCTGTTCATGCTGACTGACGACCGCACGCTGGTGCTGTTTCCGCTGCGGCAGGCGGTGGACCAGTTGTACTGGGTGAAGCCGGAGGTGCTGTTCATCCGCCTGCGCGGCCGGCCGCCCAAGGTCTACCGCGAACTAATCCGCCAAGATGCATCGGCCCGGTTTCTGAAGTTCGAGCGCGATTACGGCACGACCGCCGGCGCCACCGCCCGCGTCGCCCTGACCCGTGATCGCCGCGTCGCTGAGCTGTGGCAGACGACCGACGGCTCGGGCAAGGTGTGGCGCGAGCTGCGTCGCCAGACGCGGCAGATCCGCGGGCAGACCGTGCGCATCGTTGGGCAGCACTACGACCGCGGCAGCGACCACGACCTTGACCTGCTGGTTAACCACCTGGTCGAGCGCTGGCGGACGCCGACAGCGACCATCGACGGGCCGCGCGAGCTGCGCCCGGGCGTCTGGGCGAGCGGCGCCGGCGGGGGCGTCGAGCCTTCCGTCCGTGTCGTCGGCCGGGCGTGGGTCGGCGTCGGGCGCGAGGTGAGCGGGCAGCAGACGCTCATCGGGCCGGCGGTGCTATGGGACGACCCGTCGCGGCGGCCCGTGCCGTCGCGCGTGCGCTGGGGGCAGATCGACTCGACCTCCGCCGCGGTCGCCGCCGCGCGCGTCGATACCGGCCGCGCCTCGAGCCATCGCCGCGCCAGCAAGCGCGTGTTCGACATCATCTTCGCCTCGCTGGTGCTGCTGGCGACCCTGCCGCTGTACCCGCTGATCCTGCTGGCGATCTGGATCGAGGACGGGCGGCCGTTCTTCTTCGGGCACCGGCGCGAGACGCGCGGCGGGCGCGAGTTCCCGTGCCTGAAGTTCCGCTCGATGCGCAAGGACGCAGACGAGATCCGTGCCCGGCTCGGCAACGCCAACCAGTCCGACGGCCCGCAGTTCTTCATCTCCAACGACCCGCGCGTGACGCGGGTGGGATGCTTCCTGCGGCGGACCAACCTGGACGAGCTGCCGCAGTTCGTCAACGTGCTGCTGGGGCACATGTCGGTCGTCGGCCCGCGCCCCAGCCCGCGGAACGAGAACCAGTTCTGCCCCGCCTGGCGCGAGGCGCGCCTGAGCGTGCGGCCCGGGATCACGGGGCTGTGGCAGGTCAGCCGCACCCGCCGGCAAGGCTTCGACTTCCAGGAGTGGATCCGGTTCGACGTGGAATACGTGGAGAAGGCGAGCTGGCTGCTGGACGCGAAGATCATCTTGAAAACGTGTCGCGTGATGTTGGGAGTCTGAGCTGATGTCGCTTCGGGAGCGAACGAAAAAACGACTGCGCTGGTTCTCGATCGCCCTGGTGATCGCGGGCCTGCTTGCCGCCGGCGGGTACGCGCTGCGCGAGCGGCAGTTGGAGCGCCGCGCCGTCGCCGGCCGCGAGGAGGGGCTTCGCCTGCTGGAGGGCGGGGACTACTTCAACGCGATG
This sequence comes from Tepidisphaeraceae bacterium, assembly GCA_035634055.1. Lineage (GTDB taxonomy): Bacteria > Planctomycetota > Phycisphaerae > Tepidisphaerales > Tepidisphaeraceae > JAICTV01. The sequence continues at coordinate 10,743 of DASQDR010000027.1, read as the reverse complement.
CACAAGATCGGCCCGTTCGTCCGCCGGCACCCGGAGGACGTTGACGCCCTCTTCGCCTACGCCCGCGCCCGCCAGCAGGTCCCGGAGCCCAACGGCAAGCACATCTCCGAGGCGCTGGCGCTGTTCCGCCGCGTGCTGAACCTCAGCCCGCGGAACGTGCCGGCGGCCGAGGCGCTGCTGCGGCTTTACCAGGACCACGGGCTGGCGACCGAGGCGCTGCAACTGTCGAAGGACCTGCTGGCGCTGGACCCCAAGAACCGCCGCGCCCTTGAGGGTCGCGCCGCCGCCCTCTACGCGCTCGGTCGCTTCGCCAAGGACGAGGCGTTCGACGCCGCGATCGATTACAGCAAGGCCAACCCGACGGAGATCGAGGGCCAACTGCTGGTGCTGGAGATCCTCCGCCGGCGGGAGAACCCGCGCGAAGGCGTCCTGAAGCGCTGCGAGGAGCTGCGCAAGGCGCACCCCAACGACACGACCTTCCTGCTCCTGACGGGGATGGCTCACCTCTCGCTGAACGAGGTGCCGGCCGCGAAGCAGTGGATCGAGCAAGCGTGCCAGGGCGAGATGAGCAGCGTCACGTCGCTGCGGCTGCTGGCGGAGTACTGCGACCGCCTCCAGATGTTCGGGCAGGCGCTGGCGGTCCTTCAGCGGCACGGCAAGAAGGGCGGGGAGTTCGCCGCGCTGCTGGTGGGACGGCTGTGGGAGCAGGAGCGCTATAAGGAACTCGTCGAGCAGGTGGACGGGAAGCTCGCCGCCGACGCCCATTGCGCCGCTCTCCGCTGCCTGGCGCAGCATCGCCTGGGTCAGAAAGATCAGGCGGTCAAGGGGCTCGATCGCCTGAAGGAGGGGTCGGCCACGAATCCGCTGGCGCGAACGTGGTGGACGGTCGCCCGGGCGCTGACCGAGCCGGCCAGGCCGGACGACGCGGCGCTGATCGCTGCCTGCCAGCAGGCGCTAAAGGAAAACCGTCACCCGCACCTGCAATTCATTCTCGCCGAGGCCTACCTGCGCACCGGAGAGGCGGATTCGGCGGTGGAACTGTGGCAGCAGGTCACCCGCTCGGCGCCGGGCTGGGCGGCGCCGCTGGCGCACCTGGGGCAGGCGGCATTGCTCGCAGGGCAGTACGAGGACGCGGCCCGACTTGCCCGCGCCGCGCTCGACCGCTCGCCGGACGATAGCAAGTCCATGCTCCTGCTCGCCCAGGCCAAGGCGACCGGCTCACTGACCGTTGACGCAGCCACCGCGACCGAAGTGCTGGCGCTGCTCGACCGCGCCGAAGCCAGTGACAGCAATCGCGGCGTGGCGCCGTTGCGGGTTCACGTGCTGGCGTCTGCCGGCCGGAAGGACGAGGCCATCGCCGCTGCCCGCCGCGCGCTGGAGCCGTCCGCCAAGACCAGCGCGGCGGCGCTGCTCCAACTCGCCACCGTCAGCCAATCGCTGCGGCTCGGGCTCGAGGAACAGTGCCTCCAGCGGTGCGAGCAACTTCACGGCTGGACGGCCGACCTGGCGCTATTGCGGGCGCGGCACGAGTTCGACGCCGGTCGAAAGGCGGAGGCGCTCGACCTGTTCAGCAAGGCCCGCGCCGCCTCCCCGAGCGCCACCGCCGAGAAGGGCACCTGGGACGCCGCCTGGGCCCGACTGCTCGAAATGTCGGGTGACCCGCGGGCGAAGCAGGCGTGGGTCGCGTTGGCCGATGGGTCGCCCGAGGACTCGCTCGTCCAGTGGCTGGCAATGAGTGCCCGCTCCGTGCAGGGCGACCGCGAGTTCATCGGCCGAGCGCTCGACCGGCTGCGCGGGCGCATCGGCGACCAGGGCCTTACCTGGCGGCTCAGCCGGGCGCGATGGCTCCTCAGCGGCGAGGGGTCGCAGAACGCCGTCGAAGCGGCCCTGATCCTCAACGACCTGACCCGCAGCGCACCGAACATGCTCGCGCCGCGCCTGCTGCTGGCGGACTGCCTGGCACGGCTCGGGAACATCAGCGGGGCGATCGACCAGCTCACGGCGGCGGCGAACCTTCAGCCGCAGTCGTCGCCAATCGCGCTCCAGTTGGCCCGGCTGCTCCAGTCGCGAAACGAGCTGCCGCGGGCGCGCGTGCACCTTGACCGGGTGATGAAGAACCCGGCCTCCACCCTGGCGCACGCCCGAGAGGCGGCGGGGATGATCGCCGCCCAAGGCGACCCCGTGGCGGCGCTGGACGGGTTGAAGCGCGCCTACGGCGCCGCGATCAACGAGCCGCCGCGCGACCTCCTGCTGGCGAACCTTTATCGCGGGACGAACCAGCCGCAGCTCGCCGAGGCGATCGTCAATCGCATGCTGCAAGAGCCCGACGCCGCCGCCGTGGCGTTCGCCGCGGACTTCTACGTCTCGCAGGGTCGTCCCGCCGACGCCGACGCCGTGCTGAAGCGGCTGGACACGTTGAAGGCCGAGCCGGGCATCCGCGAGATCATCCTCGGCACCCACGCCATGCGATCGGGCAACCCCGCGCTGGCGATCGAGCAGTTCAAGGCGGCGACCCGGCTGGGGCCGGCGAACCCGGTCGGCTGGCGGCAGCTCATCCGCACGCAGTTGGGCACCGGCGACATCGCCGGCGCGCTGGCGGCGGGCGAGGCGGCGCAGAAGAACATCCCGTCCGACGGCGGCCTCGCCGCCTTCGCCCGCCGGGCTCCCGCCGCGGAGGATCTAAAGAAGCAGTGGCCGGAGTACGCCCGGCTGATGGGCGATCTGCTCGAGGCGCCCGACGAGGAGCAGACGATCGCCGCCGTCGCCGAGGTGCTCGCCAAGCCGGCGGCGCTGGCGTCCGGCGGGAGCGCGCTGAACAAGCTGACGTCGCTGGCGTCCGCCCATCCGCGCATGCTGCCGCTCCAGGTCATCGCCGCCAAGGCGTGCCTGCAGGCGGGGCGGGCGGAGGACGCGTCGGCCATCGCAACCCGGTGCGTCCGCACCTTCCCCGACGGCGTCGCCGCCACCGGCTTCGCCGCCGTCACCCTCGCCTCCGCCGGCCGCTGGGAAGGCGTGCTGGAGATGGCAAAGCACTGGCGGCAGCGCGCCGGCACCGACACGCTGGCGGTGGACCAGATGGCGGCGGCGGCGCACGTTCACCTCGGCGACCTCGCCGCCGCCCACGTCCTCCTGTCGCCGCACGCCGAGCGGATGAAGGCGGACCCGGAGCGCTACCGCTCGGTCATCGCGCAGTACGCCCGCCTCCAGGCGCTTCGCGGCGACGCGGACGAGGCCATCGCGCTGGTCCGCCCGCAGATCGGGACGTCACCTGAATGGCGGCTTGACTGGATGAAGCTGGCGGTGAGCGGAATCAAGGACGTCGCCCGCTCCGCCGCCATGCTGGAAGAGGTGGCGACGAAGATTCCCGTCGAGCGCGGGTTCGATGAAGCGCTGGCGCTGTCGGTCGCGTGGCGCGACCTGTTCGCCCGGTCCAACGCGCCCGAGCACCGCGCCGCATGGCAGGGACTGGTCGAGCGGCTGACCAAACAGGCGGGGGAGCAGGGCAGCGCCGCCGGATTCCTGGCGCTGGGGATGATGCACGAGGCCAACGGCGCCGCCGCCCAGGCCGAGAAGTGCTACCGCGACGCGCTGGCGCGCCAGCCGGGCTTGCAGGTGGCGCAGAACAACCTGGCGATGATCCTCTCCAGCCGCGAGGAACGGCTGGACGAAGCGCTGGCGCTGGCGAAGCAGGCGGTCGGCACGGCACACCCCGCGCTGGCGAACTTTTACGACACGCTGGCGGCGATCCAGGCGCGAAGGCTGGATTACGCCGCCGCCGCCGACGCCAGTCGCGAGGCGGTGCGCCTCGACCGGAACAACGTCGCCTTCCAGGTTCGCCTGGCGCAGTCGCTGGTCGGCGCCGGTAACGCCGGTCAGGCCAAGGCGGTCATCCGGCAGATCGAGGCGCTGCCGCTGGACGAGGCTTCACAGGACGTGCGGTCGCGGCTGGACATGCTTCGCGAGCGGCTTCGGTAGCTGCTAGTAGGCAGGTGGTCAGCGGCGGCGCGGCTGGCGCCGCAGCGGGTGGCGGTGAGGGCTGTTACGAAAAAATTTTATTTCGGTCGAGCCGTGTTGGTTCGGGCATAGTAGTGCGGCTTGCGCACCGCGCGGAGGAGAGGGCAACTCCCATCGGTTAATCAGTGGCGGCCGCTGTGGCCGTGATGCCGCGATCGTGGCGCGCAGCCATCGCTTTGGATTCGGTTGCGCCATGGCGCGGCGGGCAGCGAGGGCGCTCGCTCACGTGGCCATCACCGGCGGCGATCGCGACGTTTGGCGATCGCGGTGAGGCTGGATTGGTTTAGCTTAGTTGTTTTCGTTGTCGTTGCTGTTGTCGTGACGGGGCAAGGCGGTATCGCCGAGCCTCGTGCCGTACGCGTGCCCGTGTTGGAACACGGGTGGATTCCCAAGGACTTCCGCACCCCGAGGCCCGGGCCGGCGCATCGCCGCCGGAGCGCCGCGGGCGGCGGAAATGGAGCTCATGATGAGACAGAAGCGTTACCTCTCTGCGGCCGCGGCACTGACCGCCGGCCTCGCGATCGACGGCACGGCCCTGGCCGACACGGTGGACGTGGGCGTGCAGAACCTGACGGTGTCGGCGGTCTGGCGCGCCCAGCCCTCGACCATCCAGCAGGGCGGCACGACCGCGTTCAAGCTGTCGCTGCGGGCGACGGGCGACGACGCCACCACCGGCATCAAGTTCGGCGCGTCGACGTTCCACTTCGAGTCCGGCACGGGCGACTCCGCCCCCACCAGCGCGGACCTGGCGCTGGCGCCGACCGCGCCGTCCGCCGGCAAGACCGCTAGCGCCATGCTGGCGCCGCTGTCGGTGACGTACTTCGAGGACGGCGTCTACACCGCCACCATCAGCGCCCACGACGCCGGGATCCAGTGGAACCAGGGCGGCGTCGCCAGCAGCGGGACCTACTCGCTGAACATCGGCACCACGATCAACGTCGGCAGCGCGCTGCCGACCATCGAGAGCGCGAGCGTCCCCGTGCTGATCGGCGCCGGCGACACGTTCGGGTTCTCGGCGCTGGCTGACGCCGGCGCGCTCGGTGGGCTGAGCTACCAGTGGGACTTCGACTACGACGGCTCGTTCGCCGCCGACTCGACCCAGCAGAACCCGAACTTCGCCTACAGCGAGGGCGGGACGTACACCGGCATGCTGCGCGTCCTAAGCGACACCGGCTACACGCCGTTCGCTTTCACGGTGAACGTGATGCAGGACAACGTGGTGCCGATGCCGCTGCCGGGCGCGGTGTGGGGCGGGCTCGGGCTCGTCGCCGCCGTCGGGCTGCTCCGGGCGCGGATGGCGCTGCGGGCGCAGCGGCTCCAGCAGTTCTAGCCGCGGCAGGCCGGTCTGCCCGCCTGCGGCAGATCGAGGTTTCCCGGGGGGCGGCGGGCGCAGCGCCGCGACGACGCGACGCGAGGGTTGAGGGATCTTCGTGCGCCGTCGTTGCGACAGGCGTGCCCCGCGGCGCGACCAGCGTCGCGTCGCCTTGCCGTGTCGCGCGTCGCTCGAGGCGCGCCGGTTGGTTGTTTTTGAATCCGAAGCGTCGCGCCCCGGGGAAGCCGGCGGCGGAGGCGTCAAGCCACCGCCGACGCTCTCGAAGCGCGGCGAGCATCGACTTAGTGGGTGGTCCGAAAGCGAACTAGGGAAGGAAAGAAGCACGTGCGAAATATTCTGGTGTCTACCGTTGTCTTCTCCGTGGCCGCGCTCAGTTGGGCGTCGCCGGCGGCTGCCGACGCGGTGCTGTTCGAGTTTGCCAAGCCGTACACGAGCAACATCGTGCCGGCGCCCGGCGGCGGCGGGCCGCCGTACATGACCGCGCTGTTCGAAGACATCGTCGGCCAGCCCGGCAAGGTCCGCCTGACGCTCTCGACCTTCGGGCTCACCGCGCCCAGCGAGTTCGTCAGCGACTGGTACTTCAACCTCAACCCGATCCTCGACGTGAGCAAGCTGGCGTTCCAACTGGACGCCGGGGCGACCACGGCGGTGACGACCTCGAACTACGCTTTCGTCAAGGACGCGAACTCGCTCGACCTCGGCGGGCAGGCGGTCGGCTTTGACTTCGGGGCCGACTTCCTCAACGCGAACAACCCCGACAAGCGTTTCAGCGCCGACGAGCTGTTCGTCGGCACGATCACGACCACGCAGATCGGCGCAAACCTCTCGGCCAGCTCGTTCCTGTTCAAGAACGCCGGCGACGGGATGAGCGACATCTTCTTCTACGGCATTGCGAAGGTTCAGGGTCTGGCCAACGACCAGAGCACGAAGCTGGGCGCGGAGCTGCCGCCGCCCCCGCCGGTGCCGCTTCCCGCCGCGGTGTGGGCGGGCTTCGCGCTCATGGGAGCGCTGGGCCTGAACCGCTTCCGCCGCCGCGGGTCGCTGGAGTAGTCGCCGGGGGGCGCGCTCCGGTGCACGTGTGCCAATGCGCAGGGGCGTGACCGATTCGAAATCGTCGACGCGACCGATCCGGTGGCACCGGCCCGGCGGTCGCGTCGACTACCGGAAACGTCGGGCCCGGGGCAGGAGCATTCCTGCCCGGGGCCCGGCGAGACGGACCGCCGAGTGCGCGGCATCGCGCGAGGCTTTATCGCGCGATCCTCCGTCGTCGGCGGCGTCGTGACTCGCTTCCGGCCGCGCTGCCGGTCGGCGCGAGTTGGCTGCCTCCGTTCCTGCGCCGCCCGCACCAGGGCGCCCGCGCCGGCTCGTCGGGCGCGGCAAGCGCGATCCGGGCGCCTCGTACACCAGTGTTGAATTCACCCCAAGGAAGCGACGCCAGCGGCGACAGCGATGGCCGGGACCGCCGGCCTGGGCGCCAGAAGGAGCACGGCGTGACACGCGAGCAAGTTGCCAATGTATCTTCGACCATCGGCAACCTCATACGCATCTCGCTGGCCGTCGAGGTCGAGGAGGCCCAGGTCGTCTACGACCTGAGCAACTTCGAGCCGCTGGAAATCCAACTGCTGGACCCGACGCACGGTCCGGAGACGGCGGCGGACCACCTGGTCAACCGCCAACTGCTCAAGGCGTTCACGCAGTTCCGCTGCCAGTTGGAAATGATCCGCACCCCGCGCGCCGTCGAGCACAACCGACACGCCTGACGCCGCCGCGTCACCCCGCGCGTTGCCGCGCGTCTCCCTACCGAACTCCGAGCCGCTACGGGAGCCAGACGATGCCACACAGGATCAGGGGCCCGCTCACCCGATGCCTGGCCAGAAGGCCGGCCGCGGACTTCTGTGTCTACACGCGCGTCCTGGGGACACGCGTGGAACTGCGGGCATCGCACCTGCCCAGCGGGCACCTGTTCGTCGCCAGCGCCGACCGCTTCGATCAAGCGGCGGAAGAGCTTGGCCGGCTGATCGAGCTGGTCTCGCCCGACACCAATCACCCTGCGCGACCGGTGTCGGCAGGGCTGGAGGCCTTTTGGCAGCACGCCTCACACGCCGTCGCAGTCGCGCTGCGGCGGCTTCGGGGATAGTTCGGTGAGCTGTGCCACCGTGGGCTCGGCCGACTGACGGGTCGGCGCGGGTCGTAAGGGCCGCCTGTGATGCAGCTCGCCCCGGCCAGCGGTGCGTGCCCGCCGATTCAACGAAAATTTGTCTTTTTTCCTTCTTCCCGGCCGCTATACTCCCCGCCGATCCAGAGGCGTCCGGCGCCGGTAGTTTGTGGGCTCGGATCCTCGTGGTCCGGCCGGTGCTGGTTCATCCGCCGCTGCTCAGGGCATTCCCGAACACCATTTTGTAAAGGCGTGGCGCAGGCCACAGGGGCGGAGCCCGCTCGCTTGGCGATGGGCACCGTCGTCGCTACCGCCGCCGCCATTATCGGACGTCGGCGCCCGCGTTCCGTTCCCCTTCAGTCGCCACCGAGAGCCGGCCGCCCGGCGCCGCGCGTCACCGTCGTCCGCGGTCGGCGCGGGCTGAGCTTCTTCAAGTTGCATTGGTCGTCCCGATCATGCCAGCAATGCGGGCCTTCCTCGTTCTGACCATCCTGCTTCTCGCGGGCCTGCTTCTCGCGGGCCCCCGGCTCGCGCACGCCGGGGTCTCGGCGAACGTTAACGCTGCGCCCACGCAGGTTGCCCAGCTTAAGTTCGACGGCTTTCGTGACGACGTAGGTCACATGGCGAATAAGAATTCGACAAGCCGCGCGCTCGAAGCACTGGAAGCACGTCGATTTTTCGATGGCAACGGCCTGACCGGCGCCTATTACAACGGCACCACGCTGCCCGAGCTTGGCTCCGGCAGCCCGTCCATCGTCGCCGTCACCCGGGTGGATGCCAACGTCAACTTCTACTGGGGCGCTGGCGCGCCCGCCGCGGGCATCACGGCCGACAAGTTCTCCGCCCGCTGGGTCGGTCAGATCGAGCCCCGCTACAGCGAGACCTACACCTTCTCGACGCGCTCCGACGAGGGCGTGCGGCTGTGGGTCGACAACAAGCTGATCATCGATTCGTGGAGCCGTCACAAGCTCAAGACCGACGCCGGCACCATCACGCTCCAGGCCGGCAAGCGCTACGACCTGCGGATGGAGTACTACGACTTCTCCGGCGCAGCGGTCGCGCGCCTCATGTGGCAGAGCGCCTCGCAGGCACAGGAGGACGTGCCGACGAGCCAGTTGTTCGCGCAGGCTCCGTTCAGTTCGCCGGCGGCCGCGCCGGGTGACCGCATCGAGGCCGAAAACTTCGACCTGGGCGCGCGCAACGTCGCGTACGGCGACATCGACGCCGGTAACGTCGGCAAGGCGTACCGCAATGCCGACGTCGACATCCAGGCCACCGCCGACGCTGGCGGCGGGTACAACATCGGCTGGTCCCGCGCGGGCGAATGGCTCGAGTACACCGTGGACGTCCCGACCGCCGGCACTTACCGCGTTGATCTCCGCGTCGCCGCCCTGGGCACCGGCGGCATGTTCCACGTCGAGGCGGATGGCACGGACGTGACCGGCGCCGTGATGGTCCCGGACACCGGCGGGTGGCAGAGCTGGCAGACCGTCAACGCCTCCAACATCAAGCTGACCGCCGGCCGCCACGTCTTGCGCGTCTCGCAGGATGCCGTCGGCACCTCCGGCTGGGTCGGAAACCTGAACTGGCTCGAACTGCACGAGGACTCGGTGCCGGCCGTCGCCGTCAGCGTGAACGGCGCCGCCGTCAGCACGGATCAGACGCTGCCGGTCGAATTCGGCACGTCGCAGCTCGGCGGGCAGGGGATCACGCAGACGTTCCTGGTCACCAATCAGACCGACGCATCGCTCGAGCTCGGCGGGCTGACCGTCCCGAGCGGCTTTGTGGTCGATGAAGCGCTCGCCGCCGCCCTCGCGCCCGGCGAGTCCGACACCTTCACCCTGCGGCTGAACACCGAGACCGCCGGTCGAAAGAAGGGCGTCGTCCAGTTCCTCACCAGCGATCCCACCTGGAGCTCCTTCGCGTTCACCGTCGGCGGCACCGTCGCCGCGCCGCGTCTGGCCGTGAAGCAGGGCACCAACGTGATCACCAGCGGCGAGTCGATCAACTTCGGCAGCGCCACGGTCGGCTCCACCGGCCCGTCGGTGATCTTCACCGTCACCAACGAGGGCAACGGCACGATGACCCTCGGCGACGTCACGCTGCCCGAGGGTTACGCGCTCGTCGAGGGCCTCTCCACCACGCTCGCCGCCGGCGCGAGCGACACGTTCACCGTGCGCCTCGACGCCTCGGTCGAGGGCGTGCGCAGCGGCTCGATCGTCCTGGCTTCCAACGACCTGGCCGCCACGAGCTTCACCTTCGCCATCACCGGCACGGTGACCCCCGCCGGCACCGGTACGCCGGCGATCAGCGAGGACTTCACCAGCGGCGCGGACAACTTCGCCGTCGTTGGCGGTACGTGGGGCCTCGCCAGCGGCGCCTACCGCCTGACCGCTGACAACAACACCTCGACGGCACACTTGAACAGCCGTGCGATCCACCAGACGGCGATGGCCGGCGACTTTGTCCTCACGGTTGACGCGCAGCCCTTTGCGGCCAGCGCGCCGTGGGCCAACGCGGCGGTGATCTTCGGCTACCAGGACGCCAACAACTACTACTTCTTCAGCTCCAACCAGAGCAACGACGGCGCGACCAACGGCATCTTCCGCGTCGTCAACGGCACCAGCACCGAGCTGGCCGACGCGTCGGCGACCATCACGGCCGGCGCGACCTACCAGCTCCGCGTCGAGCGCAGTGGCAGCGACATCCGGGCCTACCGCAACGGCGCGCTAATCGCGTCCGCGAGCGACGCGACGTTCACGAGCGGGCAGGTCGGCGTCGGGACGCGGCAGTTCCAGGCGAGCTTCGACAACCTCGTCGTCACCGGCACGCCAGTGGCACCGCCGAGCGAGCCGCCGGCGGCGCCGTCGGGGCTGGTGGCGACCGCGACCTCCACCACCGGCATCAACCTGAGCTGGACCGACAACAGCACGACCGAGAGCGGGTTCAAGGTCGAGCGCAGCAGCAACGGCGGCACGAGCTGGACGCAGGTGGCCAGCCTCGGCGCCAACGTCACGCAGTACGCCGCCAGCGGCCTCACGGCCGCCACGCAGTACCTCTTCCGCGTGCTGGCGACGAACGTGGTCGGCGCTTCGCCGACCTCCAACGTCGCGTCGGCGACGACGCAGTCCGCCCCCGCGCCGGGCGCGGGGTGGGACGTGAAGCCCGACGCCAGCAACACCGGCCCGAGCAACCCCGCCGCCCTGGTCGGCCTGCCGGTGCGGGCTCCCACCGCCGCCGG
>DASQDR010000026.1:0-2472 GCA_035634055.1 Tepidisphaeraceae bacterium | reverse complement strand
ATCCCGCCGCGCCGCCGCCGCCGCCGCCTGCCGCGTCGCAGCCGACGGTCCCGCCCAACCCCGCGTTGGCCGAGCGGCTGACGTCGATGGCGACGTCGCTGCTCCGCTCGCAGGAGTTGTCGCCCGCGCTGTGGCAGTACTGCCAGGCGCTGATCCACGGCGCGGTGCGCCTCGCGCCGGACGAGCCGCGCTTCAGCCGCTTCCTCGTCGAGGCCGCCATCCGCACCGGCGACGTGAAGACGGCGATGGAGGCGCTGCAGATCTATCGCCGCGCGCGGCCGGACGACCAGGCGGCGCAGGTGCAGGCGATCGAGTTCTACCTGCTCGGCATCGACGGGGCCGAGCAGAAGCTCAGGTACCTCCGGCAGATCATCGACACCCACACCGCGCCGGCGACGGTTCGCTCGGTCGCGGCGGTCAAGGCGGCGCAGCTCCACGCCGAGCGCATGGAGGACGGCGCCGCGCAGCGGATGGTCGACCGCGCGCTGGAGCTGAACCCGCTGAACCTCGAGGCGATGCGCGTCCGGCTGTCGACGCGCCCGCCGCAGTCGCCGGAGGAGCGCGTCGCGCTCTACCTGCGCATGCTGCGCGCCAACCCGGTGCAGCCGGCGCTGGGGATCGGCATCGCGCGCGAGCTGGCGGCGGTCGGGCTGCCCAAGGCGGCGAAGGAGTGGTTCGACCAGTCGCTGGACCTCCACGGCCGCCTCGGCGTCGCGCCGCCGGCGGACGTCGGCGTCGACTACGCCGCCATCACCTACCTCGGCGGCGACCCGCGCGGCGCGGCCGTCGTCACCGACCGCCTGCTCCAGCAGAACCCGCAGGACCTCAACGCCTGGACGATGCGGCTGATCCTCGCCCGCGCGTCGGGGGACAAGGACGAGCTGGCCCGGGCGATCAAGCAGGCGAACGTCGCGGTGGCGAACTACCTGGCGCTGATCCGCAAGGCGTCCGGCGACGAGGCCGCCACCACGCAGCCCATCGACACGCCGGCCGAGGTCGCGTTGCCCGACCCCGCGGTCGAGATCCAGCGCCTGGCCGGGCAGGACCGCCAGGACCTGGTCCGGCAGTACGTGCCGGTGCTGGCCAACGTGGCGTGGATGAAGATCTACTTCGAGGACAACCCCGGCGCCGCGGTCCCGTGGACGCGCGCCCTCTCGGCGGTCGTCCCCGCCAACGACGTCGCGCTCACGCGCTTGCAGGGTTGGTCGTACCTCGCCGCCGGCAACGCCGACGAGGCGCGGGTGAAGCTGTCGGCCATCGCCGAGCAGGACGCGCTGGCGCAGCTCGGAATGATCCGGCTCGCCGGCGGCCCGCAGGCGAAGGAGCAGTCCGCCGTGGCGGCGCGGCTGCTAAGTCGCAACCCGTCGGGGCTCATGGGCGCGCTGCTGTTCCAGGCGCTAAGTCCCGCGGCCGGCGCGAGGGTGGCGCCGTCGCCGCAGGCGGCGGCCGTCGAGCGGCTGGTGAACGAGTTCCCCAAGGAGTTCCTCCGCATCACCGACGCCAACGGCGCGCCGCAGTTCTACGCGCTGCGGCTGGAGCCGGTGCGCGGCGGCGTCGCCGTCGGCGAGCCGGTGCTCGTCCAGGTGATCGTCACCAACACCGGCCCGTATCCGCTCACGCTCGGCCCCGACGGCGTCATCCGCCCGGACCTCTGGCTCGACGCGCAGCTCAAGGGCGCCCAGCCGCACGTGTTCCCGGCTGAGGCGTACAACCGCCTGGCCGGGCCGCTCGTGCTCGAGAAGGGCGACAGCGCGTCGGCGGTCGTCCGGCTCGACCAGCGCGGGCTCGCCGCGGTCCTGGAGCAGTTCCCCAACGCGGCGTTCCAGATCACCGCCATGGTGATGACCAACCCGACGACGCTCGGCGGCAACATCGCCATGGGGCCCGGCGGCGCGCGCGCCGGGCTGTCGCGGCTGATGGAGCGGCCCGGGGCGAACATCAGCAACGAGCACGTCCGCCAGCGGCTCGGCATCGCCATGCAGAACGGCACGCCGGCGGAAAAGGTGCGGGCGGTGGAAACGCTGGCGAAGTACGCGCCGATGCTGGCGCGGGTGGAGAACGAGCAGGCGAAGCAGATGGCGGGGCAGGCCGCCGACGCCGTCCGCCGCAGCGGCGGCGACCCCGATCCCACCGTCGCCGCCTGGAGCACGTACCTGTTCAGCGCCCTCACCGCCGACAAGGAGGCCGTGCGGCGCATGCTCGCCGACCCGGTCTGGCTCAACCGGATGCTGGGGATCGTGGCGGTGGACTACACCGGCGTGCCGCGCGACGCGCTGCGCCCGCTGGCCGAGAGCGATCCGGACGAGGTCGTGCGCAAGTTCGCCGCCGCGGCGTCCATCGTGAAGATCCAGACCGGCGCCGCGACCCAGCCGGCGGCGACGACGCAGCCCGCCGACGGCGGCGCTTCCCCCGCCGCCGCCGCCCCGCCCGCCGCCGCCGCGGCCGCGCCGCCCGCGCCGCCCGCGCCGCCCG
>DASQDR010000025.1:0-45188 GCA_035634055.1 Tepidisphaeraceae bacterium | reverse complement strand
GCGTTGCGCACGCCGGTGGCGTAGACGGTGACCGGCGCGTTCGCCGCCGCCGGGCTGTAATTCCCGCCGCCGTCGGGGGTCTTCACGTTGACCGGGCTGCTGCCGACCAGGTTCGGGTCCAGCCGCAGCACCGCGCCGCTAAGCGGGTGGTCCTCGCGCACCCACGCGGTGTCGGCCGCGCCCATGGCGTTCATGCTCGGCTGGCTCCAGTAGAGCGCGCCGTCGGGGCCGAAGTGAATCTGGTTGGTCAGGTGATCGCGCACCGAGCGCGGGAGCCCGACCACCACGTCCTGGTACGTCGCCAAATTCGCGCCCGAGAGCTTGCTGATCTTGCCGGTCCAGTCGGCGGCCTCGCCCTTGCTGAGGTCCGTCGCCTGGCTGTGGCTGACCCACATGACCGGGTTGGCGGCGGTGGCGGCGGGGTCGAATTCCATGCCGATGATGAACCGCGTCTCGCCGTTGCTGGAGTTGACCGTGGTGATCGTCTGCGGGGAGCTGAGCGTGCCGTTGGCGGCAACGTTGTAGCGGATGATCTCGCCCTTAAGCGTGCCGGCGTACAGCTTGTTGTCCGGGCCCCACGCCAGCGACGCGAACTCCTTGCCCGTGGCCGCCGATTGGTTCGCCTTGCTGAAGGCGATGTTCGGGTCCTGCGCCGGCACCTGCGTGCCGGTGGTGAACGTGGCGGTGAAGGGGGCGAAACTGTTGCCGGCGGTGTCCTTCAACCCGCTCGTGACGGTGATCTTGTACTGCGTGTTCGCCGCCAGCAGCGCCGTCGGCTGGATGACGATGGCCGCCCCGCCGGCGTCGGCGTTGATGTTGGTATTGACGAACTGATTGTCCGCCGCGCGGGTGATCTTCACGTTGTCAGTGTTCAGCGTGGCCGGGTCGATGCCGTTGCCGGAGCTGACCAGCTCGACGCTGAGCGCGATCGGCGTGTAACGCGTGACGTTGGTGGCGCCGTTGGACGGGTTGGAACCGGTGATCGTCGGCTGCACCGCCGCGAGCTTGGCGCCGCCGGTGGAAGCCAGGCGCGGCGTTGCCGTTCCCGCGCCCACGGTCGAGGCGACGTGCATCGCGTGCGGGACCGTCGGCTGCGCGCCGTACGCCAGCGCGGCGGAGAGGAACTGCCGCTGCTCGAGCGTCTCGACCAGGAACCGACCAGGAGCGCCCCTCAGATTCGACTTCGGCATCGCGAACATCTCCGACGCCCCGGGCGGCGCTGGCCGAGCGGCGCGACACGAGAGGTCGCACGACCAAACACAGACGCGCCACTGGCGTTAGTTAAACAACGGTTACGGCGATTCTTCGCCTGCAACGACCCACGGCCGAGGAAACGACACGGGCGGGTTGAGTGCGAAAGCCTATGCCACGCCGCTGGCGGCGACAACCTCGATAAAGTCGCGCCGCCGGCGGCGGGCGTTTCATCCTTTTCCCCACGGCAGTACAGTTTACCGCCCCGCGCGCCACGCCGGCGGCGCGGCGGACGACAACTCGCAACGGAGCCGACACTTATGCCCGAAAAGCTCGCCTGTGGAATCGTGGGAACCGGCTCGATCGCCGGCGCGTTCGCCGAGGGGTTGGCGCAGTCGCGGGCGGGCACCTTAGCCGCCGTCGGCAGCCGCAGCCAGGCGTCCGCCGACCGCTTCGGTGAGAAGTACAACGTTGCCCGCCGGCACCCCAGCTACGAAGCCCTGCTGGCCGACCCGCAAGTGCAAGCCCTCTACATCGCCACGCCTCACCCCGCTCATGCCGAGTGGGCCATCAAGGCCGCCCGCGCCAAGAAGCACCTGCTGGTCGAGAAGCCGCTCGGGCTCAATGCGCCCGAGGCGATGGCGATCATCGAGGCGGCCATCGAGAACGACGTCTTCCTCATGGAAGCGTTCATGTACCGCGTCGCCCCGCAGACCGCCCGGCTCGTGGAGCTGATCCGCGACCAGAAGGTCATCGGCGACGTCCGGATGATCCAGGCGACCTACAGCTTCCAGGCACGCAACGCCGCGCCCGACAGCCGCCTGCTCGCCAACGCTTTGGCCGGCGGCGGGATCCTCGACGTCGGGTGCTATCCCATCTCGATGGCTCGCCTGATCGCCGGCATCGCCACAGGCAAATCCTTCGCCGACCCGATCGACGTCAAAGCAGCCGGCCACCTCGGCGCGACCGGCGTGGACGAGTGGGCGGCGGCGGTGCTGCGCTTTCCCGGCGACATCATCGCGCAAGTGGCCACCGGCGTGCTGCTCAACCAGGAGAACGCCTGCCGCATCTACGGCTCCGACGGCTGGATTCTCGTCCCCAACCCCTGGGCCCCGGCGCGCAACGGCGGGAGCAGCACCATCCTCGTCCACCGCGCGGGAAAGACCGAGCCGGAGGAGATCACCGTCGAGAGCCCGATTCAGATCTACGGCGTGGAAGCCGACTTCGTCGCCGCCAACATCTCGCAGCGGCAGGCGGCGCACCCCGGTATGACCTGGGACGATTCGCTCGGCAATTTGCGCGCGCTCGATGCGTGGCGCGCGGCCATCGGTCTTACGTACGAGGCCGAGAAGCCGCCGACGTATCGCACGACGACGGTCGCCGGGTCGCCGCTGGCGGTTTCGCCGCGCGCGAACATGAAGTACGGCGCGATCGCGGGCGTGGACAAGAAGGTCTCGCGCCTGGTCATGGGCTGCGATAACCAGACCACCTTCCCCCACGCGGCCGTCATGTTCGACGACTTCTTCGAGCGCGGCGGGACGACGTTTGACACCGCGTGGATCTACCACGGCGGGACGATGGAGCGCCTGCTCGGACAGTGGATCAGGCACCGCAACGTGCGCGATCAGGTGGTCGTCATCGCCAAGGGCGCGCACACGCCGCTCTGCACGCCACGCGACCTGACCCGGCAGCTTCACGAGAGCCTCGACCGCCTTGGCACCGATCATGCCGACATCTACCTGATGCACCGCGACAACCCGGAGGTGCCGGTCGGCGAGTTCGTCGACGTGATGAACGAGCACCGCGCGGCCGGGCGGTTCAGCGCGTTCGGCGGGAGCAACTGGTCGCTCGATCGCGTGCGGCAGGCGAACGAGTACGCGCAGGAGAACGGCAGGGCCGGCTTCGCCGCCGTCAGCAACAACTTCAGCCTCGCGCGGATGGTCGAGGCGCCGTGGGCGGGATGCGTCAGCGCGTCCGACGCGGATGCACGTGCGTGGTTCGAGCGCGCGCGGATGCCGCTGCTGGCGTGGTCGAGCCAGGCACGCGGCTTCTTCGTCCCGGGCCGCGCCGCCCCGGACAATCGCGACGACGCGGAGTTGGTTCGCTGCTGGTACAGCGACGACAACTTCCGCCGCCTCGACCGCGTCCACGAGATGGCCCGGCGGCGCAACGTCCTGCCGATCAACATCGCCCTGGCGTACGTGCTCAACCAGCCGTTTCCCACCTTCGCCCTGGTCGGCCCGCGGCAGTTGAGCGAGACGCGCACCACCGCCGCCGCGCTGGACCTTGAGCTGACGCCGGACGAACTGGGGTGGCTGAACCTGGAGAGCTAGCGCCGGTACGGGTCAAGCAGCGAAGCGACGCCCGAACCCCGATTCTCATGCGCGCCGGCCGCCGGTAGCATCCGCGGCGTGACCATTTCCCGCACCTTGCAACTTGTCCGCGACGGCATCGCCCAAGGGACGCACATCGGCGCGCAGCTTTACGTGTCGCTCCGCAACGAAGTCGTCGCCGACGAGGCGGTCGGTGAGGCGCGGGCGGGCGTGGCGATGCGGAGCGACACGCTGATGCTCTGGCTGTCCGCCGGCAAGCCGCTGGCGGCGGTGGCGGTGGCGCAGCTCTGGGAGCGCGGGCTGCTCGACCTGGACGATCCGATCGCCCGCCACATCCCGGAATTCGCCGCCGGCGGGAAGCAGGCGATCACCGTCCGCCACATCCTCACGCACCAGGGGGGCTTCCGCGCGGTGCTGGGGAAGTGGGAGAACGGGCCGTGGGAGCAGGTCATCGCCGCCCTGAGCGCCGCACGGGTGGAGCCGCGGTGGGAGGTGGGCGTGACCGCCGGCTACCACCCGCTGACGAGTTGGTACGTGCTGGGCGAGCTGGTCCGCCGGCTCGACGGGCGGGCGTTCGACCGCTACGTCCGCGAGGCGATCTGCGCGCCTGCAAACATGCCCGACGCATGGGTGGGCCTGCCGCCGGAGCGGTACCGCGCCTACGGCGACCGCAACGGCTTCATGCACGACACGTCGCGCGGCACGCCCGAGGCAAACTACTTCCTGGATACCGAGGAAGGCGCCGCGCAGAGCCGCCCGCCGAGCGGCGCGCGCGGGCCGGCGCGGGACCTCGGCAAGTTCTACGAGATGCTGATGAACCGTGGCCGCGCGGCGGCGCCTGATTCGCGCGAGCCGGCGTCGCGCGTGCTGTCGCCGCAGGCGGTCGAGGCCATCGCCGCCCACCACCGTGTCGGCGCGTACGACAAGACCTTCCGCCACGTGGTGGATTGGGGCCTGGGTTTCGTCCTTCAGTCCAACCGCTACGGCGCCGACACGGTCCCCTACAACTACGGCCCGCACGCATCGGAGCGGGCGTTCGGCCATAGCGGCTCGCGCTCGAGCATCGGATTCTGCGACCCGGAACACGGCCTGGTCGTGGCGTGCATCTTCAACGGCGCCCCGACCGAGGCGCAGCACGACGCGCGGACGCGCGCGGTGGTGGCCAGTATTTACGAGGAGCTGGGACTGGTGCGCGCGGTACGTGCCTGAAGCGCGCAGCGCGGCGATGCGGCTCAGTACACGTACGATTCCGTCTGCTCGGTCATCGTCTTGTGCAGCCCCCTCACGGCCGGGACCAGCGGGATCGACAAAACGCCGAAGACCGCGAGTGCGGCGACGGCGAAACGGAGCTTCCGCTTCCGCGCCGGGACGAGTTGCCCCAGCCACGCCGCCAGCGGCGCCGCCGCGAGCAGGAAGGCGTGCGACGGTTCCATGTAGCCGTAGAAGTGCGTCTCGCCCACCAGGATGAGCCCGAGCACCAGCACCGCGACCGCCAATACCCCGCCGCGGGCTAGCGTCAGGTTTCGCAGGCGCACCAGCGCGAGCAGCGCGATCGTGCCGAGCGCGACGGAGACGGCGCCGGCGATTTGCCCGAGCGTTTGGGTGCCGGTGTCGACCAATACCAGCGCGGTGACGCCCGCGGTGGCGCTGAGCAGCAGCGGGAGCGTCGGCCCGCGAAGGCGACGGGCCAGCGGCTCCATCGCTGCCCACCATGCGAGCATAGTGGCGGCGGCGATGGCGATGAGCGTCCACGCCTCGCGCGGCTCGGCGGACTGCCGCTTCGGCCCGCCCAGCAGGAACGCCGTGAGCAGAAGCAGGATGACCGACGCGGCGGCCGCACCCGCGCGCCCGCGCCGCCCCGCCGCCACGGTTGCGATGACGCCCAAGATGGCGACGGGCACCGCCAGGTAAGGCAGCCAACCTTCTGCCGTCACCGGGGGAATGGCCGGGCGACCCGCGATCGCCACGAACGCCGTCGCGAACGCCGCAACGATCGCGAGCGTCGCCCCCCACGGCTGCGCGTCCCGCTCCCTCCGCCGCGCCCGCGGCGCGTGCGCCAACAGCACGAACACCGCCGCCAGCACGGCCGGCGCGCCGATGCCCCAGAGGATGTCGCGGAAGGTGAGCACCGGGCGTTGGGAGAGAGTCCAGTTGCCAGTTGTTAGTTGCTAGTGCGCCACTCCCCGCTGCGGGGAGGCCTGCACGAAACGACCGTCAACTGGCCACTAACAACTGGCAACTAATTCCTACCCCTTCACCGCTTCGAAGGAGATCACCAGGTGCACGTCGTCGCCGACGGGGCCGATCATGCCCTGCATGCCGAAGTCGCTGCGCTTGATGTCGGCGGTGGCTTCCCAGCCAGTGCGGTAGCCCATCATCTTGGTGTCGGCCTCGCCGGTCTTGATGATCGGGACGGTGATGGACTTGGTCACGCCGTGCAGCGTGAGGTCGCCGGTCACCTCGAACTTGTTGTCGCCGGCCGACTTCACCGCCGTGCTCTTGAACGTGATGGTCGGGAACTGCTTGGCGTTGAAGAAGTCAGGGCTCTTGAGGTGCTGGTCGCGCTTCTCGTTGGCGGTGTCGATGTTGTCGGTCTTAACCTCAAGCGTGAAGCTGGACTTCGTCGGGTCGGCCGGGTCGAGCACCACGGTGCCCGTCGGCTTGTTGAACCGCCCGTAGGCGTTGCCGAGGTTGAAGTGCGACACGCGGTAGATGACGGTGCCGTGCTCCGGGTCGATCTTGTAGGTGTCAGCGGCGAACGCGCTGCCAACGGCGGCCGACGCGGCGATCGCCAGGGCGGCAAGGGCATGACGGATGCACATGGGGTTCTCCTTCCAGGGTCTCGGACGGTCGCGCACCAGCACGCGCTGGAGCGCGGATCGAAGAAAATCCTAGGGTGCGTCGTGCTTCGATATCTGCACTTCAACCTTCGCTTCGTTCGCGCGCCTCTTCCAACAGCGCGATGAGCTGCTTGAGCTTCTGCGGACCCATGTGGCCGAGCTGGCGCCGGTGGGCCTGCTGGACGGACGGGTCGATTTCCGCCAGCAGCTTCAGGCCCGCCTCCGTGATGCGGGTGCAGACGACGCGGCGGTCCTTCTCCTCGCGGCCGCGGCTGATCAGGCCGCGCTTCTCCAGGCGGTCGAGCAGCCGAGTGATGTCCGGGTCGCGCGTGATCATCCGCGAGCCGATTTCCCCGCACGCCAGGCTCTCGCCCGCGCCGCGCAGGATGCGCAGCACGTTGTACTGGGCGGCGGAGATCCCGTGGGCCTTGAACACTCTGACCATCATCTGCCCGGCGAGCACGTCGGCGGTGCGGAGCAGGTTGAGCATCGCCTCCTGCTCGAGCGACTCGAAGGGCCTGGCCTTCTTGATCTCCTTGGCCAGCGACATCGTGCGAAACGATAGTCGTTGCAACGAATACCGTCAAGCAAAATCCCGGAACTGTGCTACGAAGTAAACTGCTCGCTTTTTAGCCGCCACCGCGCGGCCGGCACACGTCACGTCTCCACCGTCCCCGGCGGCGGCTCGGTGATGCGGCACTGCGCGGTGAGCTGCCAGCGCGCCACCGTGGGCGGGGCGTTGATCAGGACCAGGAGCGCCGCGGCGACGGCGAGGCCGATGGCGGCGGCGGGCGAGCAGCCGGCGGACAGCAGGGCGAGCGGCATGAAGCCGGCAAGCAGCGCCCCGGCCAGCGGCGCGACGAACACCACGTCGTGCCGCGGGAGGATGACGCGCCCGGTTCGCAGCCGCCCCGCCAGCGAGATCGGTGAGACGTGGTTGCCGCCGTAGACCGCCCAGCGCGCCAGGGCCGCAATCACCCCGCCGATGCCCATGACGACGAAGACGCCCAGCTTCATCTCGCCGCCCTTCTCGAGCTGCACGCGGGCGAGGAGGCAGTAAAGCGCCCACCCGATCACGATTGGCAATGCAAATCCGGCGAAGCGGCTGATGTGCGGCTCGGGCGGGCGCGGGCTGAGCTTGTCGAACCACGCGCCGAGCGACGGCCGATGGGGCTTGGGTTCGTCCTCGCCCCACGGGTACGCGCGCAGCGATGCGAGCATGCCGAAGCGCGCCACCACGTACGCCACCAGCGCGAGCGCGGCGACGGCCAACAGCTCCGTCCGCACCCGCACGATCGCCGCCAGGATCATCCACAGCGCCACGCCCGCCAGCTTCGGCCCCACGCGCGGGAGCTTGAAGGCGCTGGCCAGCGCGTACGCGATGGCGTAGACGATCGGCGGCGCGGCGGCGAAGCGCTGGAGGAAGAGCGAGGCGACGCCGGTGATGGCCAGGATGCGCACCCCATCGAGCGGCCCGGGCGCGGGCGAGCCGAGCGGCAGCGGGAGGCCCGGCCGCCACGGCGTC
The DNA here is from genome assembly GCA_035634055.1 of Tepidisphaeraceae bacterium. GTDB lineage: Bacteria > Planctomycetota > Phycisphaerae > Tepidisphaerales > Tepidisphaeraceae > JAICTV01. Next base: position 37,299 of record DASQDR010000025.1, on the reverse strand, counting down.
GTCATCAGCCACGCCAGGTATTCGCCGCGCCACTTCGGGTGCCGCCCCGCGACGCGCAGCGCGGCATGGACGGCGAACCCGCAGGCGATGATCGTCTGGAGCCGCCCGACCGCGTGCGACAGCTTCGCGTCGTGGATGCCGTAAGTCTGGTACACCAGCGCCGGCGCCGCTTCCAGCACCGCCAGCGGCAGGAGCAGCGCGATCAGCATCGGCACCAGCGCGCGAACGCCGGAGAAAATGGCAGCGATCGAGCGGATCATCGCCCGCCCTCGGCGGCGAAGTAGCGATCGATCTTGCCGGCGGTGTCGGGGCTGACCAGTTGCTCGTACACCGCGTCCAGCTTCCCGCCGACGCCGGTCGAGCGGCGCAGGCCGTCGATCGTGTCGAAGGCGATGATCTGCCCGTCGCGGATGATCGCGACCTTGTCGGCCACCTCCTCGACCAGCTCCGGCACCGGCGTGGCCATGACGACGGTGAAGCGGTCGCCGCGCGCGTGCCGCTGGAGCACGCGCTTGAGCGCGAGCAGCCCGCTCGGGTCCAGCCCGCCGGCGAAGGGCTCGTCCAGCAGCATTACCGGCGCCTCGGTCACCAGCGTGCCGCAGATGGCGACCTTCTTCTGCTGCCCGGTGGAGAGCGAGCCGATCCCCTCGTCCGCCTGCCCGCCGAGGTTGAACAGCTCGAGCAACCGCCCGACGTGGTCCATCAGGCGGTCGTCTTCGATCTCGTACAGCCGCCCGACGCCCAGGAGCCACTCGCGCGGCGTGAGTGATTGCGGCAGCCACGGGCTGGGGGGCAGGTAGACCACGCGGCGGCGGATCGCCAGCTCGTCCTCGGGCGTGGCGCGGCGGCGGCGGCCGTCGATCTCAACGTAACCCTTCAGCGGCGACAGCACCCCCGCCATCGCCGCCATCAGCGTGCTCTTGCCCATCCCGTTCGGGCCCATCAGCGCCACCACCTCCCCCGGGGCGACACGCAGGTTGACGTGCCGGAGCACCGGCTTCACGCCGTAATGGTGCGTGACGTCGACGACGTTGATCATGATGAACGTATCGTCACGCGCGCGGGCCGGGTGTTCCAGTGGGAAGCGCGATGGGGATTATAAGACGTGGTGAGCAGCCGACACGCGATCAGGCAAGGACGCCGCGCCGACAGCTCGGCGGGGGCGGGCGGCGGCGGATGCGACAGGCGGCGGCGGGCGGTGGCGGCGGGAATGCCAGCCGCTGTGCCGCGCGATCGGCCGCGGGCGACGATCACCTGGGTCTGCCGCTTCCCATGTCGTTGTTCCGCAGCGCTTCCTTCGCGACGGCAAACGTATCCGCCCGGAGCTTGCGCACGAGCGCGCGGACGTCATACTCGGCGAGCCCGGCGCGCCTGCCGGTGCTGAGCAGCAAGTGGTACTCGTCCTTCGAGAGCTTTCCGTCCGCCAGCGCCGCCGACGCCATCGCGCGGATCCACTCGCGGGACTGGCGCGCGTCGGCCGGCTGCGGCAGGTCGACGTGCTCGTGCCGGGCGGCGGCGATCATCGCTTCCAGCCGCGCGCGGGGGACGGCGCGCTTGGCGGCGACGCGGGAGAGCATGTCGTGCTCGCGCCGGTCGAGCTGGCCGTCGGAGAGCGCCATGTGGATCATCCACGCGAGCAGCCCGGCGGTGGACGTCGCGGGGCGCGCGGCCGCCGGCAGCTCGACGGCGAGCGGTCCGAGGCTGTCAGCGCCCGGCGTGCCTGCCGCCGCCGCCGAAGGCGACCATCGCGCGCCCTCCCCCGCCGCCACCCTCGCCGCTGCCCTCGTCGCCTCCTCCTCCTGCACCGCCTCGTGGAGCATCCGTCGCGCCTCGGCCGGCAGGCGAACGGCGGTCAGCACCCAGTCGCGCGTGCCGTCGTTGAGCACCGTTCCGCAGAACGGGCAGGCCCCGCCCGCCCCGCCCGCCTCAGGCGCGCCGCAGCTTGGGCAGTGGGCCGAGGAGATCGCGTGCCCGGCGTCGCTGCGCGCGCTGCTGCGCCGCGCCAGCTCGAACACCGTGCGCGACAGCGTGGCGTCGTCGGTCCGGCGGACCTTGTTGTCGCGCGAGACGTGGAACGCCGTGCCCGACCAGCGCACCTCGACCAGCGCGTAGTCCCACTCGCCCGCGGCATTGAGGATCGCGCCAAGCGTGTCGACCGAGCCGACGGCGCACTCGCCGAAGTACTCGCGCGTGCCGTCGTCGCGCGGGCGGAGCTGCCGTGCGTACGACTCGCTGAACGTCGCCGAGGCGATCTTGCGCAGCGGGTCCACCTTCCCCAGCCGCTCGGCCGCCGCGCGGCGCCAGAACATCACCGAGGCGCGGTCCTCCAGGTCCTGCAAGTTGAAGTTCGGGTCGCGCGCCACCAGCCGCGCCACGCTGGGAAGGTCCGTGCGCCGCCCGGCCACCCACTCGCTCTCCTGCGTGATCTCGGCCAGCACCCAGTCGTACTGCCCGCTGCGCAGCAGGGCGCCGCAATGCTGGCAATTGGCGTTCTGGTTCATCTCGAGGCCGGCGCCGCAGTTGGGGCAGTTTCCCTCGATGAGCCCGGGCTTGTCGGCGGCCGCGGTAAGCACGCCGCGGCGGCGCAGGAACGACCAGACCTCGGCGAAGTCGCCGGAATCGTCCGAGCCGGCCAGCACCTTGCCGTCGCGCAGCGAGACCTTGAAGTCGCGCGCGCTGGCCGACACGTGAACGCTCACCTGGTCGAACAGGTGATCCGACTGCACCTGCGCGATGTGAACGTCGTGGACGACGACGTCCTCCATCGCGTTGCGGTAGCCGAGGAACCTCTGCTCGTCGAACTGGAGGCTGAACCGCTCATGTACGCCGTCGGAAATGAACGGGCGAACGGGGGCGAGCTGCTGATCTGCCCAGGCGGATTGAATCTTGTGGAAGGCGAGGGTGACGCGGGCGGCGAAGGCGCGCTCGTCGAACGCCGGGTCCGCCTCGCGCAGCGGGCCGAGCATCGCCTCGCGGAGGTTGAGGTCCATCACCATCGACCCGCGGCGGATGACGCCGGACTCGTACTCGCGCGTGCCGGCGTGCTTGGTGTAGATGACGAAGGCGACCACCCCAATCAGGACCGGCACGCCGACCTGCGGGTAGCGGAAGACGAGCCAGAAGAGGATCTCGAAAACCGCGCCGTCCCCGCCGCCGCCGCCGCCGCCGCTTCGCCCTCCACCCCCGCCGGACCTGCCGCCGCTGTACCCCCCGCCGCCGCCCGCACGGGCGAAAGCCTCGGCACAGAACAGCATTAGGATCAGCACGACCGGCAGCAGCGCCGCCAGCAGGCCGAACCACCGCCAGCGCGTGGGTTGTCGGTTCCGTCGCCCCATGGATCGGACCGCATGGTAACGGCTCGCAACTGCAGCGTAATTAGAAACCACAGTGATGCCGCTAAGCCAACGGCCGCGCGGCGCGCGAGGCGGCGCGTCTCCCTGAACAGGGATGTACCGGCAGTACACTTGCGGCGGCGGCAAGATGGTGGAAATCTGCCGCCATGCGAAACTACACCTCACTGCTCCTGGCGGCGCTGTTCGCGCTCGGTTCGGCGGCACGGGCGGCGGATCAATCCAACCACAACGCGCAAAGCCACGGCGCGGCGCACGGGGGGGCGCACGGCGGGTCCCACGGCGCCGGCCACGGCTCGGCGGCGGCGACCGCCCCGCCGCGCGCGGTGCTCATCGACGGGCTGGGCGATTACCACTTCGCCGTCACCACCTCCAACCCCGAGGCCCAGAAGTTCTTCAACCAGGGGATGGTCCTCATCTACGGCTTCAACCACGACGAGGGCATCCGCTCCTTCCGCCGCGCGGCCGAGCTGGACCCCAAAATGGCGATGGCCCACTGGGGCATCGCGCTGGGGCTCGGGCCGAACTACAACATCGACGTTGACCCGGCGCGCGAGAAGGAGGCGTTCGAGCACGTGCAGAAGGCGCTGGCGCTTTCAAAGGATGGCCCGGCCCACGAGCGCGCGTTCATCGAAGCCTTGTCCAAGCGCTTCAGCGGTGACGAGAACCCGGACCTGAAGAAGCTGGCCAACGATTACGCCGCGGCCATGCGCGACCTGACGAAGCGATACCCTGACGACCTCGACGCGGCCACGCTGTTCGCCGACGCGATGATGTGCCTGAGGCCCTGGCAGCTTTACACCAAGGACCATCAGCCGGTCGAGGGGACGCCGGAGCTCGTCGCGGCGCTGGAGTCGGTGCTGAAGCGCGACCCCGACCACATCGGCGCCAATCACCTGTACATCCACGCGGTGGAAGCGTCGGCCCACCCGGAGCGCGCGCTGGAGGCGGCGGCGCGGCTGCCGGTGTCGGCGCCGGCGGCGGGGCACCTGGTCCACATGCCCTCGCACATTTACGCCCGCGTTGGCGACCACGAGTCGTCCGTCACCAGCAACGAGGCGGCGGTGGCGGCGGACGAGAAGTTCTTCGCCGACCTCCCCGACCGCAAGAACGGCGCGTACTGGGTCATGTACTACCCGCACAACATCCATTTCATCGCCTACGCCCAGGGCCAATCCGGCAACTTCGCCGAGGCGATGAAGGCAGCGGACAAGCTGTTCGCCCACTCCGGTCCGGACGTCCCGGCGATGCCGATGCTCGAAGGGTTCACGGCCGTGCGCTACGGGCTGCTCGTCCGCTTCAACCAGTTCGACCAGATCCTCAGGAGCGAGCGGCCGGGCGATGAGAAGACGTTCCCGCTGACCAGCGCCATGTGGCACTTCGCGCGCGGCGTGGCGCAGGCGGAGCGCGGCGACGTCGCTGCCGCCGGCAGCGAGCGCGATCGCCTGCTCGCGATCAAGGCGCAGGTCCCGCCGGACACCATCTTCGGCATGCTGAACAAGGCCCATCCCGTGCTGGAGATCGCGCAGCTCACGCTGGACGCGAAGATCGCCGAGGTTCAGAGGAAGCACGCCGACGCCCACCAGTTGCTCGTTCGCGCGATCGCGCTGGAGGACGACCTGATCTACAGCGAGCCGCCGGACTGGCTCACCCCGTCGCGCGAGGCGCTGGGCGGGATGCTGCTCCGCCAGCGGAAGTTCGCCGAGGCGGAGAAGGTCTTCCGCGACGACCTGTCGCGCAACCCGCGCGGCGGGCGGTCGCTCTTCGGGCTCATGCACAGCCTTAAGGCGCAACAGAAAGATCACGAGGCCGGCCTGATCGAGCGGCAGTTCAAGGCCGCGTGGAAGCACGCGGATACCGAGCTGCGGGTTGAGGATCTGTAGGTTCGGCCAAGCCCCGGTTGATCGGGAGGGGCGGACGCGCGCGTCCGCCCCTTCTTGTTTTGCCCGAGCGGGGCAGAGGCGTGGTTCCGGCCGTACACGCCATTGGCTGCGACGGGCGCGGCAATGCCATCTAGCTCGCAGGTGCCGCGGTCACGGCACCAGCACGATCTTCCCGTGCGCGCCGCCCTCCATCACGTCGCGGTGCGCCTCCACCGCCCGCGCCAGCGGCAGCTCGTGGTCGACCACCGGGCGGAGGGTGCGGTTCTCCAAGCCCGCGCGAATCTCGGCGTGCATGGCGACTAGCTCGGCCGGCTCGGCGTTCATCAGGGTCATCCCGCGGATGTCGGCGTCGCGGCTCATGGTGTCGCGCGGCTCGATCTCGATCCGCCCGCGGCTGCCCACCACCACCACCCGCCCGCGCTTCGCCAGGAGGGTCAGGTCCTTGGCGAGGTTCACGTTGGCGAGCATTTCCAGGATCAGGTCGACGCCGCGCCCGCCGGTGAGCTGCGGGACCTGCTCCAGGTAATCCGGCCGCGCGTGATCCAGGACGTGGTGCGCCCCCTCGCGCGCCGCCAGCGCGCGGCCGGCGTCGCTGCCGCCGGTGCCGATGACCGTGCACCCGTGCGCCCGCGCCATCTGCACGGCGGCGATGCCGACCCCGCCGGTCGCGCCGTGCACCAGCACCGTCTCGCCCGGCTGCGCGCCGCCGCGGTGGAAGAAGGCGCGGTGCGCGGTGCCGTACGGCACGCCCAGCGCCGCGCCCTGCGCGAACGTGACGTGCTCCGGCAGCGCGTAGACGCTGTGCGGCTCGACGAGCACCTTTTCCGCGTAGGAGCCGGTGAGCGGGCGCGAGAGGTAGACGCGGTCGCCCGGCTTGACGTGCGTGACGCCGGTGCCGACCGCCTCGACCACGCCGGCGGCGTCGAAGCCTGGAGTGAAGGGAAACGGCCGCGGGCCGTACCGGCCGGCGCGGATGTAGGTGTCGACCGGGTTGACCCCGATCGCCCGCACCGCGACCAGCACCTGCCCGGCGGCGGGCGCGGGGTCGGGCACCTCTTCCAGCCGCATGACCTCCGGATCGCCAAACGCGTGGACGCGGATCGCCTTCATCGCAGCTCCTTCCCTCGCCAGGAGGTTCAGGAGCATACCCCGCCGCGCAAGCGGGTTCGACTGGGCGCGCAGATTTGCGGCACGCGCCCCGCCACGCGCCGCGTGAGGCGCCGCCGCGGGGTGCGCTCAACGGTTATTCGTTGAGCTGCGCCTTGCTCTTGTCAGGGAAGCCCCACGGGTCGACGCCCGCGAGCGACTCGCGCTCGTTCTGGTGCTCGACGTGGCCGTCCATGAACAGGTAGTTCGACCCGAGCTTCAGCCCGTGCCGGTAGGGCTCGACGCGCGAGTAGTAATCGGTGCGGCGGCGGGTCGCCTCGGAATCCATGTAGTAATCGGGATAGTCCGAGCGCTTCTCGCCCATCAGGATCACCTCCGACGACGAGCGGTTGGGGAGCTTGTCGCCGAGCTTGATGCCGTGCTCGAAGAGGTGGTCGTTGATGATGTACGAGTGCTCCTCGGCCGGGTCCTCCACGTCGCTGGGGCAGAGCAGGGCGGGCGGGTTCCACTTGGCAGGCTTGAAGACGAAGACGGGCCAGCGCTCCTCGCGCGGCTTGCCCGCGCCGCGCAGCGGCGGGTAGAGCCAGCCGCGCGACTCGTTGGCGTAAGCGTAGAACAGCTGCCCGACCGAGCGCAAGTTCGACTCGCACTGCACCCGCCGCGCATGGTTCCGCGCCGCCGCCAGGCTCGGCAGCAGCAGCGAGATCAGGATGCCGATAATGCCGATCACCACCAGCAGCTCGACCAGCGAGAACGCGCCGCGAGCGCGGCAGGAAACGCCGGAACGACGGCTTTCAGTTGCTACATCCATGTACACCTCCGGGACGTGCCCGCGATACGGTACCGAGCCCCGCCCGCGGCGTTGATCGGGATTTCCGGGCTTTTTGCCTGCGGCGGAGCGGAAATGGCAGCGGGCGGAAGCGTTCTGCGGCTCCGGCGCGGCCGCCGCGCGACCGCGGCGCCGTACCGCTCGGCGGCCCCGCAGGGGCGCGCGAGAGAGGGAGAAGGAACGCAGTCTACGAAGATTGTCGTTGACAAGTACGAAGCACTTCGTAACACTGCCGCGGGTCCGCATGTCTCAGAAGGAGCCGCCTTGCCCAAACCTGCCACCTCGACCGCGCCGCCCGCGCCCCGCCCGACCGAGGCGGAGCTGGAAATCCTCCAGGCCCTGTGGCGGCTGGGGCCCAGCACCGTCCGCGGCGTGCTGGATCACCTCGGCTCGCGCACCGGGTACACCACCGTGCTGAAGATCATGCAGATCATGCACGAGAAGGGGCTGGTCTCCCGCGACGAGCGCGGGCGCACGCACGTCTACCGCCCCGCCCAGCCCGAGGCGCAGACGCAGCGGCGGCTGGCGGCGGACCTGATCAACCGGGCGTTCGGCGGGTCGGCGCGAAAGCTCGTCGCCGCCGCCCTCTCCGCCCGCCGCGCCACCCCGCAGGAGCTGGACGAGATCCGCAAGCTGCTCGATGAGATGAAAGGAGCCAAGCCGTGAACGAGTTCGCTTCACTTGCCCCCTTCGTTGAGACGCTGGTCCCGCGCCTCGGGTGGACGCTGGTCCACTCCCTCTGGCAGGGCGTGGTCTTTGCCGCGCTGCTCGCGGCGGTGCTGCGGCTGATGCGCGCGGCGCCGCCATCGGCGCGGTACGCGGCATCGTGCGCCGCCTTGGGGCTGATGGTGCTGGCGGCGGCGGCGAGCTTCGCGGTGATCGCGGTGAAAGCTCCGGCCCCCGCCCGTGTCGCGGAGGCCATGGCATCCGCGGCCGTTGCACCGGTTTCACCGGCGGCGTACGTGGGCGTGGCGAAGGTGGCTGACATGCTGCCCGCGCCGCCGTTGTCGCGGTCAGTCGTCGCGGGCACGACCGCGGCGCAGCTCCGCACGCTCCGCTACCTCGTGGCGGCTTGGCTGGTCGGCGTGGCGGTGATGGCGGCGTGGCACGCCGCCGGTTGGCTGCTGCTGCGCCGGCTGGCGCGCGGACCGCGTGCCGGGCGATACGATGACCTGCTCGCCCGCCTGCTGCGGGAGCTGGGCATCTCGCGAGACGTCCGCCTGATCGACTGCCCGCGCATCGACGTCCCCGCGGTGGTCGGGGCGTTGCGTCCGGTCATCCTCGTCCCGCTCGCGGTGCTGAACCACCTCACGCCACAACAGGTGCAGGCGATCCTCGCCCACGAGCTGGCGCACGTTCGCCGGCACGACTACCTCGTCAACCTCTTCCAGGCGGCGGTGGAGACGCTGATGTTCTACCACCCGGCGGCGTGGTGGATGTCGGCGACGATCCGGCAGGAGCGCGAGAACTGCTGCGACGACATCGCCGCCCGCGCGTGCGGCGACGCGCGCGGTTATGCGGCGGCGCTGGCGGCGCTGGAGGGGCGGCGCGGGGCGAGCAGGCGGCTCACGACGTCGCTTGCCACCGCCGCCACCGGCGGAGACCTGCTCGCCCGCGTGCGGCGGGTGCTCAAGCTGCCCGACCGCCGCCGGCCCGGGCGCGTGCGCTCGCTCGCCGCGGCCGTGCTGGCGCTGACCTGCGTCGCCGCGCCCATCTGGCTCCTGGCGCAGGAGACGAAGCCGTCGGGCGAAGGCCCTGCGTCCCATTCACGGGCGACCGCAAATGCGACGACGACCACCGTCGCCACGGATCCGGTCGAGCCGACGTCGCCGATCGAGCCGGCGGACCTCGCGGTGGCAGCGGAGGATTACCGAATCGGCCCGAGTGACCTCGTCAACGTGTCCATCGCCGAGCTGACCGCGGCCGGCGTGGAGACGGTCAAGGCCGCGCGCGTCAGCGAGACCGGCAGCATCTCGCTTCCCTTCCTCGAGCAAGTGAAGGTGGCCGGGCTGACGGAGGCGGCCGCAGCGAAGTTGATTGCCCGCGCCTACGAGGAAGCGCGGGTGCTGGCCAAGGCGCAGGTGGCGGTCACCGTGGCCGAAGCGCGCGGCCGGACGTTCAGCATCCTCGGGCAGGTCGATCGCCCGGGGCAGTATGCGGTGCCCAAGAATGACTTCCGCATGCTGGACGTGCTGGCGATGTCCGGCGGCCGGCCGGGGGACATCGGCACCCTGCGCGTCATCCGCGCATCCGCCAAGCCCGCCGGTGACGGCGCCGGCGCCGGCGGCGGCGGCGGAGCGACCGGCAATGACAAGAAGCGCGTGATCGACGTTCCGCTCGACCGCCTGATCGCCGGCGACAGCGGCGTCAACCTCGTCGTCCGCCCCGGCGATATGCTCATCGCATCGCCGCGCCAGAGGGAATTCGTGCGCGTGATCATTGGGAAAGATTCACTGCTGTACGAGGGCAGGCCGATCGATGTCGCGCGTCTCCGGCAGGTCTTGTCGGAGCTGCCCGACGCGCGGCGGAAGAACACGGTGCTGGAGGTCGCCGCCGCGGCGCCGGACGTGACCGTGGATCGGTTCTTCTCCACCTCGGCGCTGCTCTCGGATCTGGCGAGGCAGCACGGGCTCGCTTACGTCAGCCAGACCGGGATCCACCCGACGGCCGCCGCGGACGCGCCAATCGGCGCGGCGCCGCCGGCGACGGGAACGGCGACTGCGCCGACGGGCTTCATCCCCGACGCCGCGCTGGTCCGCATCGCGCAGCTCGATCCGACGATGCGGCGCTACGTGGAGGAGCGCGACGAATCCGCGGCGCGGTCCGCGAACCTGGCGCGGTCGCACGGCCTTGGGAGCAGGACGTACATCGAGTCGATCCGTGCGCTTGAGGCTCATCAGCGGAAGGTGCAGGATCACGCCAAGGCCTACCTCGCCGGGCTCAGGCCGGAGGCGCGGGCGCAGCTCGCGCTGCCGCCGCACGAAGCCGCGCCGGCGTCGGGCGACGAATATTACATCACCGGCGTCGTCCCGCGCGCCGGCGCGTTCTCCCTGCCCGCAGGCCGGGCGCTGAACGTGAAGCAGGCGATCGCGGCGGCGGGCGGGGTGCAGGCGGACGAGCGCCACACCACCGTCACCGTCATCCGCCGCGAAGGCGACCGCGAGTCGAAGGTGATGGAGCAGGTCGGTGTCGAAGACCTCTTCCTCGGTAAGCAGAAGGACGTGACGCTGCGGGCCGGCGACATCGTGCAGGTCCACCCGCCGCGGACCGGCGAATACTATATGGACGGGCACGTGCGCCGCGCCGGCGCCTACAGCTTGACCAGCCGCCGGATCACGCTCGCCCAGGCGCTGGCGGCGGCGGGCGGGCTGGAGGAAAACCGCAAGGACGCGCTGGTCTCGATCCTCCGCCGCGAGGGCGGCAACCAGCGCTACCTCCTGGCCAACGCGCTCTACAGCGACATCGTCGTCGGCAAGCACGCCGAGGTGTTCCTCGACATCGGCGACATCATCCGCGTTGGCGACCGGCGGATCGAGCCGGCCTCGGAACCCGCCACGGCCCCCGCTGCTGCTCCCGCGACGGCGCCGTGAGCAGATGACGGAATGAAGTGTTGGCTTGGGATCAGCCGAGCCGCGGGTGTAGCATTTCGCGTCGGCGGCGCCGTCAGATCCCCGCGCCCCGGAAGATCTTGTCCATCGACGCCCCTACCGCGCGCAGCCGCGCCTCGTCGTTCGGTAAGGCGGCCAGATCCTTCTTGAACGGCTCGGGCGTCACGGGGCCGTCGTAGCCGATGCGCTCGAGGGCGCGGAGGAAGCCGGTGATGTCAATCACGCCGGTGGCGCCGGGCAGGTCGCGCACGTTGTCGACCTGCTCGTCCACCGCCACGCCGGCCGGCGCGTCGTTGACGTGGACGTAGACGACGTCGCGCGGGCGGAGGCGGCGGATGTCCTCCAGCGTCCCGACGGATGTGTACCAGTGCCAGCAGTCCAGCAGCACGCCCACGTTCGGCCCGATCTGGCGGGCCATCGACAGCATGTCGTCCATCGTGTGAATGAACGGGTGGGCGAAGCTGTCGCGCAGGGTTTTGGGGCCGATGAATTCCAGCCCTAGCGAGACGCCTTGGTCTTCCAGGATCCGCGCGATCGGCTCGAAACGGCCGACGTGGAACGCGCGGTTGAGGTCGGCCGGGCGGTCGTTGGAGCCGGGCAGGATCCACGTGAAGGTGCGCGTGATGCCAACGGCGGCGGCAGCACGCGCCAGCCGCGGCAGCAGCGCGAGGTCGCGCTCCCACGCCTGCTCGCCGTTGCGCCAATCGGTCGGCAGCGGGAACGCCGCCGGCCGGATGCCGTGCTCGGCGAACAGCCGCTTCACCTTGTCCGCGCCGTGCAGCTCCACCTCGTCCGCCAGCGCGCCGGCGGACACTTCGAGCCCGTCGAACCCGCCGATCTTCGCTGCCACGAGTCCCTCGTGCAGCCCGCCGACGGTCACGCCAATCGCGCCGGGGCTCAGCGTCTTGTACATGCGAGGCTCCTTCCAACTTGAACGGCCCATGCTACCGCGCCCCGCTGCAACGCGCGGAGCAGTGACGATCGAGGATGTGCAACGCGAGCAAGGCACAACGTCCAACCTCCGCCGCTGACCGCTCCGCTGCGCCTTTGTCTTTCCCACCCCGCGCGATACGTTCCGCCGGCCGCCATGCTCCTGTCGATCCTCCTCGATGTCCTGGCCCCGATCCTGCTGATGATCGCCTTCGGCGCTGCGTTGCGCTGGAAGTTCGCCATTGATCTTGGCACGCTCTCAAAGCTCAACATCTACCTCTTCGTCCCCGCGTTCATCTTCGACAAGGTGGCCACCAGCAGCCTCTCGTGGGAGCAGATGGGCGGGGTGGTGACGATCACCGTGGTGCAGGTGGTGACGCTGGGGCTGATGGTGTGGGGCATCGGGCGGATGCTTCGGCTGAGCCGCAAGACGCTGGCGGCGATCGCGCTGGCGGTGATGTTCTACAACTCGGGGAACTACGGCCTGCCGCTGGCGCAGCTTGCCTTCCCCGCGAGGACGGGCGCGCACGGCGCGAGCGACGCCGGGGCGGTGCAGGCGTTCGTGCTGATGACGCAGAACGTGCTGGGGTACACGCTGGGGCTGATGATCGCGGCGGCGGCGCACAGCGGCGGGATCGGCAAGTCGATCGTCCGCATCATCCGCATGCCGGTCCTGCCCACGCTCATCGCCGCGCTGGCGGCGCGGTGGTGGCTGCAATCGGACGAAGCGCACCGCCTGCCGGTGGCGATCAGCAAGACGGCCGGCTACCTGTCCGACGGCCTGGTGCCGATCGCGCTGACGACGCTGGGGGCGCAGCTCGCGAGCAACCCGCGCTGGCCACGCTGGCGGCCGGTCTCGCTGGTGCTGGTGCTCCGCCTGCTCGTCGGGCCGGTGCAGATGGCGGCGCTGCTCTGGGGATTCCACGCGCTGGGCGTCGGCGCGCTCGACCTGTGGGGCGAGAACGGCTGGCCGGCCGAGCTGCTGATCCTGACCGCGGCCGTGCCGACGGCCATTACCACGCTGCTGCTGACGCTGGAGCTTGACGGCGACACCGACTTGGCGGCCGACTGCGTCTTCTGGACCACCGTCGTCTCGTGCCTCACCATCGCCGGGTGGCTGGTGGTCCTGCGGCTTTGGTTCGCAAAGTAGCGGGCGACGCGGTGGCCGGGGGCGCGTGGCGTCGCGTTCCGTATAGCGTTGAATTCGGTCTGGTGAAAATAGCGCGATCCGCCGCTGGAGGGCTTGCGGCGGATCGCGCGGGAGACAAATGGCTTGTGAGTGCCCTAAACCTACCCGACGTTTTCAAAGCCGGCTAATTTTGAAGCTCAAAATCGGAAAAATCTTCGCCGCCCGCCGCTGGATGGCCCCTGTCTGCAAGGCTGGGTGGCGGAATCGGTTATCCTTCGGGGGTGATCCGATCCGGTGAAGCCCCGGCCCGAGCGACCATCCTCTCGCTGCTGCTCCTGGCGCTGATCCTCCGCCTTGCCTGGGCCCTGACCCGCCCCAGCGACCCCGCGGCGTTGGCGCAACTGCCGGACCAGGTCGAGTACCTCGCCGCCGCCCGGTCCCTCCTGCAAGGCGAGGGGCTCAGCTTCATCGACCCGCGTTTCGGCGACCGCGTCTTCGCCTACCGCACCCCCGGCTACCCGCTGCTGATCGCCGCGTCAGGCGGGAACGCGCAGGTCGTGCGCGTGGTTCAGTGCCTGCTCGACACCAGCACCGTCCTCGCCGCGTACCTGCTGGCCCGGCGGTGGCTTCCGGGCCGTCCGGCGGTCGTGGCGGCGGCGATGGTCGCGCTCAACCCCTTCCTCATCTACTTCTGCGGCTTACTGCTGACCGAATCACTGTTTACGTGCATGCTGGGCTGGGGGATGTTCCTGCTGACGAGCCGGGGGACGGTTCCCTGGCTGGTGGGCGGCTCGACGCTGGCGCTGTCGGTGCTCGTCCGCCCGGGCGCGATCGCGTTGCCGGTGCTCCTCGGCGTGCTGGCGGCGCTGCTGAACCCCCCGCCCGCGTCCCCGTATCACCATCGCAAGTGGCCGCTGCCCGTCGGTACCACCATGCTGCTGCTAACGTTAGCGGCGCTGCTACCGTGGGCGTGGCGGAACCACCGGGTGCTGAACGCCTGGGTCTGGACCAGCACCAATGCCGGCATCACCTCCTACGACGGCTTCAACCCCGACGCCACCGGGGCCAGCGATCAAACCTTTGTGCAGCGGATGCCTCAGTTAAAGGGGATGACCGAGGTGGAGCGCAACGACTACCTCGCCGCGCGAGCGGCCGCGTATGCCCGGGAAAACCCCCGGCGGGCGCTGGAGCTGGCGGCGGTGAAGGTGGCGCGCACCTGGAGCCCCCGGCCCCTCAGCGCGGAGTTTTCGCGGCCGCTCTACGTGCTGGCGGCGATGGCGTATGCGATCCCGCTGTTCGTGCTGGCGCTGCTGGCCGTCTTCGGTAGCAGGACGTTGCGGCCGAGCGCGAAATTGTTCCTGCTGGCGCCAGCGGTATACCTTACCGCCGCCGCGGCGACCTCGGTGGGCTCGCTGCGTTATCGGCTTCCGGCGGAAGTGCCGATGGCAGTGCTGGCGGCGGCGGGATTGGCGCCCGCCCTGGCGGGGCTGGCGCGGCGCCCGCGGCCGGCGGCGCAGCCCGTTCAACCGGCTGACGACCCGACCGTGGCCGAGCCGCACTTGCAGTCAAAGTTCGGCTGACGTTCCCGCGTGTGAAGTTCCCGCGTGTAGACACCCGTCGTGGCCCAACAACGGTTCCTTACTCCCGACCGGCTCTACGACCGCCCGTTCACGGCCGGTCACCCGTTCCGCCGCTCCCCGTCCGCCGGGCGGCGCTGGGGCATGCTCTCGGTCTTCATCCTCCTGTGCACGCTGATTGGCGGGTACCTGTTCGTCACCGATTCCACCCGCGTGAAGAAGATGGCGGAGTCCGAACTGTCGCGCCTGATCGGCGGGCCGGTCACCGTCGGAGAGGCCAAGCTCTCGATCTTCGAGGGGCTGCGGCTGGAGAAGGTCAACGTCTTCATCGACGGCAGCGGCCGAGCCGACAGCATCCTGTTCTCCGCCAACACCTTCCTCGTCAGCTACGACCCGCGCGGGCTGCTCGCCGGGCGGCTGAAGCTGACGCAGATCATCGCCGTCGATCCGCTGGTGCAGTTGACCGAGAACCTCGACACCTCGAAGTGGAACTACCAGCGGATGCCGCGCCCCACCACCGGCGCCACCACGCGCGGCGCATCCGGCTCGCTGCCGGCGCTGCCGGAAATCATCCTGCGCAACGCGCAGATCGAGTATTCGGAGGTGCAGAACGGAAAGCTCAGCTCGCGCGGCAGCATGACCCTCGAGGGGCAGCTCGCGCCGTCCAGCGACGCGCAGAAGTACAGCTTTGAATTCCAAAGCCGTGGCGGCGCCAGCGGCGCCGATGGCGTCGTCACGCTCGGGCCGACCGTGACCGGCACGCTGGTCCGCGATACCGGGCAGGTCACGGCGCGGCTCCAGGACTTCCAGTTCGGCCGCGACATCCGCTCCATGCTGCCGGCGCAGGTCCGCAGTTGGTGGGACCGCCACGGGCTGGCCGGCGGCGTCGACGTCCCAATGCTGACCTACACCCCGGCGAAGGACGACGCCGAGGCGAAGTTTCGCGTCGAGACGGTGCTGCGCGGCGTGAACCTGACCGTTCGGCCGGAGGAATGGCTCGGTCGCGACGAGCTGGCGGTGCAGGCGTGGGCCGGCGGCGCGTTTGACGTGATGCGCGCCGTCGGGATGAACAACGCCGGCGTGGTCGACGTGCTGGCCAAGCTGGTCGCGCCCTCGCCGATCCAGCTCGGGCAGGTGGAGGGGAAGTTCACCTTCACCGAGAGCGGCATCACCATCGGCGAGTACGCCGACGACGGCCGCACCGTCACCAAGAGCCTCAGCGGCGCGCTGGAGCAGAACCGCTTCGCGATCGACGGGCACATCTTCGGCTACTCGCCGCTGTCGCCGGCCAACGTGCGCATCGTCGGGCAGAAGATCCAGATCCCCGCGTCGCCGCGCTACATCACCTCGATGCCACGGCAGGTGCGCGAGCTGTACGACCACCTGCGCCCGCAGGGCCTGGCCGCGCTGCACGTGCGCGTCGATCGGCCGGTGGCGGGCGCCAAGCTCGACGTCTCGGGCGAGATCGACATCCTCGACGGGCGGTTCGTGTTCGACCGCTTCCCCTACCCGGTCCGCAACGCGACCGGGCGGATCATTTTCGGCTATGACCCGTCCACCGGCATGGACCAGGTGAAGCTGGTCGGGCTCAAGGGGTACGGCAACGCCGACGGGCCGAACCGCAACTCGGTCATCCACATCGCTGGGCTGATCGCGCCGCTGACCGGGGATGCCGGCGTGCAGGTGCACGTGCGCTGCGACGAGGTGCGCGACGAGCCGGCGCTCTACGCCGCCTTCCCCCCGGAAGTGAAGCAGGCGCTGCGCAACCTGGACGCCGACGGGAAGGGCCTCTATCCCAAGTACACCGGCGCGTTCGAGTGCCGCGTCACCCGCCCGATCGGACCGAAATCGATCTGGCTCATCGACACCGACGTGAGCCTGCGCGACGCGTCGGGCAAGTTCGCGGCGTTCCCGTACCTCATGGAGAACGTGAGCGGCAAGCTGTCGATCCGCGAGGGGTACGTCGACATCGTCGGCGCCACCATGCGGCGCGGCGACGCCAGCCTGGTAATGGACGGGCGGGTCGCCTGGCGCGCCGGGGTGGCCGGGACGCCGCTGGAGCCGGGCGAGGCCGAGGGGGACATCATCCCGCCCCGCCCGGACCTGAAGATCATCGCCCGCAACGTGCCGATCGACGACGCCCTGCTCGAGGCCCTCCCGCCGGATCGGCGCCAGTGGTTGACGAAATCCGCGCTGAAGGGCGTGCTCGACATCGACGGGCGCGTGTGGCGGCCGGGCGCATCGCAGATCGCCAACGTCGCCCGCAGCGCCAGCGACTCGGATCTCACCCACGCGTTCGAGATCGCCCTGCGCGACGGGTCAATCTGGCCCGTGGACGGCGCGCACGTCATATCGAACCTTGCGGCCAAGCTCCACCTGCTGCCCGACCGCGTCACGCTCACCGACGTGCGCGCCAAGCGCGGGTCGGCCGAGCTGACCGGCACCGGCGAGATCGCCTGGCCGCGCAACAAGCCGAGCATTGCCTTCAGCGGCACCGCCGCCAAGTTGGAACTGGACCCATCGCTCTACGCGATCCTTCCGCCGGCGGCGCAGCAGGCGTGGGACGCGGTGAAGCCCGAGGGGATCGTCGACCTGGACCTCAGCTACCGCAGCGCGCCGGGCGCGGACCCATCGCCCGGCGTCCCCGCCGCTGGTGTCACGATGATCGCCGCCGCGGCGCCCGTGGCGTCGGCGCACGACGACCCGACGCTCCCCCCGCCGCCGCCAATGCTGGACGCGCCGCTCGCTGAAGCCGCCGCGCCCGACCTCGACCTGATCATCCACCCGCGCCAACTCTCGGCGACCGTGCAGGCGGTGCCGTACAAGCTGAGCGACATCGCCGGCTCGGTGCGCGTCAGCGGCGGGCGGGTGACGCTGGCGAACCTTTCCGCCAAGCACGGGCCGGCCAGCATCCGGCTCTCCGGCGGCGGGAACGTCGCGTCGCAGACCAGCGAGTGGGACCTGCGCCTGTCGGCCGACCACGTCCCGGTGGACGATGACCTCCGCCGCGCGCTGCCCCCCGCGCTGGCGACGATGATCGAAGGGGTGAAGCTCGCGGGCGTGGTGTCGTTCGAGTTTCCGAAGCTGCGCGTGCGGACGCTCCCGCCGCCCGGCGGCGACGCGCCCCCGCCGCCGCCGCCCGCCCTGGCCTCCGCCGCCGGCGGGCTCGTCCCGACGACCGCGCCCGCCAGTGCGTCGCCGGTCGACGTGGACTTCAGCGTGAAGCTCGGCTTCGCCGACGCCTCGCTGGACGTCGGCATGCCGATGGAGAAGGTCAACGGCGGCGCGGACCTCGCCGGCACGGTGCGCAACAGCAAGCTCGCGTCGCTGGAAGGCCCGCTCGACATCGCCGATCTCACCATCGCCAGCCGCCCCGTCCAGGATCTGCACGCCGAGTTCTACAAGCCCGCCGACCAGGACGCGCTGCGCATCGGCAACTTCAAGGGGCGGCTGGCTGGCGGGTCCATCGCCGGGCAGGTGGACCTCGCGTTTCCGGAGGTCGGCGCGTCGCGCTACGCGATGAACCTGGTGCTTCGCAACGCCGACGTGCGCGAGCTGACCGGCGAGGCGTCGGCGGACCTGACCGGCGAGCTGTCGGCCAGCCTGGCGCTCGAAGGCGACTGGACCAACGCCCACTCCCGCCGCGGCCGCGGCGACGTCGCCGTCAACGGGCGCGAAATGTACAAGATCCCGCTGGTCCTGGGGCTGCTGCAGATCACCAACCTCTCGCTGCCGATCACCTCCCCATTCAGCCAGGCCTCGGCCCGCTTCATGGTCGACGGCCCCGTCGTCACGTTCGAGTCGCTCGAGCTCCGCAGCCGCGACATGCTGATGAGCGGGTCCGGGCAGCTCAACTTCGACAACAAGCGCGTCCGCATGAGCTTCACCACCGACAACCCCAACTGGCCGAAGGTCCCCATCCTGGGTGACATCGTCCAGACGGCCAAGCACGAGCTCTTGCAGATCCACGTGAAGGGCACGCTCCAGGAGCCGAAGGTGAGCGCCACGGCCGTGCAGACCCTGACGACGACGGTGGACGAGGTGCTGCGCGGCGATGGGAAGAAGTAGCGGCGCCGCCACGAAGCACGTGCCATGCCCGGCAACCTCTCGCACAATCCCGCCGTGCTGTACCACGCATCACTGGAGCGCATCACCGCCGCGCGGCGCGCGCTCGATGACTCGGCGTTCGTTGAGGCGATGTACTGGAGCGGCGTGTCGGTGGAGTGCATTCTTCAGGCCGTCGCCCTGCGCGGGACCAAGTCGCACGATGCCGCCCACGACCTGCCGAAGTGGCTGGCGAAGTGCCCCTCGTCACTCCAGGACGTGATCAAGACGTCTACGATCACGGAGTGGAGCAAGGTGGTGATCATGTGGGACAACCACCTGCGCTACCTGTCCTTCGACGGGCTCTTGGGATACCTCCGCGCCAAGCGGCTGACGCACGGCGTCAGCGGGGACGCGAAGAGTGTGGTACGATGGAATGCACGTCAACTCGTTGACGCCGCCGCGGTCGTTCACGCGAGAGGAGTGGCCCATTGGCTCAGCTACGCGAAAAGGTGATGTCGGCGCTTCGCGCGACGCTGGCCGACGCGGCGGACCTGCTGGAGCAGACGGCTTCCGGCCGCGTGACCGGCGTGGTGGTGAGCCGAGCCTTCGATGGCCGCTCCCACGAGGAGCGACAGCAAATGATTGCTGCTGCGCTGAATTCAGCCCTGACCGTGGATGAGCTGTCGGATCTCGGTCCGATCGTCGCGATGACGCCGAACGAAGCGCACGTGCAGATCTGACGGTCCGCCGCTCACGCAGCGGAGGCGCGCCGGCTAGAGCATTGCGCGTTCCGGTGTAGCGTCGGCAGCAGGAGTTGCGTCAATCCCGAAGCGTACTCGCGCGTGTCATCCCGAAGCGTACTCGCGAGGGATCTCGGGAAGGTGAGTCGCTCGCCAGCCCGAGATCCTTCTCGTGTACGCTCAGGATGACATCGCTCGCGGTCCGCTACACCCAATGGCGCACCGCTCTAATCTTTCGAAAAATAATCCAGCGACTGGTACGCCCCGCTCCGCTCCTTCACCAACTGCATCAGGATATCGTTGGCCAGGCGGCTGGCGCCCAGGCGGAAGAGGTCCGGGGTCATCCAGTCCTGGCCCAGGGTTTCGCGCAGGACGACCAGGTACTGGATCGCGATCTTGGCCGTCGAGATGCCGCCCGCGGGCTTCATGCCGATCTTCTTGCCGGTCGCGTGGTAGAAGTCGCGGATCGCTTCCAGCATCACCAGCGTGACCGGCAGCGTGGCGGCGGGCGTGACCTTGCCGGTGCTGGTCTTGATGAAATCGGCGCCGGCGTGCATGGCGAGGTCGCTGGCCTTGCGGACCTGGTCGTAGGCGCCGAGTTCCCCGGTCTCGAGGATGACCTTGAGGTGGGCTTGGCCGCACGCTTCCTTCACCTGCGCGATTTCATCGAACACGTAGCCGTAGTCGCCGGCAAGGAAGTGCCCGCGGCTGATGACCATGTCGATCTCGTCGGCCCCCTCGTCCACCGCGTACCGCGTGTCGCGCAGCTTCACGTCCAGCGGGAACTGGCCCGACGGGAAGCCCGTCGCCACGGCCGCCACCTTGATCGGCGTCCCCTTCACCGCGTCCTTGGCGATGCGCACCAGCGTCGGGTAGACGCAGACCGCCGCCACGTGCGGCACGTCGGGCAGGGCGTCGTGCAGGTGCTTGGCCTTGTAGCACATCTGCCGGACCTTGCCGGGCGAGTCCGCGCCTTCCAGGGTCGTCAGGTCGATCATCGCCAGCGCGAGCTTGAGCGCGTGGACCTTGGACTCCTTCTTGATGCTGCGCTTCGTCAGGCGCTCCACGCGCTCTTCGATCCCCACCTGATCGACGGTGGGCGTGCGCGCGAGGTCAGGCAAGGCGGATGAGCCGGCGGCCGGGAGGTTTGTTGCGATCATGCGAAGCTCTCGTGGATCAGGAATCGCGCCCATTGTAGCAAATAGTGCCGGTCGGCTATGTGTTGATCAGTTGGCGGCTCCGCCCGTGGGTGATGCGGGTCGCCCACCTGTCGGAACGGAGGTTTCAACGTGTCACATCGCCAGCCCCCTTCGCGGTGCAAAGGGGTTTGCCTGCCAAAGGTCGAATCGCTCGAGCTTCGCAAGCTCCTCTCGGCCGTGCTGGACGGGGACGAGCTGAAGGTGTCGGGCACCGGCAAGGCCGACCAGATCTTCCTTTCCCTCGCGGCCAACAACCCCGCGCAGCTCGAGGTGAAGGTCAACGGCAAGATCACCGCGTTCGCCCTCGACCAGGTGCGCGAGATCAAGCTCTATGGCCTGGCGGGCAACGACCACATCGAAGTGCTGGAAATTAACGGCGTGATCCCGCGCCAGACCAGCATGTTCGGCGGCGGCGGGAGCGACACCTTGGTCGGCGGGGCCGGCATCGACCGCATCCACGGCGACGACGGCAACGACGTCGTCACCGGCGGCGGCAACCGCGACCGCTGCTGGGGCGACGGCGGCGACGACGCCGTCTACGGCGGGCGCGGCAACGATCTCGTCGACGGCGGCGAGCACGATGACTATCTCGAGGGCAACCGCCACGACGACTCGCTCTTCGGCGGCGGCGGGCGCGACCGCTGCCGTGGCCTTGACGGCAACGACACCATCGACGGCGGCGCGTCCCGCGACCTCTGCTACGGCGACGCCGGCGACGACTCGGTCTTCGGCGCCGGCGGCAATGACCTCTGCGACGGCGACGTCGGCGACGACTCCATCCGCGGCGGCGACGGCGACGACGACTGCTACGGCGGCGACGACGACGACTCCGTCGACGGCGGAACCGGCAACGACGACTGCCACGGCGGCCGCGGCCGGGATCGCAACCGCGGCGGCGCCGGCAACGACGATTACGACGACGACCCCGAAGACACCTACGACGACCGCGGCGGCGACGACGATGACCGCAACGGCCACGGCGACCACGACGACAACTCCGGCCCCGGCGGCGGCGGGGATGACGATGATGACGACAACGACGGTGACAACTCAGGATCGGGCGGCGGCGACGACGACCCGGCCGACCACGACGCCAACGACGATAAGGGCGGGCTGCAACGCCTGGTCGCCCAGATCGACGAGTTGCGTTGAGCCGCCGCGAGCCGGAGGCCGAAAACCTGGGCGGGCTCGCGGGCCCGCCCTGCGGCAGGCGGGAACTCCGGCGCGACAGAACGCTCCGGCACTCCCTCAGTCGCTACTTACCAAACGTCATCTTCCCGTTCATCACGCGAATCCCTTCGTTCTGCCAGGCTTCCCAGCTCGACGCCTTGATCAGCCCGACGTACTCGCCGATGCCGCGGATGAGGTTCCCGATCTCTCCCGCCGTTGGCTCGGGTTTCGGGGGGTGGTCGGCTGCGGCGGCGTCTTCAGGGGCGGCGGGTTGGGTGGTGGGAGCCAGCTGCTTCATGATGGACTCGGCCCAAACCGCGCCCGCGTCGAAGACCGCCACGCCCATCGCACCCTTGAACTGGCCGAACCCGACCAGCTTGCCCGCGTCCTGCTGCCCGATCGTGATCGCCGGCTTGGGCGGCAGCGCGACTGAGTTGCCGGACCTGGCCGCCTCGATCATCGCCTTGCTCAGTCGCGGCGACGTGGAGAAGACCATCGCCCCGCCGTGCTCGAAGTAGTGCGGGCGGAGGTCGCCCTCGACGGTGAACTGCACCTCCGACGCCATCGGTTTGAGCCACTCGATGTCGAACACGTGCGCCGGCACGCCCAGGCCGAGGTCCGCCTGCTTGGTCTGCGCGCCTTGCGGCGCGGCGAAGGCCGGCTTCGCCGGGTCGCGGTGCTCGTTCACCACCGCGACGATGCCGTTGACCAGGTGGCCGTACGCCTTCTCGTAGTACTCGCGTCCCTTCTCTGGCGAGACCGGCACGCCCATGGTGGCCAGCTCGAACATCGGCAAGTTCTGGCCGATGAAGGGCTTCTCGCCCTGCGGTCGGACCTCTAATCGGCGGACGACGCCCTGCGAGCCGTAGACGACGGCGACGCCCGGCTTGAACCACTCCAGCGCGTCGCCGCCGACGAACGCTTCGAGGGGCCCGAAGTGCTCGCGGTACGCCTCCAGCATCTGCTGCGCGCCGAGATCGCCCGCGCGCGTGGGGCGTCGGCCGGTCGCCTCGCGGGTTGCCCGCTGCTCCGCCCGCATCTCCAGTTGGACCAGCGAGGCGTAGACCACCTCCGCCATCGAGGCGTCCATGTAGGCCGCGAAACCCCCCGCGCCGGCGGGGATCAGCTTCGCGAGCGGCGCGTCGGCCAGGGGGACGGCCGGGTCCAGGCCCTTCTGGAGCACGCGGAACTCCACGCCGTCACCGGTCGAGCTGACGCGCGAGGTGCCGGTCGCCGCCGACGCCGCCATCTGCACGCCCAGCATGCGCATGCTGGTGATCATGTTCGCGCCCTGCGGCGCCTTGGCGAGCTGCTCGTCGCCGAGCTTCTCGGACCATGCATCGGCGATCTCGATCCACTTGGCGGACGCCTCGACCAGCTTCTTCACGTCCCAGGTGGTGAAGACGATGGTGCGGTCGTCGAGCTGCGCCAGCGGCCCGAGGTCCGCCGCCGCCAGCGGCTTGCCCGCCCCGCCGCCAACCGCGCCCGCGGCGGCATTGGCGCCCGCGGCGGCGTCGCCGAAGGTCAGGCGAAGCCCCGTCCCCTGCCGCTCGAGCGACGCGGTGACCGTCACCTTCCCCAGCGCCTCGGCCACCTGCCGAGCGCCCGGCTCGCGCGGGCTGGCGGCCAGCCGCATCCCCACCAGAAGGTTGACGCGCTGCTCCTGCGTGGGCATCGCGTCGCTCATGGCGAAGGAGACCGTCACCCGCGCCGCCTCCGCCCGCACCTTCAGCACCGGTGAGCGCGCCGCGACGTTCTGCAACTGCTCGCTCACCAGCGCGAACAGTGCGTCGGAATCCTCCTTGGCACGGAAGCGCACCCACAGCCGCATGGCCGGCAGGTTCGCCAGCCGAATGCTCTCGGCCAGCCCGGCTTGCAGCTCGGCGCGCGAGTTGCGCATCTCCGGCCCCTGCACGGCTGCGCCGAGGTTGGCGTACAGGATCAGGCGGACCAGGTGGTCCATCTGCTCCCACGATTTCTCGGTGAAGCCGACCGCCAGCTCCTGCGGCACCCAGCGGGCGTTGCGCAGCACCATCATCCAGACCGCCTGGAGGTCCGGCAGCGACACCGCGGGCACGTTCTTGCGGATGAAGGCGGTCAGCTTCCCCTGGCTCCACAGCCGCCCCAGCCGCGGGTCGGTCAGCACGCGCTGCACGTTGGGCAGCGGGTCGGGCAGGTAGAGGAGCGTGGTGTGCGAAGCATCGAACTGCGGCAGGAACGACGGCCCGCGCGCCAGCGCCGTCGCCGGCCGGGCGGCCGGGCGAGTGGTGCTGCTCCCGGGCTGCGCCGGCGCGCCTGTCGCGCCAGGGTGAACCGAAAAGAGAGTCGTGATGAGGGCAACGAGTGCGATGTACCCAGGCCGCATGGTGATGAACCTCCCCCGCCGCTTCGCCCGGCAGGCCCGTGGATCAGAGATGGGGCCGACAAGACTTGCGGCCGCGGCGCGTGAGCCTACGCCGCGGCGCGCCTTCCCGCAATTGCGTCGCGCCGCGCGCTGGCCGCTCGCGGGATCGGTCTACTTCGCCGGGCGGCGGACCTTCACGTTGCGGATGACGAGTTCGCCGGTCCAGTAGCGGGTGAGGTCGACGGTCCGCGCTGCCGCGGCCGGGGACGGGCGAAAGACGACGTCCACCACGTCGGGGTCGAACTTCTCGATGCGAGCGCTGGTGCTCGTGCCGGTGGTGCCGCAGTGGGTCGTGAGCGGCCACTCGCGCGCACCGGCGCGCAGGATCACGTCGTGCGCCAGCGGCGCGGGCAGCCCGAGGGCGGTGATGTAGAGGTAGACCTCGTACGGGTCATGCGGGTCGATGTGCAGGTCGCGGATGGTGACGCCCTTCTCCATGGCGGCGCGGGTCTGCGGGTCATCGGGGACGGGCGTCATGGTGGGCGCGTCGGCCGCGACCAGGGTCCAGGTCGTCTGAAGGTCCACCTCGGTGGTGGCGGTGGGCGGGCCGGTCGTGGCGCTGCTGGACTCCCACAACTCCACCCTCGAGCGCACGTGGATCGTCTGCGGCCCGTCGGGGCTCTCGGCGACGCGCTGGCGGTCGAGCCCCAGGATGTAGTTCATCAGGACGTTGCCCCCGGCGTGAAGGGTGGCGAACCACTTCATCGTCGCCGGCGCCCGCGCCTCGACCAGCCCGCCGGGCAGGACGGTCATCTGGTGCTTGAACAGCACCTGCATGCGCGACCCGCAGCGCGCCCGGTCGCCGATCTCGATGGGCAGCGCGTCGCCGCGGCGGACGTTGGCGCGGGCGCGGAGGCGGAGCTGCGGCATGTTCCGGAGGAATTGCTGCCACTTGGCATCCGGCAGCTTTTTCGCGGTTCGCGCCGCTTCGATGATGTCGCCGCGCAGGTGTACCCACGGCGTGTTGAGGTCCGCCTGCGCCGCCAGCATCTCGTCGACCAGCGCCGCCAGGCGGGCATCGGAGACCCTGCCCTCGCTGACGCGCCGGAGCAGCTCGGCGATCGCCTCGTCGCGCTCGGCCGGGACGCCGCTGTGCGATTGCCGCAGGACCAGCCCGTACGGCTGGTGCTGGATCCACTTGACTGCCGCGAGCGCCCGCCCGCCGCGCGTCCCGAACAGGACCAGCCCCGGGAGCATCAGCACCAGTGCGACGGCGGCCAGCCCCGCCCTTCGGCGGCGAACACCCGTGCGCGTGGCGCGCGGCTTGGAGACGTCCGCCCCGCACTCGGGGCAAACCGGCGCCTCCACCCCGCGACCGAAGAGGTCGAACCCGCACCGCCGGCAGAACGGGTGGTCCCCCACCGCGTCGCCGCGCAGCGCCCGCGCGAGCAGCGCGAGCCCCGCGGCCAGCATCAGAGACAGGAGCGCAGTCGGCAACACCGCCATGGCCGCCAGAGGACCTCCCCGCATATACCGCCGCGCGGTACTGCTCGCGGACGTGCTGCCGCCCCACCGCCGGGCGACGTGCTACCGCTTCAGGTTCGTGCTGTGCCCCGGGAAGATGTTCGCCG
The DNA here is from genome assembly GCA_035634055.1 of Tepidisphaeraceae bacterium. Taxonomy (GTDB): domain Bacteria; phylum Planctomycetota; class Phycisphaerae; order Tepidisphaerales; family Tepidisphaeraceae; genus JAICTV01. The sequence continues at coordinate 11,755 of DASQDR010000025.1, read as the reverse complement.
CCGGGTCCAGGTAATGCTTGGCAAAGTTGACCGCCGTGCAGGCTTCGCCGAAGCCGGTGGCGATCAGTTTGAGCTTTCCGGGGAACGCCGCGATGTCGCCGGCGGCGAAGATGCCCGGGCGGCTGGTCATCATCATCGGGTCCACCTTGACCTGCCCGCCCTCCAGTTCCAGCCCCCAGTTGGCGATCGGCCCGAGGTGGGTCTCGAACCCAATGTTCACCAGCACGTGGTCGACATCGAGCGTTTGCTCAGTCTTGCTGCGGCTGTCGTAAAGAACCACCTGTCGAACGCAGCCGTCACCTGAAATCGCCTTCAGCTCGTGGAAAACGCGGATGTCCGGCACGGCCTGACGCATCCGTCGGACGCTCTCCTCGTGCGCGCGGAACGCGTCGCGGCGATGGATCAGGGTCAGGTGGCTCGCGACGGGCGCGAGCATGTGGGCCCAGTCCACGGCGCTGTCCCCCCCGCCGACAATGAGGACTCGCTTGCCGCGGAAGGGGTCGATCGACTTCACGAAGTAGTGCAGCCCACGGCCCACGAAATCCTTCGCGTTTGGCAGGGGCAACGTCTTGGGGACGAACGACCCGACCCCGGCGGCGATCAGGATCGCTCGGGCGCGGTGGCCGGGCGTGTCGGCGGCACCCTTTCGGGTGCGGATCGTATAGAACTTGGTCAATGCGTTGAAGTCAAGGTTCGTGACCTGCTCACCGAGGCAAACGGTTGGCCGGTATTGCATCGCCTGCTCGATCAGGCTCGCTGCCAAATCCTTGGCCAGGACGCGTGGGAAGCCGGCGACATCGTAGATGTACTTCTCCGGATAGAGGGTGACCAGCTGCCCGCCGAGCGCCTCAAGCGAGTCGATGATCGTCACCGACATCTGCCGCAGGCCGGCATAGAAGGCCCCGAACAAGCCGGTGGGTCCGCCGCCGATGATGACGAGGTCGGAGAGGAGCGGGACGAGCAGGTCAGGCGCGCGGGCCGCGGCCGAGGGGCTGGCTGACATGCCGCAATCGTATGCACGGTCGCCGCGGGGGAGTTGAATGCCTCTTGTGGCTTAGCGACGGCGACAGAGCGTGGCCTCGCGGGGCAGACGCAACGCCATGAACGACGGGTGCCGTGAATTGGGTTTGTTTTGGCCAGCGACGCCCGGCCGTCGAGGGCTGTCGAACGGTTGCCGCCGACGTTCCACGTGGAGCGCATTGCGCTGTTGGAATTGGGTTCGTTTTGGAGATTCACCCATTTGTCGGCGAACCTCCTGCACCCAGCGCGAAGGTCGCTCAGGCGGGGGGCACGTTCCACGTAGAACGCCGTTGCTACGCCCTCACCGCCCCGCCGCACCGTCGGCCTAATCCGTCTCCGCCGACACGCCCAAGCGCTCGAGAAGCTGGTCGAACTGGTCCAGCGAAGCGTAGTGGATGACGAGCTTCCCCTTGCTCTTGTTGCTCCCCGCCCGGATCTGCACGCGCATGCCCAACTGTCGGGCGAAGGTCTTTTCCAGCTCCTGGAGATGGGCCGACGGCTCGCCGGCCGGGCGCGCCGGCAGCGGGGCGGCGGCGGGGTTCTGCGTCAGCCGCTCCAGGTTGCGAACGGATAACTCCTGCCCGACCACTAAGTTCGCCAGCCGCTCCTGCTCGAGGATGTCCGACACCCCCGCCAGCACCTTGGCGTGCCCGAGCGACAGCCGCCCGTCGCGGATCATCGCCTTGACCGGCTCGGCGAGCTCCATCAGCCGCAGGAAATTCGCGACGGTGCTGCGGTCCTCGCCGAGCCGCTGGGCCAGCTCGGACTGCGTCAGGCCGAGCTGATCGATCAGCGTGCGGTACGCGGCCGCCCGCTCGATCGGGTTGAGGTCCTCGCGGTGGATGTTTTCCACCAAGGCGTGCTGGGCTTGGGTGAAGGCGTCGACCTCCCGGATGATCGCCGGGATGGTCGCCAGCCCCGCCAGCTTCGCCGCCCGCAGGCGTCGTTCGCCGGCGACGAGTTGGTAGCCGACGCCGTCCTGGCGGACGACGATGGGCTGGATCAGGCCGTTCGATTTCAGGCTCGCCGCCAGTTCCGCAAGGCTCGTCGGGTCGAACTGCCGGCGGGGCTGGTGGGGGTTGGGCGTGACCTGGTCGATGGGCAGCTCGATCGGGGCACCGGCGGGGGACGAAACGGCGGCGGGGGGCGAATCGAGCGGGGCGGCGGCCACTGCGGGAGCCGCGGGCGGCGCCTCAGCCGCCCCGCTAACTTCTTCCTCCACTGGCAGCTCCGAGACCGAGATCAAGCTGCTCAACCCGCGCCCGAGCCGCGACTTCGCCTTTTGCATTTTGGACATCCTTCAGGCTCCGCTCCATCCGCCCCGGCGCCGCCAATACAGTCCACGCGCTCCACGTGGAACACCCGCGCCAACCGAGAACCTACCGTCGGCAACCACCGGCGGCAACAAAATTGGGCCTCTGCGCTCCCAAGCCCGCCGCATAACCGCCGGCCGCACTGCCGGTGCGCGTGCAACTGTAAACAATGTGGCGTTGCCGCGCTCGCCGCAGTATCTTTGCCGGCTTCACGTTACTGAAGGGGCAGGGCCATGAGCTCAGCGAGCTGCCGTCAGGCGTACAAACCGGCGCCACGCGCCTGCGTCACCCGGTCTCGGCCAGCGGTCTACCGGCTTCACCTGGCGTGTGTAGAGGCGCTGGACCCCCGCCGGCTGCTCGCATCCGCGGTGCTCAATGGGATTGAGTTGACCGTTGAAGGCACGGCCGGCGACGACGTGATCATCGTCGGGGCCAACAAGCGCTTCGTCAACCTGCTGACGGTTTCCATCAACGACCAGCCGGCCGGCCACTTCTCGCTGGGCGCGTTGAGGCACGTCGTGATCCAGTCGGGCGAGGGCGACGACAAGATCTGGATCGACTCCGCCCTCGATTCGCTCGCCCTCGGCGCCCGCGTCAACAGCGGTGCCGGCAACGACATCGTCACCACCGGCTCTGGATTCGATGAGATCGAGACCGGGGACGGCAACGACAAGGTCTACGCCAACGGCGGCGACGACGTTATCGGCACCGGCGGGGGGCGCGACTCCGTCTGGGCCGGGGCGGGAAGCGACGTCGTCGGCAGCGGGGCCGGCAACGACCGCTTGGCCGGCGAGGCGGGCAACGACACCCTCGATTCCGCCAAAGGCAACGACGAGATCTCGGCCGGCGACGGCGACGACACCCTCTACGACGCCGGCGGGACCAACCGCATCGACTGCGGCGCGGGCAACGACGTGGGCGCCAAGATCGTTGGCGGGGGGGTCATCTACGCCGGTGCCGGCAACGACGTTATCACCGCCGTCGGCGGGGCGATCCTCTACGGGCAGGAGGACAACGACCGCCTCCAGGCGTGGTGGCTCGACGGCGGCAGCGGCAGCGACACCCTCAGCGGCCTGGACGGCAACGACGAGATCCACGGCGGCGACGGCGACGATCTAATTCGTGGATTCGCCGGCGACGACGTCCTGCTCGGCGACGACGGGAGCGACGCCCTCTTCGGCGGCGGCGGCACCGACTCGCTCTTCGCCGGCGCCGGCGACGACAACCTCTACGGAACCGACGGCCACCTCGACGCGCGCAAGAAGCTCGCTGGCAACGACCAGGGCTACGGGCAGGCGGGCGCCGACTGGTTTGAGACCGACTACCGCTGGTCCAAGGCCGACCGCGACGCCGCCGATCGCCCGGTCGCGTCGCAGAACCCGCTGGCGCACGACCCGAGCGAGGGCGCGTACCTCGGCGGGTCGTTCATCGTTGGCAGCGCCAGCGGCGCGACCACCAGTTATTCGAGCGTCGACGCCGGCACGAATCGCGGCGGCGGCAAGTTGACCGTCGCTCCCGGGAACTACGCCGGCGGAGCGGTCGACATCGCCACGGGCGGGACCACGGCGGCGGTGACGATGACGACCACCTCCCTCGGCCCCGCGGGCTGGCTCTCCAGCGGGGCGTACAACACGTCCACGGAGGAATTCGTGCCGCCTCCCCTGTCGCGCACCGAGCGCCTCAAGGCCGAGCGGCTGATCCTCGAGATCCCCAAGGGGTGGCACCTCGGCAGCTTCACCGCCGCGCGAGACGACGTCCTCTGGTACCAGGTCTGGCGCGACGGCGCCACGCCCCCGGCCCCCAGCGGCGTCGGCGAGATCGTCGTCGGTGGCGGGTCGATCACCGTATCGCCCATCTTCGCCGACTCGTACTTCGGCAACCGGATCGTTCGCGTCACCAAGCCGGCGGAGTTGGCCATCGGCGACACGTTCACCGACCTGCCGGTCGGCACGTACCGGTGGAACGGCGGCACGCTCGTGCCGTTCGAGGAGCAGGGCGGCGGCGAGCCAATGCACGCCGTCCCGACCATCGGTCCCGGCACGACCTCGTCGCCGGGCTACGCGATCGGAGCCACGACGGTGGCGGAGTCGACGCCGCACCTGTACGACGGCGTCGCCGACGGCAAGTACCGCTTCCTCGGCGTGAAGCGCGGCACGATCCTGGTCGGCGGCAGCGCCAGCACGGCGACCGAGGCGAAGTGGAAGCCGCTGCACGCGCCGCTGCTGGTCCTGCCCAACGCCGCCGACCTGCGCATCGCCGGCGACGCCCGCACGTTTGAGACGTCGATTCGCTACGACGCCACCCCGCCCGCCGGACCGAAGCTCAGAGGCATCGCCGTCGACGGCGGTGCGATCTGGCTCCCGACCGACGGCAGCGCACCGTACTTCAGCTCGGGGAAGAGCTGATCCGATCGCGTTGCGCGGTCGCGCACGCGACGCGGGGGGGCAGCGGGGGGACATAATCGCGCGAGGGTCGCCCGTAGCCCGCTTCGCAGTTTCGCCGCGAGGCGCCGCTCGCCACGTCCGATGGGTTCCGCGCTGCTCGTGCGGCGCCTCTGCATTCTGCGCTGCTCCCCTGCCTTTGCCCCCCCCCCCGCGGCAGCTTCGTGACGAATGGCACAATCCGCCCCGACCGCTATAATCCCGCGGCCCGTTCGTCCCCGTGGAAAGGTCGCGCGACGATGCCCTACACCCTGACCGAGACCCGACCGGAGCTTGCCGCCGACGCCGATCCCAACGCCGGCGACGGTTCCAACCGCTGGACGCTCAACTTCGGGCCGCAGCACCCGGCCACGCACACCACGCTGCGGCTGGTTCTGGAGCTGGACGGCGAGCGCGTCGTCCGCTGCACGCCGCACATCGGTTACCTCCACAGCGGCTTCGAGAAGCTGATGGAGAACCTGAACTACAACCAGAACGTCACGATCGTCGACCGGATGGACTATTCCGCTCCGATCTACAACGAGCTGGCGTGGTTCCGCGCGGTCGAGAACCTGATGGGCGTCGATCTCACGCCGCGCTGCAAGGTGCTGCGCACGCTCGCCAACGAGCTGGGTCGGCTCCAGTCGCACCTGCTGTGCGTCGGGGCCGCTGGGCTGGACCTGGGGGCGTTCACCGCGTTCCTCTTCGGCTTCAACGAGCGCGAGAAGATCTACGACATCGTCGAGTTCATGTCCGGGCAGCGCTTCCACACCTCATGGTGCCGCGTGGGCGGGCTGAACATGGACCTGCCGGACGAGGAAACATTCAAGCGCATGGTCAAGGCGCTGGTGGACGACGCGCTCCCGCGGGCGATGGAGGACGTCGAAAGGCTGCTGAACAAGAACCGCATCTTCATCGATCGCACCAAGGGCGTCGGCGTGCTGACGCGCGAGGAGGCGATCGCCTGGAGCCTATCCGGCCCGATGGCGCGCTCGGCCGGCGTCAAGCGCGACATCCGCAAGGACGACCCGTACCTCTGCTTCGAGGACAACTGGGACGGCGCCGGCGCCCCGGCGGTGGACTTCAAGGTCCCGATCATGACCACCGGCGACGTCTACGCCCGCTACCTGGTGCGACTGGAGGAGATGAGGCAGTCGATCCACATCATCCGCCAGCTCATCGACCACATCCCGCCCGGCCCGGTCAACGTCAGCCCGGAGGGCAAGGAAGTGCTGCCGCCCAAGGAGCAGGTCTACAGCAGCATCGAGGGGCTCATCCAGCACTTCGAGCTGATCATGACCAACCGCGGCTTCGAGGCCCCCAAGGGCGAGGTCTACAACTGCATCGAATCGGGCAACGGCGAACTGGGCTACTACATCGTCAGCGCCGGCGAAAACCAACCCTGGCGCGCCCGCACCCGCCCGTGCAGCTTCATCAACTACCAGACCTTCCCCAAGATGATCGAGGGGCACATGGTTAGCGACGTGGTGGCCATCCTGGGCAGCATCAACGTCATCGCGGCGGAACTGGACCGCTAACTGCGGCGCGAGGGTGACGGTCATGGACCTTCTCGAGCGCATCACGATCGAGCCGGGCAAGTGCGGTGGGAAACCGTGCATCCGCGGGATCCGGGTTCGCGTGGCAGACGTGCTGGGGTTGCTGGCGCGCGGGCTGACGCACGAGCAGGTGCTGGAGCAGTACCCGTTCCTTGAACCCGACGACGTGCTGGCGTGCCTGGAGTTCGCCGCCCGCGAGTTGGAGCGTCCGCCGCGGGCGACGTCATGACCTTCTGGCTCGACGCGAACCTGCAACCGGACCTGGCGGCGTGGCTCGGCAGCCGGTTCAAGGTGGTTGCGAAGCCGCTTCAGGAAATGGGCCTCGAGCGGGAGCCCGACGAAGTATTGCTGGCGGCGGCCCGGCGCGCGATTGATGTGGTGATCCTGACGAAGGACGCGGAGTTCGTCGATCGCGTCCGCCGCACCGGAGCGCCGCCGCGAATGGTCTGGCTGCGGTGCGGAAACCTGACGGCCCTCGAGACCCAGATGTGGCTGTCAATCGCGTTTGACGACGTGCTCGCCAGGCTCAGCGCCGGCGAGGCGATTGTCGAGGTTCCGGGTCCGGGAAGATAACTATGGCTTGGATCGTCGAAGACCGTCGTAACGCCGTCGTTGAGAAGGGGGCTCCGTACCTCACCGACGACATGAAGATCGACATCGCGCAGAAGTACTTCCCGCGCTACCCGACCAAGCGGGCGTGCCTGTTGCCGACGTTGCACCGGATCCAGCACGCCTACAACTGGATCCCGACGGCGGCGATGGAGGAAATCGCGGCGTTTTTGGAGATCACGCCGGCCGAGGTGATGGACACGGCGACCTTTTACGAAGAGTACTGGCTGCGGCCCAAGGGGAAGTACCTGGTGCAGGTCTGCCGGTCGCTCTCGTGTGAGCTTTGCGCCTCAAAGCAGCTCACCGAGCGGTGCGAGAAGAAGCTGGGCATCGACATCGGCGAGACGTCCGCCGACGGGCGGTTCACGCTGGTCGAGCTTGAGTGCCTCGGCGCGTGCGGGACGGCCCCGGTCGCTTTGATCAACGAAGTGCTTCACGAGAACCTGACGCCGGAGAGGCTCGAACAGCTCCTCGACGCGCTGCCGGACGACCCGGCCGCGTACAGGGACCCGACGGTGACGTGGGACGAAGGTGACGGTCACGGCCACTAACGGTGCGGTCAGTCGCGCGTCCGCCAGCGCGTCGGCGGCCTCGGTCGCGTCGGACGCCGCCGCTGCGCGCGATCACGGAGGATCCAAGCTGCTCTACGCCCTGGCAATTGTTGCGCTGCTCGCGCTGGCCGCGGGGGCGCTTTGGTGGGCGAAGTGGCAGACGTACCACTACGCGTCCGTCCACGACGGCGTCCTTTACCGCGACGGCAACCGCGGGCTCCGCGAGTTCAAGCACGCCATCGAGCGCGGGAAGATCAAGACGATCGTCGCCCTGATCGACGACGGCGAGCTGGCCGCGCAAAAGAAGCCGGAGTTCGCCGCCGAGATGGCGTGGGCCAAGCAGCAGGGTTTGCGCGTCGAGCGCATCCCGATCCCTTTGGGCGGCTGGCCGAGCAGCGAGGACGTTCAGCGCTTCCTTGCAATTACTGCCGACGCGCAGAACCAGCCGGTCCTCGTCCACTGTGCGCAGGGCGTGCGCCGTACCGGTATGATGGTCGCGGCGTACCAGCAGAGCGTCCTGGGATGGGATGATCAGCGCTGCCGAAGCGCAATTCTTACCTTCGGCCACAGCGAACGGACCGTCGGCGACGTGCAGCGGTTCGTCGACGTCTACGACCCCAAGACCGGTGCCGTCCCGAGCGATCTGCCCATCAGCAAAGAATGATCGACCTTGATGCACGAGTAACCGACAGCCGCGGACCGTGACGGACGCGCACCTTCTGCGCGGCGGACAGCAAATGCCCAAGTCGTCAAACAGCTTCTTCGGCTGGCTCGGCCGGCAGGTTGGCTCCGTGAAGGGGGCGATCTGCAAGGATGTCGCGCCCAAGCAGCAGGTCGTTTACCAGAAGACCACCGTCCACGAGACGCCGCTGCCGGACCGGCCGGACGAGAAGCTCCGCCGCACGGTGATTGACGAGGTGGTCCGCGACGCAAAGCAGTTGGAGGATCGAGAGCCGTAAGCCTCACAATGAGCTGCGCCGTTCGGCCGCTCGCGGCGGGGCGCGCCCCTTCCTCCGCCCGTCGCCACGGCTAAGATTGGCGCAGACGCACCTTGTCTTCTGCACGCGGACGCTCCTCATGGCCTTCAACGAACCGGTCCTCACCAAGCGCATCCCGCTCGATCCCGCCCAGCGCAAGCTGGTCGCTTACGACCAGTACGTCGCCACCGGCGGGTACGCATCGTTGCGCAAGGCGCTGGAGATGCGGCCGGACGAGATCATCAAGATGGTGACCGATTCGGGCCTGCGTGGGCGCGGCGGGGCGGGGTTTTCCGCCGGGCAAAAGTGGTCGTTCGTTCCCAAGGAGAAGAAGGGGCCGCACTACCTGGCGGTCAACGCCGATGAGTCCGAGCCCGGCACTTTCAAAGACCGCTACCTGATGGACTACGACCCGCACGGCCTGCTGGAAGGGATCGCCATCGCGGCCATCGCCACGCAGTGCGACGTTGCGTACATCTTCATCCGCGGCGAGTACCACCGCCAGGCCAAGGCGCTGGAGTTCGCGCTGAAGGAGGCTTACGCGCACGGCGTGTTCGGGCAGGGCGGCATCTTCGGCTCGCCCTACAAGGTCGAGTGCTACGTCCACCGCGGGGCGGGGGCCTACATCTGCGGCGAGGAGACCGGGCTGCTTGAGGCGCTTGAGGGCAAGCGCGGCTGGCCGCGCAACAAGCCCCCGTTCCCCGCCATCGCCGGCGCGTTCGCGCGCCCGACGGTGATCAACAACGTCGAGACGCTCGCCCTGATCCCGCCGATCCTCGAGCGCGGGCCGCAGTGGTTCAAATCCATGGGCACGCCGTCCTCGCCCGGCCCGAAGCTGTACGGCATGAGCGGGCACGTGAACAATCCCGGCGTGTACGAGCACGAATTAGGCATCACCCTTCAGCAGTCGATCGACATGGCCGGCGGCATGAAGGGCGGGGCGTACAAGGCGGCGATCTGCGGCGGCATCTCCATGGGCGTGCTCGGGCCGGACCAGCTCGACATCAAGCTCGACTTCGACGACGTCCGCTTCCGCGGCGGCTGCCTGGGGCTCGGAACCGCCGGCATGATCATCATGAACGAGCACACCGACATGGTCGCCGCCCTGCGCAACTGCGTGCGCTTCTACGCGCATGAGAGCTGCGGGCAGTGCACGCCCTGCCGCGAGGGGAGCGCGTGGATGCGCAAGATCCTCGATCGCATCCTCGACGGCTTCGGCCGCGCCCGCGATCTGGAGATGCTGCTGGAGCTGGAAAAGACCATGGGCATCATGCCCGGCACCACCATCTGCGGCCTGGCCGACGGCACCGCCTGGGCGACCCGCACGTTCATCAACAAGTTCTACGACGAGTTCGCCGCCCGCTGCCCCGAGGCCCCCGCGCCGAGCGAGACGGTGCCGCTGACGATCAAGCGGAACCAGCTCAACGTGCTAACGCCGATGGGGAGTAATACGAGGTAGGGTGAGCGACGAAGCGAAGCAGAGGCACGAAGGCGCAAAGGCACGAACGGAGTGAAAAGGAAGAAGGGAAAGAGCAAAACTCAGTCCCCTCACCTCTGTCCGAGCCACCCCGCAAACTCCGTCGCGTCTGCGCCGCGGTCGAAGACGCGCACGATCCGGCCGGCCGGGTCGATCACGAAGAAGAACGGGTACGACGGCACCTGGAACTGCTCGGCCAACTGCGGCTGCTTGTCCACGTCGATGCGGACCGGGATGTACGCGGCGGCGGCGTCGGCGACCGCCTGGTCCGTCCACACGTTTCGCCGCATCTGCTGGCACGGTCCGCACCACTCGGCGGTGAAGTAGAGCAGCAGCGGCTTGTTCTCCGCCCGCGCCCGTTCGACCGCCGGCGCGTATTGGTCGCCCCAATTTACCTTCTCCGCTGGCACGTTCCATTTGGAGAGCCCGACCACCGCCATCACCGACGCGAAGATGACGAACAGCACGATCACCGGCCGCAACGGCTGCGGGCGGTGGGGCGAGATTGGGTGTGCGACATCGGTCATGGGGTTCGCCGGGTCATTAAGGAACATCAACCGTAAGTTCGCTCTCCCATTGTATCCGCTGACAGAGATAGAGATTGCACGGATGCACGGACGGAGGGTGGTCGAGTGAAGTCTTTCAGTTTCGCCTGTTGCGTCGCGCTGTTGGCTGGCGGGTGCACCGCGCGGTCATCACATCCCGCGTCACCACCATCGGCGATGCAACCCGCGCCTCCGACGCCTCCCGCGTCCGCAGGCGTCGCGAGCGTCATCGGGATGTCGGTGCAGGGGCGGGCGATCGAGATGGTCCGCTTTGGTCGCGGCGATCGGCCGGTCATGGTGCTGGCGGCGATCCACGGGAACGAGCCCACGAGCGAGACCGTCGCGCGGCGGCTCGTCGAGCACCTGCGGCACGGCCCGGCCGTCACCGCGACCACGGCTGTCGTCGTGATCCCCGTGGCCAATCCCGACGGGCTCGCCGCCGGCACGCGCACCAACGCGAACAAGGTGGACCTGAACCGAAACTTCCCGGCGAGCAACTGGTCCGCGCGCCCGCGCGGCCGCGGCCGCAACAGCTACGGCGGGGCGGCGTCGGGCACTGAGCCGGAAACCAACGCCCTCCGCTACACCATCGAGAGCCTGCGCCCGCGGCTGATCATTTCCGTCCACTCGATGGACCAGCCTTGCAACAACTACGACGGCCCCGCCGAAGGCGTCGCGAAGCTCATGAGCCGGCACAACGGCTACCCGGCCGTGCCGACCATCGGCTATCCCACGCCCGGCTCCATGGGCAGTTGGGCGGGCGTCGACCGGCAGATCCCGATGATCACGCTGGAACTCCCGCGCCGCCTCGCCGGCGAGCACGCGTGGGCCGAGAACCGCGACGCGATCCTCGCCGCCATCGCGAGCGTGCCTTGAGGGGGAAGCGCCGGCAGCCTGCGCTTCGGCATCGCGCCGGCAGCGATCGTTGCACGGGCGTCAGCAGCGATAGTCGGATGGGCGTCAGCAGCGAGTGTTGGGTCGGCGTCAGCAGCGGTGGGTGGGCCTGAGCAGTGATCGTTGGGTGGACGTCAGCAGCGAGCGGTGTCATCCCGAAGCGTACTCGCGAGGGATCTCGGCAACGCGGGCACTCTCCACCTGCCCGAGATCCCTCGCGAGTACGCTTCGGGATGACATGCGCTGACCTGGTCGCCCGCACGTGAAGGCGAGTGCGGCACTACGCCCGATGCTTGACCGCGATAGCCCTCTCTAACGGATTACCTATCCGCGGCGGTCGCGGTGTTGGCAGCTTTCGCGGCGTCCTCTGCATTCGTTGCGTTCACTGGGTTC
>DASQDR010000024.1:0-24164 GCA_035634055.1 Tepidisphaeraceae bacterium | reverse complement strand
CGCCGCGCCGCGGGCAGCCGGGCGTGCCCGCCGGCGGGGACGTGCCGCCCCCGCCCGCGCCGCGCAAGAAGCGGCGGTGGTTCGGGCTCAAGGCGCTGATGCTCCCGCTGATGCTGCTGCTCATGGCCGCCGCCGCCGGCGGGATCTACGCGCTGGTCCCGGTCCGCTCGCTCGTCGCCGGCTCGGTGAAGTTCAACCACCTCGGCGCGCTCACGCGCTTCCAGCAGAACGCGCTGGAGAAGGAGCAGATCGCGGTGCTCGGGCAGGTGCGCGTCGATGCGGCCCGACGGTTCGCCGAGGCCAATCGCGGCAGGTCCGCCGGCTTCCTCGACGACTCGGTCGCCTACTCGCGGATGGTTTCCGAAGCGCGCCTCGACGCCAAGACCGGCGCGCTGACCATTCCCTACACCGGCCGCAAGGTCGGCCCGTTCAACGTGCCGGCCGCCGCCGACGACAAGCCGCGCATGCTCGCGCTGCTGCAGGCGGTCTACGGCAGCAACCAGCCGCGCGTCGCCGAGGCGACGGGGCTGATCCGCACGGTGCAATCGCTGGTCAAGGCGCGGGCCGAGAAGCTGCGCGAGGTGGAGGACCTCAAGCGGCAGGTGGAGGAGCTGACCGCCGTCGCCGCGGCGATGCCCAGCGCCGCCGACCGCACACGGCTGGAGGCGCAGGCGGGGCAGCTCGAGTCGGCGTACAACGCGGCGGTCGCCACCGTCACGCGGCTGTCGTCGGAGCTGAAGCAGGTTCGCGAGGGCGGGCCCATCGCCCCCACCGGCGGCGGCGGCGCCGCGCCCGGCGGCGCCCCGGACGCGCAGCTCGCGCAGCTCCAGGGCGAGTTGCAGCAGCTCAACGACCGCGTCGGCGCGATCCAGGACGGCCGCAGCGAGAAGGCCGCCGCCGCCCGCGCCAAGCTCGATCAATCGATCGAGTCCTTCAACAAGCAGATCGAGCAGGCGCAGGGCGCGGTCAAGAACAACCCGGAGCTGATCGCCTACCTGACCAACGCGCAGCGGCTGCTGACGCAAACGCGCGAGCTGACCGACGAACTCATCAGGTCGCAGCAGGAGCAGTCCAACCGGCTTGCGGAGCTCAAGGGGCAGCTCAACGAGAAGATGCTCGCCCGCCGCGCCGAGGTCTGGAAGAAGGACCCGGAGCTGGTCAACCTGATGGACCAGAAGGACATCAAGACCCGCCAGTACAACGCCGCCGTCGGGCAGGGGATGCAGAAGGAAGCCGACGAGATCCGCACGGACCTGAGCTTCCTGGAAAGCGCGATCAAGGCGCGGCAGACGATCGTGGCCGACGACGGGTTCTACGCCGACGCCATCGACCAGCTCCAGAAGTTCATCGACGCCACGCAGAAGAACATGGAGGCCGACCGCTCGCGCACGGTGGCGCGGCTGGACGAGATGCAGCAGGCGTTCGCGCAGAACCAGCCCGCGCTGGCGAACCTGACGCCCGAGCAGCAGCAACTGGCGACGGAGATGGGCCGGCGGCTGGCGGACGTGCGCGACGCGCGGCGGCAGTACACCGAGGCAGCCGACGCCGCCAACAAGCAGGCGGACGAGGAAATTCGCAACCTCCAGACCAGCGCATCGCAACTGGCGACGAAGGTGGCGGAGCGCAAGCGCGTGCTCGCGGAATCTGCCGGTGGCGGGGCGGGCGGCGGCGCGGGCGGGGGGGCGTGGGGCGCGCCGGTCCCGGCCGTGCCGGTGCCGGCCACGCCGGCGCAGCGCAACCAGGCGATCGAGCAGAAGGCCGCCGACCTCGCCGCCGCCGAGCGCACCCGCGCCCAGGCGGAGGCCGCCTTCTTCGCCGCCAACAAGAAGCTCATCGACCTGCGCAACGCCATCGACCAGGGGAAGAGCGCCGGCGAGAAGCGCGACGTCCTTGGCCGCCAGCGCGACACCGCCGAGGCCGAGCTCCAGCGCCTGACCATCCAGCTCGAGGCCAAGCAGAAGGAGTCCGAGCAGGTCGCTTATCCCGGGATCCCGTCGGAGAACGACGTGCAGGTGGACGACAAGATGAAGGACCAACGGCCGGTCTACGTGCTGGGCTCCTTCGCCGCCATCATTGGCTGCACCGCCGGCGCCTACATGCTGGGCCGGACCGGCGCCGCCGACGCCGGCCCCGACGCGCACGACCCGCCCCCGCCCGGCGGCGCCGCCGACCCGCGCGACGGCTATGACCCGCCCGAAGGGTACGAGACCGACGACGGCAACGGCTTCGTCTACGCCGACGAGGGCGACGAAGCGTTCGAGCCGACCGACCCGGAGCAGCGCCCGCAAACGGTCGAGGCGTAATTACCAGCCGCGCCGCCGTCACCTCGCTGCGCAGGCGCAAGCGGTCAGCCACGCGGCGAGGTCAACTCACCCGTTCGCCGGAGGCGTGCGCGTGTGTCATCCCGCGGCGTGCGCGTGTGATCCCGAGGCGTGCGCGCGTGTGATCCCGAGGCGTGCGCGTGTGTCATCCCGAGGCGTACTCGCGAGGGATCTGGGGCTGGTGACTCGCTCTCCGTCCCGAGATCCCTCGCGAGTACGCTTCGGGACGACACGGCTGCTCGGCCTACGGACACCCAACCTCACCGCCCGCGTTCTTTGACGGCCGCGGCGCCGTCGGCGCGTCCTCACCTTTTCAGCGCTTCACCTTGTCATCTTCCTTCCCCACCTCTCCGGGGCCGTCCGCGCGGGCGGCCGCCTGGGTCTTGGGGAGCACCAGCACGTGGCCGACGCGGCGCTGGACGACAGAGAGGACCTGCGCGGTGTACATCCCGCCGAGGTCCACTGTATCACCCGGGCGGGGCCAGCGGTTAAGGGATTGGATGATGTAGCCGCCGAGGGTGTCGACGTCGCCGCTGGTTTGCAGGTTGATCAGCTTGAGCCGCTCGCGCAGCTCGTGCAGGGGGAAGTGGCCGGCGACGCGGTAGTTCTCGCCGTCCTTGACGAAATCGCGCCCTTCCGCCTGGTCGAACTCGTCCTCGATCTCGCCGACGATCTCCTCGATCACGTCTTCCAGCGTGACGATCCCGCGGGTCGCGCCGTACTCGTCGACCACGACCGCCAGGTGGAGGTGGCTGGTCTGGAACTGCCGCAGCAGCCGCGGGACGGGCAGCAGTTCCGGCACGAAGAGCACCTCGCGCTTGATCTTGCGCAGGTCGATGTCGGCCGAGCCGATCACGTGAACTGCGCTGCCGGGCAGGCCATCGGCGATGGCGACGGCCATGCCGTCCGGCGTCTTCTCGTCGCTGAAGCGCAGCTTCCCCGGGACGAGCTGGAGCTGGTTGAACAGGTCCTTGAGGTGGACCAGCCCGATGACGTGGTCGATGTCCTTGTCGCACAGCGGGTAGCGGGTGAACGCGCTCTTGCGCACGGTGCGCAGCACGTCGCTGATCGGCTGGTCGAGCATCAGGTAATCGACCTGCGTGCGCGGCGTCATGATCTGGCGGACCTTCAGTTCCCCGAACTCGAACGCGCTGGTGAGCAGTCGGCCGCGGCCCTTGCCGATGGTCCCCTGCGAGACGGCCTGGGCGAGCAGCCCGCGCAGCTCGTCCTCGGTGTGCGGCAGGCCGCCGTGCGCGTCGTGGCTGATGTGGATGCCGCTGATGCGCAGGAGGAAGTTGCTGGCGGCGTTGAGCGCCCAGATCGCGGGGTAAAGGATGTACGTGACGGCGATGAGCGATGGCGCCAGCACGGGCAAAAGCTTGTCTGGGTAGAAGATCGCCCAGTTCTTGGGCGCGACCTCGCCGACCACCACGTGCAGCGAGGTGCTGATGCCCAGGGCGATGATGATCGCCAGCGGGTGGTGGGCGCCGCTGGGCGCGACGGGCGTGCCGTTGACGACCTGCCCGCTGGCGGTGCGCACGTCGAGCGGCGGCTGGGCGGGGGCGTGAAAACCTGCCCACTCCAGCGGCCGCTCCAGGATCGCCGCCACCGCCGGCTCGGTCACGTACCCCAGGCCAAGGCTGGCAATGGTGATGCCGAGCTGGCAGGTGGAGAGGTAGAGGTCGAGCTTGGCCTTGACCTGAAGCGCCATGCGCGCCAGCAGGCTGCGCTGCGCCTCGGTCTCCAGCCGCGACGCCCGCGCCCCGACGGCGGCGAACTCGCTGGCGACGAAGTACCCGTTGAGGGCGACCAGCGCCAGCGTCGCCACGATTTTCCAAGCCAGGTCCACGGGCAGCGGTTGTACCGGGGGGGAGGGCGGGGGACAACGAGGATGAAGCGGCGGAGGGGCGCAGCACCTGGGGTTTCGACCGTGAAAGCTGCGTCACAAACGACGGCGCCCGCCAATTTTCTTGCGAACTCAGCCACCTTGGCCGACAATGCCGGGCACTCGATGTGTCCCTTCAGGCGGGCGTTTTACAGATAGGGATTCCGTGCGTCATTCAAGTCAGCCGTCGTCGGCGCGCCAGCGCCGTTCCGCTCAAGTTGCACGCTCAGCGAAACGCGTCCCCGGCGCGGGCGGCGGCGGAAATCCGCGCGCGGCCGGACGACGGGCTGGCGCCCCCGCGCGCGCGATGATCGAGCCGCTGGACGCGCGCACGCTCCTGTCGGTCGCCTTCAAGTTCAACATCATCGACCCGACCGGAGCTTACAAATCCATCCGCCCGCAGCTCCAGACGCTGCTCAACGCCGCCGGCGGCGAGTGGGCGCAGCACCTGGCGGTCTCGCAGCACGACGTCACCCTCGAGTACGACGTGACCTTCGACAAGGCGCCACAAGCGGGCCTCTACCCGCAGCTCGCCAGCGCGGCGGCCAAGAGCGGGCAGGTCATCGGCACCGACGACGGCAGCCCCACCCAGCCCGGCACCGGCCTGCCAGTCTACCGCCTCGGCACCGTCACCGAGATGGTCACCGGCAAGGACCCCAACGGCGAGAAGGCCGACGGCGGCATCGTCATCCACGGCGCGTACATCAAGCAGTTCTACTTCGACCCCAGCCTCAACGAGCGCAGCGCCCCGATCCCCGCCGGCATGACCGATGGCTATTCCGCCATCCTGCACGAACTTGCCCACTCCCTTGGCTTCGTCTCCACGCGCGACGCGCTGGGCAACGTGCCGGCCGTCGGCATGTACCAGTTCGACCAGCACGTCCAGTTCTTCGGGCCCGGCTTCTACCAGTTCGGCAAGGGAACCCTCACCTACGATCCCACCGATCCCTTCGGCGGCGGCACCGTCAGCGCCGATTCCGATAACGCCTTCAAGCTTTACCGCACGTCGGTTCCGCTCAGCGTCGGCGATCCCAACCACCTCGGCGTCGGGCGCTTCCTCATCGACGAGAGCCGGCCCAACCCCGGCATCGCGCTCGACTTCTACCTCCAGAATCTCAGCTTCCAGGACGATCTGAGCACCGACCTGATGGGCGGTCCGATCCTCCCCGGCGTGCGCAAGACCATTTCGCCGCTGGACCTGGCGATCCTGAAGGATTCCGGCACCCCCATCAACCTCAATACCGACGCCGCCCCCGAGGGCATCTACACCATCAGCGGCACCGGCCTGCCCGACAAGATCGACGTCTCGCTCGCCAACGGCACGCTGCTCATCCGCGTCAACAACGGCGTCACCACCTTCACGCCCGAGCAGAGCCAGTTGATCAGCGCCATCGTGATCAACGGCATGGCCGGCAACGACCACGTCTTCGTTCACGGCGGCGCGCCCGCGGTGGCGATCAACGGCGGGGCGGGCAACGACACCATCATCGGCGGCGACAAGGGCGACTCCATCACCGGCTCCGGCGGCAACGACCTGATTTACGGCGGCAAGGGCGGAGACGTCATCCGCGGCGGCGACGGGCGCGATTCCCTCTACGGGCAGGGCGGCTCCGACCGCATGTTCGGCGACGCCTCCACCGACCACGTCGACGGCGGCGCGCAGTCCGACCGCCTCTACGGCGGCGGCAGCGCCGACACCCTCGTCGGCAGCACCGAGGACGACTTCCTCTACGGCGAGGGCGGCAACGACCTCCTCTCCGGCGCCGGCGGCAAGGACCGCATGGACGGCGGCAGCGGCGCCGATGCCTTCTACGGCGGCGCCGGCTTCGACATTGTCGACTACTCCACCCGCACCGACGGGGGCATCACCGCCTCCCTTGATGGCTCGGCCGACGACGGCGCGCCCGGCGAGCTCGATAACATCGTCGGCGCCGACAACGTCCTGGGCTCCCCGTTCGCCGACCGCATCGTCGGCGACGAGAACCCCAACTTCCTCATCGGCGGCGGCGGCAACGACACCGTCGACGGAACCGGCGGGCACGACACCCTCGAGGGCAACGGCGGAAACGACGTCCTCTCCGGCGGCGGCGGGCACGACATCGTCCTCGGCGGCGACGGCGCCGACCGCCTCGTCGGCGGCACCGGCCGAGACTCCCTCGACGGACAGCAGGGCGACGACAACCTCTCCTCCGACGACTCCGGCGAGATCGACACCGTTCACGGCGGAACCGGCGCCGACGCCGCCACCGCCGACAGCGTTGACGAGCTGACCGCCGTCGAGACGCCGACCATCCGGGCCTTCGCCCATTCCGGCACGACCGCGGCGGCGACCCGACTGGCGATCGCCCCGGTGCAGCACGTCGCCGTCCGCCCCGACGACGAAGATGCGCTCGCTGGCCTCAACCTCTGATGAGCGACGGCGGCAATTAACGTCGAAATCTCGTGAAACGACGCAGGGGCGCACGCCGCGCGTGCGCCCCTGATGGTTTTAGGGTCTGTCCCCGCGCCACGGGGAAACGCCAACTTTTCAATGATGCGCCGAGCGTGGTCGCGACGGAATTCGGGTGGCCGATGCCCGTTCACCGGCCCGAGTGCTACCGGCGGCGCGGTCCGCTTCCTCGCTGCTCACGAATAAACAGTGGTGGCCGCGGGGCGGCCCGGATGGGTGCCGCCGTCAAAGGCAGCAAGGCGGCATCGCGTAGCAGCGAAGCGGCGTCCGCGCCTCACCCCGTCTTCCGCGGGCGCAGCGCCAGGATCAGCTCCACCTCGCCGGCCGGGCGGTGCAGGCGGTGGGCGATCTCGTGCGGGTCCAGCCCCTGGTCTTCCAGCGTGTAGATCTCCGCGTGCCGCGGGTCCGCTTGGATCGACTCGAACGGCGTCGTGTGCCGCCCGTGCGGTGCGTGTGACGCGTGCGAAGCGTGTGACGCGTGCGGCGGAAGCCCCGGGGGCGGGGACAACGGCGTCGCGGGCGAGCCATTGCCATGGCTGGCGGGCGCGGCGGGCGCGGCGATGGCCGAAAGCGGCGCCGGCCGGCTCTGCGCCTGCCGCTCGAGGCGTTCCAGGCGCGCGATTCGGTCGTCGGCGGCGCGGATGAACTGCTCGAGCCGCGCCGCCCGCGCGTCGAGCTGCTGGCCGACCTGCCGGGCCATGTCTGACAGCTCGTCCAGCAGCGCCGCGATGTCGCGCTCGACCGCCCGCTGCTGCGCGAGGGCGATGGGCGACGCCGTTCCGCGACCGCCGCCGCCGCCGCCGCCGCGCGAGAGCGGGTCGTCGCGCCGCGCCCCGCGCCGCCGTCCGCCGCGGAGCAGCAGCGACACGAGCAGCAGCACGATCCCCAGCGCCACCGCACCGGTCGCGATCAGCAGCCAAGGCCACAGTTCCTGGGTCGGGAGGTCCCTGAAAAACTTCGGCATCGGTGCGCCCCGAGCGGCCTCACGTGCGCACCTACGCGCGCGTGTGAGCCTCGGCATCATTGTGCGACCTGCGCGTTCATGCAAGCGGGGAAGTTTGTCGCGGCCGGATCTCCGGCCGTTGGTAATCCCGGCCGCCCGCATCGACCGCGCCGCGCGGCGGGCGGGGCCGACGTCTTGCAATTCGCCCGGCGCTCTCCGAAGGTGAGCGCCCGTGTCACCATCCGACGTTTCCCCGTCGCCATCGATGAGTCGCCGCGTCACGATCGCGCTGTGCGGAGCGCTGTTGCTCGTGTTCGCCGCGCTGTCGTACGCCGCGGTGGCGTCCAAGAGTCCGACCTACGACGAGCCGCTGCACGCGGTGGGGGCGTGGCTGCACTTGCGCGACGGCGACTTTCGAGTGAACCCGGAAGATCCGCCGCTGTGGCACTACTGGATGGCCCTGCCCAACGGCCGCGGCGCGCTGCGGGCGGACACGGCGGCGAAGATGTACGCCGACGTGATCGACGATGTCACCACGCAGTGGTACTTCGTCGTCGAAACCCTTTACCGCACCGAGGGGAACGTGGAGGCGTCAAGCGCCTTCTTCGCGCGCAGCCGGTTCATGATGATGCTGCTCGGCGTCGCGCTGGGCGGGGTCGTGGCGACGTGGGCGTGGCAACTGCGCGGCGGCGTCGCCGCGGTGACGGCCGCGCTGCTGCTGGCGCTGGACCCCAACTTCCTGGCGCACGCGCCGCTGCTGAAGAACGACGTGGCGCTGTCGCTGGTCGCCGGATCGCTGGCGTGGGCGGCGTGGCGGGCGGGGCGGCGGCTCACGCCGTGGAACGCGCTGGCCCTCTGCCTGCTCTGCGCCGCGGCGGTGACGGTGAAGTTCTCCGGCTTGCTGTTCGGCCCGATCGTGGCGCTGTTGCTGCTCGGCCGCGCGCTGCTGCCGGCGCCGTGGCCGGTGCTGCGGCGCCTTTTGGCGACGCGCCCGCAGAAGCTCGCCGCGTCCGCCGCACTGTGCGTCGCAGCGGCGATCGTGAGCTATGCCGGGATCTGGGCGGCGTACGGGTTCCGCTTCAGTGCGACGCCCGACCCGAACGTGCGGCTGAACGTCGCAAAGCTGATGGAGTACACCGCCGCCAACGACCTCACGCGCCGCAGTGGCCAGGCGCCCACCACGCAGCAGGTGCGCGAGTGGCAGCCGACGGCGCCGCCACGGGCGATCGAGTCGCTGATGGCGCGGCGCGCGCTGCCGGAGGCGTGGCTGTTCGGGCTGCTCTACACCTATCAGAGCACGCTGACGCGCGAAACGTTCCTCCTCGGGCGGCACTCGCTGACCGGGTGGTGGTACTACTTTCCCGTCGCGATGCTGGTGAAGTCACCCATCGCGCTGCTGCTCGCCAGCCTGGCGGCGGCGGGGGTCGGCATCTTTGCACGGGGGGTAAAGTTAAGCGGCGACGTCGGCAATGCGATGAGCGGCGACCCACATCGTTCGCCGCACGCCGCATCACAGGCCGTGTCGCGCGAGCCGCCGCAACACGCGCCGCCTTGGTCGCCGTCGCGCGACGCGGTGCGATGCGCGCCGCGCGGATGGACCGCGCTCTGCCTGCTGATCCCCCCGGTGGTCTACCTCGCGTTCGCGATGGCGTCCAACCTCAACCTCGGGTTGCGGCACGTGCTGCCGGTCTACCCGTTCATCTTCGTCGCGATCGGGGTCGCCGCGGCCCGGCTCTGGCGGGCGCGCCCGCTGGCGGCCAAGCGCGGCATCGTGGCGCTGGGGCTGGTGCTGGCGGGCGAGGCGATCGCGACGTTTCCGAATTACATCGCCTTCTTCAACGTCGCCGCCGGCGGCGCGCGCGGCGGGCTGCGCTTGCTCGGCGATTCCAACCTCGACTGGGGCCAGGACCTCACCCTCGTCGCCCGCTGGCAGCAGGAGCACCCGCAGGTGCCGCTCTACCTCGCCTACTTCGGCACCGCCGACCCGTGGGCGTACGGCATCGACTACGTCAACTTCAACGAGATGTACCGCTTCGGCCCCGTCGACCAACCCGCCGGGCGCGGCCCGGGCGTGCTCGCGGTCAGTGCGACGCACCTCCAAACCGTCTACGGCGAGCAGCGCACGCGCGAACTGTTCGCGCACATCAGGCGGCAACCGCCGATCGAGGTCCTGGGCGGCACGATTTACCTCTACCGGTATCCGCAGGCGGTGCGCCGGTAGCGGGCCGCGCGCGAGACTTGAGGATTGAAGATTGGAACTTGAACGGCGGCGACCGCGCCGTTCGAGTCTTCAATTGTCAATCCCCAAGCGCCGCCCCCTCACCTAAACACTCTCCCGGGGTACTGCGCAGAGACGCCGCGGATCAGTCTACGCCTTCTCTTCGCCGCCCTTGTGGTGGGCGTCGTTCATCTTGATCTCTTTCCAGCTCTCGCCGTCCTTCACCTCGACCTTGTCGGGGACGAAGGTGCTGGCCTCGGCGTTGGCGGTGCCGGTGACGCGGACGGTCTTGCCCACCGCGTCGCTCAGCGGGCGCGGGTTGGTGGCCAGCGTGAGCGTCTTTCCGTCAGCAAGGATCGCGACCGGGATGCCGCTCTTGGCGCACTTCTGCCCGCACGATTGGCCGTGCTTCTCCCCCTTGGCGCCGCCGGCGGCGTAGCAGTGGAGATCCACCAGCTCCCCCTCGACGGTCTTCTTCTCCGCCGCGGGCTTGTCCTGCGCGACCGCGGTGAAGGACGCGCCGCCGACCAGCAGGGCGGCAACGCACAGGCCGAGCAAATGCTTCCGCATGATAAGGCTCCTCTCGCTCCCTGGCGCGGCCCGCGCGCGTGCCGCGCCACGCGGCGGCGGCGACGACGTCGGTATCCCTGCTCGCGGGCCCGCGTTGATGGGGACCATATCGTAACTCCGCCGCCCGCGCGACAACAGCGCGAGCCGCCGCGCCTGCGGGGCGCGCGTGCGTCTCAGGCATCGCAAGCGTGCCGCCGCCGCTACCGGATCCCGCCGCCGTTGGCGATGAGCAGGACGATCAGCAACACGATCAGCCCCGCCAGGACCGCCAGCGCGATTTTGGCCGCGCTGTAGGGTCGCTCGCCCTGCACCTCACCGGTGCGGGCGTTGACCAGGAAGCGGAACGTGCGCTCGCCGAAGCGGTACGCGCTGATCCAGACCGGCAGCAGGCAGTGCTTGAACGTGACGTCGAAGTAGCGCGTGTCGACCGAGTGGATGCGCTGGTGATCCCCGCCGATGTCGCGCGCGATCGCCTGGCGGATCGGTCCGGCCATGACCTGCTTGGCCTGCTCGAAACCCTCGGGCAGCGCCACCTGGTAGCTCTCGGCGACGAACCCGCTGAGGAACTCGTCGCGGTAGGGGACCAGCGCGTGCAGGTCCCACGGCTCCAGCGCCTCGGCGTACCCGGGCGGGAGCGATCGGCTGGCCAGCACCAGCACGTCATCGAACGGATGATCGACGCGCCCGCTCGCCGGCCACCAGCGCGTCTTGCGCACCTGCCGCGTGCGCCTGACGCTCCGGCCGTTCTCCATCGTCGTGTACGTTTCGGTGTCCCAGTAATCGTCGCCGCGCTCGCCGGTGTAGTCGCTGGTGGTCCGGGCGTCGTAGGTCCAGGAAGGGATGTAGACGCCGGTGATCTGCGCCGCCTCGGCGCGCTTCTGCAACTCGTTGGGCGCGAACCAGAGCCCGGCGATCCAGCTTCGGAAGGACTCTGTCGCCTGCTGCCGCGTGACGCCGAACGGCAGGAGCGACTTGGGCTTGATCAGCTTGTGCGACGACCCGTGCGCCACGATCGCGCTGCCGCAGAACGGGCAGCGGTCCGCCGTGATGTTCGGGGCCAACGTCGTCTCGGCGCCGCAGGTGGTGCAGCGAACGGTGACCCGCTCCTCCATGTCCGCCTCGCCGCAGCAGTCACGGAAGTAGGCGTTGAGGTCCAGCTCTTCGACCGCCTCGGCCGAAGCGGCGATCTCGTTGGCCGCGCCGCAGTACGGGCAGGACAGCGACCGCGTGCCGGGGGCGAACGTGAGGTTGGCCCCGCACTCCCTGCAGGGGAACTGGCGCTGGGCGACAGCGGCGGGCGGTGGAGGATCGGCGGGCGCGGGGTGCGTCACGGCTTGAGCCCAAGGCTCAAGCGCGCCAGCGCGCGGAACCGCTTGCACGACTCGAACGCGGCCCTTGCCTTGACGGGATCGGCAAACATTCCGGGGTATCGGACGGTAACGGCGAAGAGCGTCAGCGACTTGAGCCGCGGCTTCATCATCAGCCACAAAGGTTCGACGGGCG
The DNA here is from genome assembly GCA_035634055.1 of Tepidisphaeraceae bacterium. Taxonomy (GTDB): domain Bacteria; phylum Planctomycetota; class Phycisphaerae; order Tepidisphaerales; family Tepidisphaeraceae; genus JAICTV01. The sequence continues at coordinate 12,275 of DASQDR010000024.1, read as the reverse complement.
CGACCAGATCCAACAAATGCTCGAGGTCATGCGTCTTCGAGAAGCGGATGCGGGCCTCGTTCAGCCTCGCCTTCATGTACTTCTCGGCGCACTGCGGGCAGTGGAAGCAGATGCTGTCAGACCGGTTGGGCCTTCTCGACCGACGCAGGATGGATGCGGCGGTGTAGTCGCCTTCGGCCTTGCTCACCCACTCGGCGGTCGGTGGATTCATGCAGCACGATCCCGCGCTCGATCACGTCGATGATGAACATGTCTCCCCACCGAATCCTGCGACGAACGTCGGCGGGCGAGCGAACCAAGATATCGGCCGGAAAGCGGATGTCGACCGCGTCGCGGACCCGGATCGCCGCGTCGAGGTTGGACCCGCGGAAGCGGCGGACGACCAACAGGTCCACGTCGGAACTCTCCGTCGGCGCGCCGTAGGCGTATGACCCGAACAGGATGATTTGCTCCGGCTCGAACGCCTCCACGATCGCGTCCACCAGAGCGGTAATTTCGCGTGCGCCGATCATGCGTCCTCATCATAGCATGCCGTCCGTTGCTCACTCCTTCGGCAGCGGCGGGGGGACGTTGGCGAAGAGCAGGTTCAGGTCGGCGATGGAGTCGACCGGGGCCCATTGCGGCATGCCCGCCTTCCACGCAAGGGTGGCGCGTTGGACGCGGCCGGCGTTCACCTCGTCGCGGAGTTGCTCGAGGGTGAACGGGCCCTTCTGCTGGCCGCCCTGGGCGACGAAATAGCTGGCTTGCGACGATCCCGGGACCGGCGGCGGGGCCGACGGACCGGGGTTGCCCAGCGCCGGGTTGTTGGCGAAGGCTTGGCCCATCTGGTTGGCGATGCCGAAGCCGACGCCGAGCCCCGCCCCCACGCCCGCGATACCGTTGGGGTTCTTCGCCGCGTCGCCGATGGCGTTGGCCGCCTGGAACTGCGCGTAGCGGTTGAGGTCACCGATCACGCCCATCTTCGTGCGCGTGTCCAGCGCCTGCTCGACCTCCGGCGGGAGCGAGATGTTCTCGACGACCAGGTTGACCAGCTTCAGCCCGAAGACGTCGAAGTCCGGCTGGAGGCGCGCGGTGAGGATCTTGCCCAGGTCGTCCTGGTTGGCCGCCAGGTCCAGCACGGGGATCTTGCTGTCGCCCAGCGCGTCAGCGAAGCGCGCGACGAGCAGGTCGCGGAGCTGCTCGCCGATATCCTCGATCGAGAAGCGGTGATCGGTGCCGACGACATTGCGCAGGAAGGTCGGCACGTCGCCGACGCGGATGGCGAAGCTGCCGAACGCGCGCAGCCGGGTCGGCCCGAACTCCGGGTCGCGCAGCATGATCGGGTTCTTCGTCCCCCACTTGCGGTCGGTGAAGGTCCGCATGGAGCAGAAGTAGACCTCGGACTTAAACGGGCTCTCGAACCCGTACTTCCACCCGCGCAGCTTCGACAGCACGGGCAGGTTCTGCGTCACCAGCGTGTAGGTGCCCGGCTGGGCGAAGGTGTCGGCCAGCGCGCCCTCGTTGACGAACGCGGCGGCCTGCCCCTCGCGGACGATCAGCTTGGCGCCGTACTTGATCTCGTTGTCGTAGCGCGGGAACCGCCAGACCATCGTGTCGCGCGTGTCGTCGAGCCACTCGATGATGTCGATCAGTTCGGCCCGAAGCTTGTCCCAAATGCCCATATGGCGAGACCTCCGGCGGCGGATGATAACGGCAGCGGGGGCGGATGTGACGTTATAAAGCTGGCGCGAAATGCAACCGCCTTTCGCGGCGACTCTCGGCTCGAGCAGGCCGGCACGCGACGGGCAAAGCGGCGGCCGCTCGGTGCAGGGAAGCACGGCCGAGCCACTCCCGCCGAACCTTCCCGATCAGTTGCACGTATTTGCTTTGTCCTCCGGCGACGCTCAGTTAAAGTGAGGCCGGGCAATCGGGCGTGCTCTTCCGGGCAGTCGAATTCATTGCAGCAGTGGCCGCCAGTGCGGGGCGCCGCGGGGTCGTGGGCTATGGCATGGCGGTCGGTACGTCTTCGGCGCGGGTACGCGGTGGCGATCATCGCGGTGATCGTGTCCGCGGCCCTGCGCTTGCTCGTGTTCGAGTTCCTCGGGCCGGAGCATTCGTTTCCCACCTTCTATCCGGCGGTCGTGCTCAGCACGATCTACGGCGGGCTCGGCGCGGGGCTGATCGCGACGGCGCTGTCGGCGGTGCTGGCGACGCTGTTCATCGCACCCTTCGGACAGTTCGGCATCGCCCACCAGCGCGACCTCATCGGCTGGCTGCTGTTCATCGTGATGGAGCTGGCTTTGGTGCTGATCTGCGAGGCGTTCCGCCTGGCGCGCCAGAACGAGCGGCGGGTGCTCGAGCAGCTCGAGCGCACCAGCCGCATCAAGGACGAGTTCCTCGCCTCGCTCAGCCACGAGCTGCGCACGCCGCTGTCGGCCATCATCGGCTGGACCCAACTGCTGCGCACCGAGGGCGCGACGCCCGACGACCTGGCCGAGGGGCTGGCCGCGATCGAGCGCAACGCCCACGCGCAGAGCCGCATCGTTTCTGACCTGCTGGACATGAGCCGGATCATCTCCGGCAAGATGCGGCTGGTGCCGCGGCCGTGCGACGTGGTCGACGTGGTCGACGCCGGGCTGCAGACGGTCAAGCTGGCGGCGGCGGCGAAGCAGATCGCGCTGGTGCGCGAGGTCGAGCCGGCCGGCACCGCGATGGTGCGCGGCGACCCCGACCGCCTGCAACAGGTCGTCTGGAACCTGCTGACCAACGCCATCAAGTTCACCCCGCCCGGCGGGACCGTCACCGTGCGCGCGGGATGCGACGCGGCGTTGGGGCACGTGTCGATCGCGGTGCGCGACAGCGGCTGCGGCATTGCGCCGGCGTTCCTGCCGCACGTGTTCGAGAAGTTCCGCCAGGAAAGGACCGCGCCGGGCACCCGCCAGCCAGGGCTCGGCCTCGGGCTGGCGATCGTGAGGCAACTGGTCGAGCTGCACGGCGGCACGGTGGCCGCCAGCAGCGGCGGCGAGAACGCCGGTGCCGTTTTCACCGTCACCCTCCCCGCCTGCTCCCCCGAGGCCCCGCCTCCGGACCCGGCCAAGCCCGGCAACCAAGCGCTCGTCCCCGCGGGGATGAGGATTGACGATTGAGGATTTGGAACTTGACCGGCGCCCGTGCCGCCGCTTTTCAAGTTTCAATCTTCAATCCCCAACTCCCAATCCCCGATCCTCAGCACCACTCCCGCCCTCATCCGGAGGGTGCGGCCCTTTCCCGCCGTACGCGGTAGAATGTCGTCACGCCGATGGCCGCACTTCGCGACTCCACCCCCGCGCCCGCTCCCTCCGGCTGCGCCGCGCGCCTTGGCGGGGCGCTGATCTCCGCGGTCTTTCTCGCCGCCGGGCTGTTCTTCACCTGGGGACTGGGCCGCGAGGTGTACCGGGCGGCGGAGACGCGCGCTTGGCCGCGCGTGCCCTGCGCGATCGTCCAAAGCAGCGTCCACGTCGTCGGCGCCGCGCGCGAGCCGTACCGCCCGAGCATCCGCTACCGCTACACCTTCGGCAGCGGCGGCGGCCGGAGCGGCGACGGTGAGCGCTTGTCTGAGCAGTGGCGGCGCAAGGAGGTCGGCTTCACCGACTACCGCGATGCGCAGCTCGTGGTAGATCGTTACGCGCCCGGCGCCGCCACCACTTGCTTCCTCAACCCCGCCAACCCGTCCGAAGCGGTGCTGGAGCACGGGCCGCTCTGGCACGCGCTGTTCCTGCTCATCCCGCTGCTGTTCGTGTTGCTCGGCGGCGGGGGGGTGTGGTTCTCGCTGCGCCCGACCGCCGCCGCGCCGCCGGCGGGGGGCGATCCCGGCGCCTCATCCGCGCGCGGCGGCGCGGCGATTTCGGAGCAATCCAACGCAGGGCGCAACGGATTGGTCCTGCTCTTCGGCATCTTCCTGATCGCCGGGCTGACGACGACGTGGCCGCTGCTGTTGCGCCCGGCGACGCGGCTGGCGCGGGCGCAGTCCTGGCCGGCGGTCCCGTGCCGCATCGTCAGCAGCGAGGTCGGGAACGTCAGCACCGGCGAAGGCGACTCCTACCGCCCGTTCGTGCTCTACCGCTACACCCTGGCCGGGCGAGAGTACCGCTCCAACCGCATCACGTTCGCGCCGGCCACGGGCGGAAAATCCGCCGGCGCGCGCACGGTTGCCCGGCAGTACCGCCCCGGTTCGGCGGCCACGTGCTACGTTGATCCGGGTGATCCGACGATGGCGGTGCTCGATCGCGGCTTCACCCCCGCGATGCTCTTCGGGCTGATCCCGCTGGGCTTCGCGCTGATGGGGGCGATCGGCTTGGGCAGGATTCTGCGGCGGAAGGCGGAACTGCCGGGCACCGGCGGGCGCGGCGGCTCGCTCTCGCCGATCACGCCTGCCCGCCTGGCTGGCCCGCGCGGCACGGGCCGCGCCGCTCGAAGCGCCCCCGCGACCGCCGCCGGCAACGGCGCGGCGTCGCCCGCCGTGCTGGCGCCCAGGTCGCCCGCCTGGGCGAAGTTCCTCGGCGTCCTGCTCTTCGCCGCCTTCTGGAACGGCGTCCTTTCGATCTTCCTCGTCGAGGCGATCAGCGATTACCGCCGCGGGCGCGGCAACCTGTGCCTGACCGCGTTCCTCGTCCCGTTCGTGGTGATCGGCCTGATCACGATCGGCGCGGCGATTCACCAGTTCCTGGCGATGTTCAACCCGCGGCCGCAGATCACCGCCGGCGGCACGCTCCGCCCGGGCGCGACGGTCGACCTCAAGTGGCTTTTCACCGGCCGCTACGACCGCATCTCGCGCCTGCGCATCACGCTCGAGGGACGCGAGGAAGCGACCTACCGCCGCGGCACCGACACGACCACCGACAAGCGCGTCTTCCACAAGGCCGAGCTGATCGACACCGGCCGCGGCATGGACATCCGCGCCGGCACCGCGAAGCTGTCGATCCCCGACGGCACGATGCACTCCTTCGCCGCGCCCAACAACAAGATCATCTGGGAGCTGGCCATCCACGGCGAGATCAGCGGCTGGCCGGACGTGAAGCAGGAGTTCAACCTCGACGTGCTGCCGCTGGAGGTGGGGCGATGAGCGAGTTGTGGGTCGAGATCGTGGGCGGCGCGGACCCGGGACGCCACCTGCCCGCGCCGCACGCCGGTGAGGCGGCGCCGCCCGTCGCGTTTGTTCCCGGCGACACGTTGCGCGGCATCGCGCGGTGGTCGCTCGACGACGCGCTGCCGTCGCTCGAGGTGCGGCTGATCTGGTTCACGAAGGGGAAGGGGACGCAGGACGTGAAGGTGGTGGACCGCGTGACGCTGGACGCGCCGCCGCGCGCCGGCCAGCGCGATTTCTCCTTCGTGCTGCCGGACGCGCCGTACAGTTTCTCCGGGAAGCTGATCTCGCTGATCTGGGCGATCGAATTCGTCGGAAAAAAGGCGCCGGCGGCGCGGCAGGAATTCGTCCTCTCGCCGTACGGGGCCGAAGTGGATCTGACGGCGACGGGCGCTCCGCCAGCGTCGGCGTTCGGGTCGCCCGCGGATGCGGCGGTGGACCCGGCCGATGCATCCGCGGACCGCGCCGATGCGGCGGTGGACCCGGCCGATGCGGCGGAGGCGCGGCCGTGAAGGCGCGCGACAACCCCTTCGCCGCCGACCGCGTCGAAGCGCGGGTCCGTTACCGCCCGCAGGGTTTCTCGTGGCCCGAGCTGCTCGATCGCCTGGCCACGCTGCGTTACCGCGCCGCCATCATCGGCCCGCACGGCACCGGAAAGACCACGTTGCTGGAAGACCTGGTCCCGCGGCTGGGCGGGCGCGGGTTCCGCTGTCGCACCGTCACGCTGCGCACCGAGGCCCGCGCGGTCCCGCGCGCGGCGATGCAACGCCTGGGCCCGGACGAGATGCTTCTCCTCGACGGCGCCGAGCAGCTCTCGCCGCTCGCGTGGCAGCTCGTCCGCCACCGCGCCCGCCGGGCGGGCGGCTTGTTGATCACATCCCACCGCCCCGGCCGGCTCCCGACGCTGCTGGAGACGCGGCCGTCCGCCGACCTGCTTCGTGACATCCTCGCCGACCTGCTCGATCCCGCCACGGCCGAGCGCTTCGACGCCGCCGCGCTCCTTCGCCGCCACGACGGCAACGTGCGCGAGGTGCTGCGCGAGCTATACGAAACCGCCGCGCGCGAAGAGGCACCGACACCGGCGCGTGTCCCGCTCGTGCGAGGCGTTCTCTCCCGTGGCACGAGCTTGTAACCCCTGTTGCGAGGCGCGCGGTCGTGCCAGGGTCCGGGGCGGCGCTGGCACGTGACAACCCCTGCCGCGGGTGCCCGCGTGGCTACGCCGCGAACAGTTGCCGCTCGTAGAGCTGCTTGTACGTCGCGCACGTGCGCAGCAGGTCGTCGTGCTTCCCCTGGCCGACGATGCGGCCCTGGTCCATGACCACGATCGAGTCGGCGCTGAGGATGGTGCTGAAGCGGTGGGCGATGACGAAGGTGGTGCGCTCGTTGCCCATAATGCTCTCGACGGCCTTTTGGATTAGGTGCTCGCTCTCGGCGTCGACCTGGCTGGTGGCCTCGTCCAGCACCAGGATGGGTGCGGCGCGGAGGATGGCGCGGGCGATGTTCAGCCGCTGCTTCTGCCCGCCGGAGAGTTGCCCGCCGAGTCCGTCCAGCAGCGTGTCGTAGCCGTTGGGCTTCTGGAGGATGAATTCCTCACAGTACGCGCGGCGGGCGGCGTCCTCGATCGCGGCGCGCGGGGTGTTGGGCAGGCCGTACGCGATGTTTTCGGCGATCGTGCCGGGGAAGATCACGCTGTCCTGCGTGACGATGCCAATCTGCCGCCGCACGCTGCGCAGCGTTGCGTCGCGCACGTCCACGCCGTCAATGGTGACGCGGCCGAACTGCGGGTCGTAGAACCGCGGCAGCAAGGCGAGCAGCGTCGTCTTTCCCGAGCCGTTGCGCCCCACGATGGCGATGCTCTGCCCCTTGGCCACCGTCAGCGAAACGTCGTCCACCGCCGGCCGCTGCGCGTTCGGGTAGGAGAACGTGACGTTCTCAAAGGCGATCTCGCGCCGCAGCGGCGGGAGCTTCACTTGCTTGCGGCCCTTCGCTTCCGCCTGGCGCAGGCGGCGGCGCTCCATCGGCAGGTCGATGATCTCGAAGATCCGCTGCGCCGCCGCGTTGCTGCGCTGGAGCACGCTGTTCACCTTGCTCACGCGCCGCAGCGATTCGCCCATGCCGACCAGGCAGCCGAAGATCAGGATGAACTTGGCCGAGTCCAGCGACTTGCTCACCAGCACCTGCTGCGCCGCGAAGATCAGCACCACGCCGATCACCAGCATGGCGACGGTCTCCATCGTCGGCGTGGCCCACGCCTCGTAGCGGGCCATCTTCAATTGCTCTTCGCGCAGGCGCTTCATGATGCCGCCGTAGCGGCGGCGCTCGAAGCGTTCGGCGGTGGCGGCCTTGACCACGCGAATGCCGATCAGCGTTCCCTCGATCTGCCCGAGCATATCGCTGGACCGCTGCATCGCCGCCCGGCTGGCGCGGCGCATCTTCTTGCCGAACTTTCGGATCGCCGCCGCCATGATCGGCGCGAACACCACGATCACCAGCGTCAGCCGCCAGCTCAGCGCCATCGCCAGGCCGAAGAAGAACATCGCCTTCAGCGGCTCCTGGATCGACTGCCCCAGGACCGTCTTGAACCCGTCCTGAAGCTGCTGGCTGTCGCCGACCAGGCGGCTGGTGACGTCGCTGGTGCCGCGCACGTTGAAGAAGTTGAGCGGCGTGTGCAGCACGTGGTCGTAGAGGTGCCGGCGGATGTCGTTGATCGCGCTGATGGCCGCGGTGTCGGAGAGGTATTCCTGAAAGAACCGCACCGTGCTGCCGACCAGCGCGAGCCCGAAGACGATCAGGTAGCAGGCGGCGATCGCCTTCACCGGGTCGGTCGGCAGTTGCTGCACGATCTGCCGCAGCGTCCCCCACGCGGCCGACCAGTGCCACTTCATCGCCGGCAGCGCAAGCCGCACCTCGCCGTGGCGCGTGGCAAGGGTGCGATCGACGGCAGCCGGCGACGCGGCGATCGCCTCCAGCGGCGCGACATCGTCGCCGATCTCCAACCCCGAGCGCGCCGCGGCGGAATCGTCGCCCAGCCGCGCGATCTTCGGCGCCCGCTCGTCCAGCGAGACCCCGAGCCGGTGCTGCACGATCTGCCGGTCCACGTACCCCTGCAACGTGTCCCCGTTGAGCAGCACGCGCAGGATCGGCAGCATGGCCGTCAGCCCGATGGTGGTGATGAAGCCGACGCAGAACGCGCACACGATCGAGACGATCACGATCCGGCGGTAAGGGGCCAGGTAGCGGCAGGCGCGCCAGAAGGCGGTGTTCTTGCGGTCCTTTCGCCGCGGCGCCGGCTCGGCCGGCGGCGCGTCGGGCGGCAACTGCTCCGTCGGCGACGCCTCGCGCGGCTGCGGTTCGGCGGGCGACGCGGCATTTGCCGGCGGCGGGGCGGGCGCGGAATGGACGGACGGCTCAATGCTCATGCGATTTCGGCCTTCTTGTCGATAATCTGGATTATCGGACGGAAAGGCCCGCGAGTATAACTTCCCGTTTCGCCGATCGCACGACAGCGACGTAGCTCACGGACGGACCTCACGGGCCCCGCACCGCCGCGCGGCGCCGGCCCATCACAGCAGAGACAGAATGCCCGCTCCCATCCCGCTCTCGCAACCGGACATCACCCAGGCGGAGATCGACGCCGTCACCGACGTGCTGCACGCCCAGACCCTCACGCGCGGGCCGCGGCTGGAGGAGTTCGAGGCGCTGTGCGCGAAGATCTCCGGCCGGCGTCACGCCGTCGGCGTCTCCAGCGGCACCGCCGGGCTGCACTGCGCGATGCTCGCCGCCGGCGTCGGCGCGGGGGACGAGGTGGTCACCACGCCCTTCTCCTTCGTCGCCAGCGCCAACGCCGCCATGTTCGTCGGGGCCAAGCCCGCCTTCGTCGACATCGACCCCAAGACGCTCAACATCGACGTGGACAAGGTGGAGGCGGCCATCACCCCGCGCACCAAGGCGATTGTCGCCGTCGAGGTGTTCGGCCACCCCGGCGGCATGATCGAGCTCGAGCAGCTCGCCCAGCGCCACGAATTGATCCTGATCGAGGACGCCTGCGAAGGGTTCGGTGGGTTCAACGGCGAGCGTCCCATCGGCTCCTTCGGCCGCGCCGGCATCTTCTCCTTTTACACCAACAAGCAGATCACGACCGGCGAGGGCGGCATGATCGTCACCGACGACGACCACTTCGCCGCCACCTGCCGCGTGCTGCGCTCGCACGGGCGGCAGACCATGTCGTGGCTGTCGCACCACCGCCTGGGGTACAACTACCGCCTCGACGAGATGTCCGCCGCCCTTGGCGTCGCGCAGGCGCGGCGGCTGGACGAGATCCTCCAGAGCCGCCGCCGCGTCGCCCACGCCTACATCGAGCGGCTGATGACCAACCGCTACCTGATCCTCCCCACGCTGTTCGAAGAGACGCACATGAGCTGGTTCGTGTTCGTCGTCCGCCTCAACGATCTGTTCGAGCCCGGCGACCGCGACGAGGTGATGGGCGAGCTGCGCTCCGAGGGGATCGAGTGCGAGCCCTACTTCCCCCCGATCCACTTGCAGCCGTACATGGCCCAGCAGTTCGGCTACAAGCCCGGCGACCTCCCCGTCACCGAGTACGTCAGCGCCCGCACCCTTGGCCTGCCGTTCTTCACGCGCATGACCACCGGCCAGATCCACCGCGTCTGCGACGTGCTGGAAAAAGCCTTGGAGAAAACGCTGATGCGCGGCAAGGGAAGGTTCTAGCGCGCCGCGGGCGAATGGCCGGATCGCTATAGCGGGATGAACACCGCGACCAGCAGCCCGGCGACGCCGAAGGCGAGGAACAGCAGTTTGAGCCGGCTCGAGGTCACGCGCTTCGGGCTGTCGGCGACGTCCTCCAGCGGCGTGCCGATGTGGTCGGCCCGCTCCAGCCCGACGAAGTACTGCCCGCCCGACCTGAGCTCGCAGCGGACGACGGTGTACTCCAGCGTGACGGGCCTACCGCCGTCGCGCGGCACCGTCAGCAGGTGGCGCAGGCCCAGCTCGATCGGGCGGTCGTGTACCACGCCCGCCCCGGTGTCGGAAACATCGGTGATGACCACCTCGACCGGCGTCGACGCGTGCCCCGGCGACCACGGCGTCATCTGCGCGACGAACTTCCGCTTAATGCGAGTCGCGCGGCGGCGGTCGGTCAGCGGGTGCGTGAACGGAAGCGACCCCGCCGGCATGGGGGCGGCGGTGGCGGCCTCTGCGCTGGAACCGTCCTCCGGCTCGGGCGACGGCGGCTGGATGGTTACGGTCGGCGTCATGGCGGTCGCGCTGCTCCCTCCGCTCAACATCGTGCCGCCGCCGCCCGCACTTGAGCGCCCTCGACGCAAATCCCTCCGGACTTGATCGCGCCGGAAGGAAAAGCCGACCAAGCTTCATGCGCCGCCCCCCGCGGCCGCCGGCGCGCTGCGCTCGCCGCGGTGTTATCGGGCCTCGGCCGCGACTAGAATGGGCCAGCGATGATCCGCACCGTCCTAATCGACAACTACGACAGCTTCACGTATAACCTCGTGCAAAAGCTTGGCGAGGTCGCGCCCGGAGCTGAGATGCACGTCTTCCGCAACGACAAGGTCACCGTCGACCAGGTCGAGGCGATGCGCCCCACGCACATCGTCATCTCGCCGGGGCCGTGCACGCCCAGGGAGGGGGGCGTCAGCAACGACATGATCAAGCACTTCGCCCCCCGGCTGCCGGTGCTCGGCGTCTGCCTGGGGCACCAGTGCATCGGCTACAACTACGGTGCGGAGGTGGTCCGCGCCGCCCGCCTGATGCACGGCAAGACCGACCAGATCCACCACGACGGGCGGTCGATCTACGCCGGCATGCCCAACCCCTTTACCGCGACGCGCTACCACAGCCTGATCATCAAGAGCGGCACGCTCCCACCGGAGTTCGAGGTCACGAGCTGGACCGACCACGACGAGATCATGGGCGTCCGCCACAAGACCTGGCCCCTCGAGGGCGTCCAATATCACCCCGAGAGCTTCCTGACCGAGCAGGGCGAGAAGCTGCTGGCGAACTTCCTGAAGAAGTAGCGCGCCGCCCCGACGATACCGCGCGCACCGCCGCTCCGCCGGCTTCCCGTTTCGCCCCGCGACCGCGCGCCAGACTCCCGACTTCAAATCGATACCCACAGATCAGAAAGCAACGCATCGCGCTTCGACATTCAGCATTCAGCACTCGACATTCAGCATTCGAGCTCAACCTCCCTCATGTCCTCCACCCTCACCCAATATCTCGCCGTCGCCGCGGGCGGTTCGCTGGGCGCGATGGCGCGCCTGCTCGTCGCCAGCGCCTGCGCGCGAATCTTCGGCAGCGCCGCGGGCGGGGCGGGCTTCCCCATCGGCACCTTCGTCGTCAACATCTCCGGCTGCCTGCTGCTCGGCTGGTTCCTCGCCGCCAGCGCGGGGCGATTGAACGTCTCGGAGACGCTTCGCGTCGGCGTCGCCGTCGGCTTCGTCGGCGCCTACACCACCTTCTCCACCTACGCCCACGAGTCCGATGCCCTGCTGCGGCACGGCGCCACCCTCAAGGCCACCAGCTACCTCGCCGCCAGCGTCATCGCCGGCCTGCTCGCCGTCCGCCTGGGCGCCTGGTTCGGCTCGCGCTGACGCGCCGCGCAGGGGCGGCGCGCCCAAGATCTGCGCTTGATCCAACCGCTTGGCAACGCGATCACCAGATTCCCCCGCCCGCCCTATGGAGCGACGCCCGCCCCGCGCGTAGAATCCGCCCCCACGGCAGGCCCGCGCCCGCCGCCGCTCCCCCGGAGAGGTGTCCGAGTGGCCGAAGGAGCAGCACTGGAAATGCTGTAATGGGCTTAAACCCATTCGAGGGTTCGAATCCCTCCCTCTCCGTTCCCTTCGCAATGGAAACCGTAACGGCGTGATACATCAACAGATGCGTTGGCCCCGTAGATTCCATGGCCGCAGTTGTCCTTGATTTGTCCTAGATCGAATTCGGCGCCGAAGCCGAATGGCTCGCATCGGGGTAGCCGCGAACAGCTTCGCACCCGACGTTTGAACGATCAGAATAAATTCAATATCGAGGATAAGTTAATGGGGTGAGGAATATCTTCTGCGGTCCGGTATGCCCCCAGTCAGCAGCCTCTGCCGATCCATAAGTCACGGTAATCACAGGAAATGACGCACCGCCTTGTCAGTGAAAG
>DASQDR010000023.1:0-39508 GCA_035634055.1 Tepidisphaeraceae bacterium | reverse complement strand
GAACTCGCCCGGCTTGCTCGCGGCGCGCACGAGGTCGCGGTCCTTCTTGTACGGGCTGATGAAGCTGGTGATCGCGATCACGCCGGCATCCGTGAACAGCTTGGCCACCTCGCCGATCCGGCGGATGTTCTCGGCGCGGTCTTCGGCGCTGAACCCGAGGTTCTTGTTCAGCCCCATGCGGATGTTGTCGCCGTCAAGGCGGTAGGCGTGCTTCTTCTGGTGCAGCAGCATCTGCTCGAGGATGACCGCGATGGTGGACTTGCCCGACGCGCTCAGCCCGGTCATCCAGACGGTGACGCCCTTCTGCCCGAGCAGCCGCTCGCGCTCCTCCCGGGTGACGGAGCCTTCGTGCCAGGTAACGTTGGTTGCTTTTTGTTCTGCCATTTTAGCCTCGCGCGAACGACCTGAAGTCGATCGCTTGTTCTGGAAACGCTTGGATCAGCTGCTGGTCCGCTGTCACCAGCGGGACGTTCTGCGACATCGCCAGCGCCACGTATTTGGCGTCGTACGAGGAGCAATCGGATCTTGCGCAAAGGTTCAGGACGGCAACGGGGTCCGAACGTTGCATCGCAAAGGTGACCAGCGACGTGCCACGGCGGTAGGCGCGGACGGCGGCGTCCCGGGAGAGGCTGCCGTCGCGAAGGTACTTTGTCAGGGCGCTGAGCAGTTCAGAGGTGAACAGCCCCGGCACCAGCCAACGCCGGTGCTTCGCGCGAACCGCCTCGGCGGCGCGCGTGTGCTCGCCCTTCAGAACGGTATAGATGACGAGGTTGTCATCGGCCACGATCACTCGCGGCCCCAGTGCTTGGCCTGCCCAAGGTCCGCGTCCGTGACCCACACGTTGAGCGCTTCCCGCTCCCGTCGGATCTCGGCCAGCAAGCGGGCCTCGGCGGCTTCTTCGGCCAAGGCTTGTCGAAGGTAATCCGCCGCCTGCTCCCCGACGGATTTCCCGTTCTGCCGTGCGCGCGCTTCCAGCTCGGTGTAGACGTCGTCTGGGACATCCGCAATTTCTACGCGGGGCATAGGGGTCACTCCTCTTCGAACAACGGCGTGCTGAGGTACCGTTCGCCGAAGCTGGGGAGGATCACGACGATGTACTTCCCCTTGTTTTCCGGCCGCGCGGCAACGCGGGCGGCGGCGGCCACGTTGGCGCCGGAGCTGATCCCGCCGAAGAGGCCCTCCTCCTTGTGCAGCCGGCGGGCCCACTCGAAGGCCTCCTCATCCGTCACCTGGATCACCTCGTCCACCACCTGCGTGTGCAGGTTCTGCGGGACGAACCCCGCGCCGATCCCCTGGATCTTGTGACGCCCGGGCTTGAGCTGCTCGCCCTTGAGCGTCTGGCTGATGACCGGGGAGGTGACCGGCTCGACGGCGATCGCCTGGAAGCTTGCCTTGCGCGGCTTGATCACCTCCGACACGCCGGTGATCGTCCCGCCCGTGCCCACGCCGGCCACCAGGAAGTCGACCTTGCCGTCGGTGTCGGCCCAGATCTCCTCGGCCGTCGTCTGCTTGTGGACCTCCGGGTTCGACGGGTTGTCGAACTGCATTGGCATGAACGATTTCTTGTGATCGCGCAGCAGCGACTCCGCCTTGTTGATCGAGCCGCGCATGCCCTCGGCGGCGGGGGTGAGCACGACGTCGGCGCCCAGGGCTTTGAGCAGCCGGCGGCGCTCGATCGACATCGACTCGGGCATTGTCAGCACCAGCTTGTACCCCTTGGCCGCGCAGACGAACGCGAGCGCGATGCCGGTGTTGCCGCTGGTGGGCTCGACGATGATGGTCTCCTTGTCGATCTTCCCCGCCTTCTCCGCCGCCTCGATCATGGCGACGCCGATGCGGTCCTTCACGCTTGCCAGCGGGTTGAAGAACTCGCACTTGGCCAGCACGATCCCCTGCCCGGGCGGGACCAAGCGGTTGATGCGCACCAGCGGGGTCCCGCCGATGGTCTCGGTGATGTCGTTGAAGATCCGGCCGTGGGGTTTCAGTGGCATTAGTTGACCTTTCCGTGCAACGATGCTCGTCGGGGCGCGTCCACCTCAGCCAGGGGACGACGGCCGATGATCATGGGCACATCGACCTTTTGGGGCAACACCTCGCTCGATCGTGCGGCGAGCGAGCTGCTCAGGCGTGCCTCGCTGCCTGCTCGCCGGCTGCCGTCACGATGGCCTGTTCCTCGAACTGCTCCGTTTGGTCATCGAGCACCCAGCTCGTCATGGCGGCCGGGACGCGCTGCATGATCGAGACGATGACGTAGCTGTAGAACGGCCAGCCGTGGGCGCGGTCGTACTCGCTGGGGCGGGCGGGGTGGTCGGGGTGGCTGTGGTAGAAGCCGAGCACCAGCTCGCCCGCCTCCCCGGCACTTTTCTCCGCCCGCATCAGCGCCTCGGGGCTAATGGAGAATCGGTGGTACCGCTCGCCGGCCTCGAAGGCGTTGGTGACCGGCTCGAGCCGGGTGACCAGGCGTCGCACCTGCCCGCCATCGTCGCGGCGCTCGTGGCCGTAGATGATGCCGCAGCACTCGTTTGGGAAGGCGGCGGCGCCTTCCTGTTCGATCTGCCGGTACTGCTGCGGCGCGAGGACCAGGGGCGGGATCGCGGTAGCGTCGCTCACGGCCAGATCTCCGCGTCCCCGGTGCCGGACCAGAAGCTCTCGGACAGGTACTTCGATGCCGAGTCGCAGAAGACGGTGACGACGACGCCCTCCTTCAGCCGCGCCGCGACCTGCATCGCTGCGACCAGGTTCGCGCCCGACGAGACGCCGACGAGCAAGCCCTCCGCGCGCGCCAGGCGAACGCACATGGCGTGGGCGTCGTCGGTGGAAACCTCCACGTTCTCGTCCGCCAGGCCGGCGTCGTAGATGCCCGGCACCAGCGCGCTGGCCATGTGCTTCATCCCCTCCAGCCCGTGCAGCGGGCCGTCGGGCTGCATGCTGATGCACTGGATCGACGGGTTGCATTCCTTCAGTCGGCGCGTCGTTCCCATGAACGTGCCGCTGGTGCCCATGCCGGTGACGAAGTGGGTGATGGCCTCGTCCGTCTGCCGCCAGATCTCCGGCGCGGTGGTGTCGTAGTGGGCGCGCCAGTTGGCGTCGTTGTTGTACTGGTCGGGGTAGAAGTACTTGCGGGGATTGTCCTGGACCATCTGCTTGACGAGCCGCTGAGCGCCGTCGGTGCTCTCGTGCGGGTCGGTGAGGATCAGCTCAGCGCCGTAGGCGGTCAGGCTCTGCTTGCGCTCGATGCTGGCGTTGCGCGGCATGGCGAGCGTGAGCTTGTAGCCGCGCTCGGCGGCGATCATCGCGTAGGCGATGCCGGTGTTGCCGCTGGTGGCGTCGATGATGCGCTTGTCGCGCGTCAGCAGCCCGCGGCGCTCGCCGTCGAGGATCATCGCCAGCGCCGCGCGGTCCTTCACGCTGCCGCCCGGGTTGTACCATTCCGCCTTGGCCAGCACGCGCACGCCGGGCGCGAGGTGCTGACCGATCCGCTTGAACGACAGCAGCGGCGTGTTGCCGACAAGATCCAGCACCGATGAGCCGATCCGGGGCGAGGTTTGCTGCGGGTAGGTGAGGCTCACGGGCAATTCCTGCCAATGCTACAGGGGTACATGGGTCGTTTCAAATTCCCCCCGAGAATCGTCAAACGCCGATATATCGGGCGTAAATCGAGCGGGCGGCGGCGGGGTCGCGCGTGCCATGGACGAGTGCGCGGCCATCCGGGAAGAGCGTGATCGACACCCTTTCGTGCACGAGGTCGCAGCGCACGAAGAAGTCAGATTGCTGCACCGTGCCGGCCGACACGAGCCGCGCCGCGGCGGCGGGAAGGTCCAGCGCGGCCGCGTTGGAAGCGGGGCGAACCTGCACGGTGTCGCGCCCGCACAGCACGGCCGCGGCGCTGGCGGCAGCGGTGGACTCCAGGAACCGGAACGCGCGCTGCCCGCACGTTTCGCACTCCTGGCGGCGCGCGCCCTCGGTCGAGATCGCGCGAAAGCGCATCGGCCACAGCTCGAACGAGATGAGCGTGGTGGCGGCGGACGGGTCGGCGACGAGGATCTTCATCGCCTCGACGACCTCCAGCGAAGCGGCGATCGCCGCCGCCGGCGCCAGCACGCCGGCCGTGTCGCAGGTGGGCAGTTCCCCCGGCGCCGGCGGCTCGGGGAACAGGCAGCGCAGGCAAGGAGACTTGCCGGGCAGAATCCCCATCGCCCGCCCAGTCGTGCCGACGCACGCGCCGTAGACCCAGGGGATCTTGTGCTTCATCGCGACATCGTTGAGCAGGTAGCGCGTCTCGACGTTATCGGTGCCGTCGATGATGAGGTCGAAGCCGCGCGCGAGCTCCTCGACGTTGCCGGCGTGGACGTCGAGCGGGCGCCCGTCGATGGAGACTTCCCCGTTGACCGCGCCGAGCCGCCGGGCGGCGGCGACCGCTTTGGGTAACCCGCTGGCGGCGTCGGACTCCTCGAAGAGGGTTTGGCGCTGGAGGTTGGTCAGCTCGACGACGTCACGGTCGCAGAGGCGCAGGTGTCCGACCCCCCCGCGGACGACCTGTTCCGCCACGACCGTCCCCAGCGCCCCGCACCCGACGAGCAGCACGCGCGCGGCCCGCAGCCGGTCCTGCCCGGCGGGGCCGATCTGGGGAAGCAGGGCCTGGCGGTGGTAACGGGGCGCAGCGGACAAGTGACCAATCTCCCTCCCCCTCCTATACTAGCCGGACAAACGAGGAACCCCCATGCCCGTCGATACGCAGCAGATCATCGCGGAGGCCGACAAGCTCGGCCAGCTCGTCGCGCAGCACCCGGCCGTCGAGCGCTACAAGCAGGCGCAGCGGGCGGTCAGCGACGACCCCGACGCCAACCGCACAATGTCCGAGTTCGAACGGCAGCTCGAGTCGCTCTCGCGGCAGGAGGCCAGCGGCATGCCGGTCACCGACGCCCAGCGGCAGCAGCTCGAGTCGCTCCAGTCGCGCATCGTGTCCAACATCAAGGTGAAGGCGCTGAACATGGCGCAGGTGGAGTTCATCGACCTGCTCCGCCGGGTCAACCAGGCGATCCAGGTGAAGGTGGTCGGCGAAGCGCAGGGCGCTGCCGGCGCCGGTGGCGGGCGCGGCGGGCCGGTGCTCCGCTGACCTTCGGCCCGGCCTGCGCTGTTCGCACTTCGTCGCTGCCTACCGTGACCCTATGCTCACAGAGCTCTTCCGCATCCCGGGCCTGAACCTGCCGATCTATAGCTACGGGCTGCTGCTCGTCGTCGGCTTCCTGCTTGCCATGGAGCTGGCGAAGTTCTTGGCGCGGCGCGTGGGGATCGACCCGGAGGTCTTCGTCAACGCCGGGCTGATCGCGCTGGTGACCGGCGTGATCGGCGCGCGGCTGTCGCACGTGATCGAGAACTGGCCGCAGTACACGGATCCCGCGCGGTCGCTGGCGGCCAACTTTTTCGACGCCGTCAACATCCGCAGCGGCGGTCTGACGTTCTACGGCGGGTTCCTGCTCGCGTTCCCTGCGTGCGTGCTGTACGGGATCTGGCGGCGCGTGCCGGTGAAGCTGGGCATGGACATCATCGCCCCGTGCCTGATGATCGGGTTGGGGTTCGGCCGCGTCGGGTGCTTCCTCAACGGGTGCTGCTACGGCGCGCAGTGCGACGGGCACTTCGTCGGGGCCGTCACCTACCCGTACCACAGCAACCCCTATTTGGACCAGTACGCCAGCGGGCAGCTCAAGCCGCCGGCCGAGCTGGTCGCGCCCGCCCTGCTGCCAGGGCAGCGCGCGCGGCTGCTCACGCCCAACGAGGTGCGCGCCGACACCGAGCTGGCCAGCATCGCCCGCGGCGAGCGCTCGCTCCCGGTGCACAACGCGCAGATCTACAGCACGATTACGGCGCTGCTGATCGCGGCGGTGTGCGTGGCGTTCTTCACGCTGCGCCCGCCGCCCGGGCGGGTGATGGCGCTAATGCTGGTGCTCGAGGGGGTCAGCCGCTACATGCTCGAGATCCTCCGCGCCGAGCCGCCGGTATTGCACCTGTTCGGCCACGGCTGGAGCCTGAGCATGATCATCGGCGTGCTGCTGGCGATCGCCGGCACGATCATGTGGTTCGTCTTCCGCACGCGGCGGGATTACCCGGTGACCATCCCGGCGGAACTCGCGCCGGCATAACGCTCGCGCCGGAGGGTTTGCAGAGCGCTCCCGCACGCGCGAGATCAGCGGGCGGCGACGGCAACCGCGGCGGCGCGGGTCGTGCTGACCGTGCGCAGGCGGTGGCAGCAGGTAACGGCCAGCGAGCCGTCGCCGACGGCGAAGCCGACGCGCTTGGTCGAGCCGGCGCGCACGTCGCCGCCCGCCAGCACGCCCGGCAGCGTCGTCTCCAGCGGGCAAGGCTCGCGATCCTTGAGCGGCCAGCGCCCGGACTTCAGCGCATCGGGCCCGGTCAGCAGGTAACCCAGCTCGTCGCGCGCCACGGTGTCCGGCAGCCAGTTCGCGTGCGGCTCGGCGCCGATGAAGACGAAGATCGCCCCCAGGGGAAGCTCCGACGTCGCGCCCGACTGGTCGCGGATCGTCACCGCGTCGATGTGCGCCCGCCCGTGTACCTCGGCGATCTCCACTCCGTTGTGCACCGTGACGTTCGGCGTGTTGCGGATGCGCGCGACCAGGTAGTCGCTCATGCCGGGCCCGAGCTCGCGGCGGATCAGCATGTGGACGCGCCGCGCGCAGTTCTCGGCCAGGAACATGACCGCCTGCCCCGCCGAGTTGCCCGCGCCGACCACCGCGACGTCGTGGCCCTGGTGCAAGTACGCCTCGACGGCGGTGCAGGCGTAGTAGATGCCCTGCCGCTCGAAGCGGTCCGCGCCCGGCACGCCGAGCTTGCGCCAGCGCACGCCGGTCGCCACCAGCACCGTCTGCGCGTGGACGGTCGCGCCGCAGTCCAGGTGCAGGGCGTGGGGCGCGCCGTCGTCGGGGGCGGGATCCATGTGCTCGACGCTGACGGGGGCGGCCATGCGGGCGCCGAACTTGAGCATCTGGAGCACGCCGCGGGTCGCCAGGTCCGCGCCGCTCAGGCCGGCGGGGAAGCCGATGAAGTTCTCGATGCGCGAAGAACCGCCCGCCTGGCCGCCGGGGCCCAGGCGGTCCAGGACGATCGTGTTGAGCCCCTCCGACGCCGCGTAGACCGCCGCCGCGATCCCCGCCGGCCCCGCGCCGATCACCGCGAGGTCGAAGGTCTCCTGCGGGCAGTCGCGCCAGATCCCCGCGCAGTGCGCCAGGTCGCGCAGGGTGGGGTTGAGCAGCACCTTCCCGTCGCCGCACTCGATCGCCGGCGTCCTCTTCGGCGATCCAAGCGCCCGCCACTGCACGTGACCGTCCGGCTGCTCGGTGTCGTACCAGGTGAAGGGGACGAAATTCTTGTACAGGAACTCGCGCACCACGGTCGTGTCGCGGCAGGTGCCGGGACCGACCACCTTCATCCCCAGCACCCCCGCCTGCTGGAGCTGCTGCCGGCGGACGGTGAAGGCGGTCAGCAGCTTCTCCCCCAGCCGCGGCACCGTGTTGAGCACGCGCCGCAGCTTGGCGTTGGGGACGCGCAGCACGCGCGTCTCGGGCCCGCGCGCCACCGCGGTGACGATCACCGGGCGGCGCGTGAGCAGGTCGATGTCGCCGGCGAACTGCCCCGGCCCGTGCGTCACGATCAGCGCGTTTTCGTCCGTCGGGTTGAGCATGTCGATCGCGCCCGACTCGACCACGACCAGGTCGATGTCGGCGTCGCCGGCGCGGAAGACGACGTCGCCGTCGGCGTAGGCGCGCTCCGTTGCCAGCGGGCGCAGCAGCGCGATGTCGGCTTCGTCCAGCTTCGGAAACGCGGCGTCTTGGACCTGCAAGGCCATGGCGGCACCTCTTCGCGTGCGGTCGCGGCATGTTCGCGCGACGATCGGGCGGGACGCGGGGATTGTAGGAAGGCGGTGCGCGGCGGGCCAGCGGAGGAGTGTTGTGAGTTGCCAGTTGCTAGTTGTCAGTTGCCAGTTGCTAGTTGTCAGTTGCCAGTTCTTAGTTGCCGGTGAGGGTCGAAGGCGTTGCCTGAACCGCGCGATCAGTCGCCGGGGGCGGATTGAGCTACCTCGGCGGCGCGTTGTCGTCGGGGTCTTGGCCGACGAGGCGCAGGCAGTTCTTTCCCGAGGCCTTGGCGTTGAACATCAGCTCGCGGTCGGCGGCGTCGATCAGACCGTTCACGTCCTGCGCGTCGTACGGGTAGACGGCCATCGCGCCGCTGATGGTGAGCTGACCCTTGCCCGAGCTGCCCAGGATGTTGAACTCCGGCCCGGCCAGCAGGCGCTTGAAGCGCTCGAAGATCTGGATCGGCGTCTGCGGGATGCGGCTGGAGGGGATGGGCACGCCGCGGCCGGCGGCGTCGCGCGGCTGGCGCGGGCCCTCCTTCTCCCAGAAAACCACCGCGAACTCATCGCCCCCCAGGCGCGCCACCAGGTCGTGGTCGCGCACCACGCGCTTCATCAGCGCGGAGGTCTGACGGAGGATCTCGTCGCCGACGCCGTGCCCGAACTGGTCGTTGTAGGTCTTGAACCCGTCGATGTCGAACAGCAGCAGCGTCACCGGGAAGCGCATCGCGTGCGCCTTCTGGAGGATCGCGGTGAGGAAGTGCCGGAAGTAGCGCCCGTTGTACAGGCCCGTCAGGTCATCGGTGATGGCCAGCTTCTGGAGCCGCACGTGGCGGTCCTCCAGCGCGGCCACCTTGGCGACCACGTGGGCGAGCTGCGCCAGGAAGTGGCGGGCGGCGCTCTGCTCCTCGTCGCGCGGCAGCGCCAGGTGGAGCGACGCGGGGGCGGCGCTGCCGACGCGCACCGCGTGCGAGAGCGCGACCGAACCCTCCGGCGTCGGCGGCGGCTCGGCGCCTTCCTTCACGTACGCGAGCTGCATCGCTGGCGCGATTCGGGCGTTGATCTGCTTGACCGCCGCCGCCGGGCCGCCGTGCGGGTTCTGGAGGATCGCGTCGAGCACGATCTCTGCCAGCGGCAGCCCCGCCAGGATGGAGACGCGCGACGGCGGCGCCGCCGCCAGCAGCGGGCCGTCGTCGTGCGCGGGGGCGGTCGTCGCCAGTCGCAACGGCGGCGCGCCGAAGATCTGCCCCAGCTCGCCCGGCGTGGCGGGCGTCACGACGTAGTCGTCGCACCCGAAGCTGAGCATCTTGCGCGACACCGGCTCGAGCGACGGTTGCCCGAAGAGGATGATGCGCCCGTCGCCGGCGAGCTGGCGGAGAGTGTGGACCGCCGCCTCCGGGCGACGCTCGATCGGCTCGGCCGCCGCCAGCACCGCGGTGAACCGCTGCGCCGCCAGCTCCGCGATGCCGTCGAAGTAGTTGGGGACCGACGTCACGCTGGCCGTCGGCAGCGCCTGCGCCAGCGCCGACTGGACCGCGCGGTCCGCGTCGCCGATGAGCAGGACTTGCTCGGAGGGAAAGTGGCTCATGATTCGCCGTCCGGCGGGAGGGCCGGCTCCTCCTGGAGCAACGCCCGCAGTTCCTCGGCGCTGAGCAGCGGCTCGCCGGTCGAGAGGTCGGAGGGTTGCTGATCGGCGGGCGCGTCGGCGGGGTCGTTAGGGTCTGGGTCAGGGGTGGCGACGGGGGCGGCGGCGTGAACGCCGGGCTTGGCCGAAGAGGCGTCGGTTGGGACGCCGCCGGCGGCGATGCGGTGGAGGGCGCCGTCCTCGCCGAGCAGGCCGTCCGCGCCGTGCCGCATCGCCTCGGCCAGCGCCGCCTGGCGGCTGTCGATGTGCGTCAGCCAGACCTCCACGTGCGGCAGCCGCCGCTTCAGCGTGGCGATCAGCGACAGCTCCTCGCGGAACAGGCTGGTCAGGCTCAGGACCAACGCCCGGTAGACCAGCGGGCGGCGCGCCAGCTCGGCGGTGGCGGCGTAGGGGTCGTCCAGCTCCGCGCACTCGAACCCCAGCGCCTGCATCGCCGCCAGCGGCTGCGACCGCGCGCTCGGGCTGCCCACGATCAGGGCCCGTCCCACCGGACGTTTCAGCGGAAAACCTGCGGCTGGCATGCGATCCAAATGATACCCCAGGGGAGCGCAGGGGCAATTGAGAAAGGCGGAGGGGGATATGTCACTGGCCACTGGTCACTTGTCACTCGCGGGGCGCCTTCGACCACTCGGGCGTTGCGAGTGTGACGCTACCCCAGCACGGCGCCGTGGTGGAGTGGGCGCCCGGCGAGTGACAAGTGACCAATGACCCGTAACCCGTGACACGTGACCCGTCACACCTGCACCTTCTTGACAACCCCCCGCCACTTCCTAATGTCTCTGGCGCAACAACCGCGAGCCTTCACTCCCTGAAGTCCGCAGCCCTATAGTCGAATTAAGCCGCAGCAACGGAGCAAAGCACATGGCCCTCAAGATCGCTATTAACGGTTTCGGCCGCATTGGCCGGCTCGTCTTCCGAGCCGGCGTCGGCAACCCGAACGTGGAGTTCGTCGGCATCAACGACCTGGTCCCGCCGGACAACCTCGCGTACCTCCTCCGCCACGACTCGACCCACGGCAAGTTCGACGGCACGGTGGAGGCCAAGGAGGACGGGTTCGTCGTCAACGGCAAGTTCGTCAAGTGCGTGTCGGTGCGCAACCCGGCGGAACTGCCCTGGGGACAGCTCGGGGCGGACATGGTCGTGGAATCGACCGGGCTGTTCACCGACCTCGAAGGGGCCAGCAACCACCTCAAGGCGGGCGCCAAGCGAGTCGTCATTTCCGCCCCGACCAAGGCAAAGGACGAAGAGGTGCCGACGCTGGTGATGGGCGTCAACCACAACAAGTATGACCCGGCCAAGCACAAGGTGGTCTCCAACGCCTCGTGCACGACCAACTGCCTGGCGCCGGTCGCCTACGTGATCGACAAGCAGTTCGGGCTGGCCGAGGGGCTGATGTCGACGATCCACGCCATGACCGCGACGCAGCCGACGGTGGACGGGCCGAGCAAGAAGGACTGGCGCGGCGGGCGCGGGGCGGCGCAGAACATCATCCCTGCCAGCACCGGCGCCGCCAAGGCGGTCGGGCTGGCGCTGCCGCAGCTCAAGGGGAAGCTGACCGGCATGTCCTTCCGCGTGCCGACGCCGGACGTCTCGGTCGTCGACCTGACCTTCAAGACCGCCAAGGCGACCAGCTACGCCGAGATCAAGGCCGCCATGAAGTCGGCGGCCGAGGGTGAGCTCAAGGGGATCCTCGGGTACACCGAGGAGGAAGTGGTGTCGAGCGATTTCATCACCGACCCGCGCAGCAGCATCTTCGACGCCGGCGCCGGCATCGAGCTGAACCCGAACTTCTTCAAGGTCGTGAGCTGGTACGACAACGAGTGGGGCTACAGCAACCGCGTGGTCGACCTGATGGTCCACATGGCGAAGAAGGAAGGCCTGCTGAAGTAGCTTCAGCGACCAGCGAACCGCGCAAGATCAACCCGGAGCGCCGGCTCGTCCTCGAGCCGGCGTTCTTTTTTGGGCAGTGGTTCACGCGATCAAACGAATCTGACGCTGCCGGGGGCGGGCCGCTCCGGGACGGTCGCGGCGAGTCAGTCGGCCGCGGTCGCCAGTGCCGGCGTGGCCGGGGAATCGTCGTTCTTCACGGCGATGTACTGCCGCACGTTGCGGTACAGGTCGGGGTGAAGCTCGGCGAACTTCTGCGGCATCGCGTCGGCCACGAGCACCTTCCCGTCGGTGCCGGTCAGCGAGTAGAGCAGGCCGTCCTTCGACGACTTGACTGTGATCGTGCGATCGCGGCTGACAACGTGGACGATGACCGGCCGCTGCGGGTCGCTCAGCATCGCCGACGCCGGCAGCGTCCCCGGGCGGGTGACGCTGACAACGCTGCCCAGGGCAAGGGCGGCGGAGCACATGAGGGTTTCGATCATGGCTGGCTCTCCAATCGTGTTATCGGCCATTTCCCCGCGCGACTGTTGCACTGTCAACCGGGCAACCGCCGCGATTCCCGGGCCAATTGTTCGCCGCGGCGGCTCCGCATATACTCATCGGCACGCGCCCCCGAAACGACTGTAAGTTCTTTCGGGCGAGCGTTTAGCCGGGGCCGTAGCTCAATTGGGAGAGCACCGCGTTTGCAACGCGGGGGTTGCCAGTTCGATCCTGGTCGGCTCCATTTCCCGGACCATGCTTAATTCACCCCCTCCTCGCGGCGTCGGCGCGGCCGTCCTGTTCTGGGTGCTGCTCCGCGCAGCGACGGTATTGCCCCAGCAGGCGCCGGCGCCCGCAACGCAGTTCAAGTTCGACCTCGGCCCCGGGAGGGCGCCTGACGGGTTCGTTCAGGTCCGGCCGGAGGCGGCTTACTCCGCGGACTCCGGCTATGGCTTTGATCTAGGGTGCAGGCCGACCGGCGTGGAGCGCGGCGGTGACGACGCGGCGCGCGATGGGCTGATTACCAGCGATCAGCCAATCTTTTTCTCGGTCAAGGTGCCGGAGGGGAACTATCGCGTCACCGTCACGCTCGGCGACCCGCAGGGCGAATCGGTCACCACCGTGCGCACGGAGGTTGGCCGGCTGATGGCGGCGGAGGTGCGGACGGCCGCCGGGCAGGTGGAGAAGCGGACGTTCATCGCCAACGTGCGCCGCCCGACGCTCCCGCCGCCGCCGAACAACGCGCCGGGGTGGTCGCAGGTTCACATGTTCCTGCGCGGCGAGGCCGAGTCGCGCGTTTGGGACGAGAAGCTCACCCTCGAGTTCAACAGCGCGCGGCCGTGCGTCAGCGCCATCGAGATCGTTAAGGATGACAGCATCCCCACCGTGTTCGTTGCCGGGGATTCCACCGTTGGCGACCCGCGCCGCGGGCCGGGCGGCAACTGGCCGACGCAGATGTGCCAGTTCTTCAAGCCGACCGTCGCGATCTGCAACAGTGCCGAGGGGGGTGAGACCTCCAAGAGCTTCGTCACCGGCGCCCGCTTCGACAAGGTGCTGAGCCAGATGAAGCCCGGCGATTTCCTCCTCGTCCAGTTCGGCCACAACGACTCGAAGGCGCAGTGGCCGCAGACGTACACGGAGCCGGCAACGTCGTTCAAGGCGTACCTGAAGGTCTACCTCGCCGAGACCCGCCGGCGCGGTGGGACGCTGGTGCTGGTCACGCCGATGGAGCGACGGGCGAACGAGGATTCGGTGGGCCCCTGGGCGCGCGCCATGCGCGAGTTCGCCGCCGAGGAGAAGGTCGCGCTCGTGGACCAGTGGGCGATGAGCAAAAAGCTCTGGGCCGCGATGGGGGCGGACGTGAGGGGAGCGTTCACCGATCAAACGCACCTCAGCGGCTACGGCGGCTACCTGCTGTCGAAGGTGGTGGTGGCCGGGATCCGCGAGAATGTCCCGGAGCTGGCCAGGCACGTTGTCGATGACTTCAAGCCGCTCGACGTGTCAAGCATCGATGCTCGGCCGGCGTACCTGGATCAACCGGGCGGGCCGGGCGGGCGTGAGGCGCGCTCGACGACGGCGACAACGACCGCCGCATCGACTCCCAGCGGCAACTGACGCGCGACCGGCCGACGGGCGAAGCGGATCCGCAGGGCGGACTGACCACGAAGTCACGAACGAGGCGCTTGCGATCGAGCCGTGGGCGCCCGAAAAATCTGAAGAGGGGCGAGGCAGACAGGGTCGTTCGTGTCTTCCTCACTCCGGGCTCAAATCTGCTTCCGCCGTCACTGCGCGCGGGCCGCTACACGTCGGCGGTCAGAAGCTTTTGCTTCTCGTCGCTCCACCACGAGTAACTTCCGCCGGCGCCGTCGAACTTTGGCGCGGCCGAGCCGGACGGGCCGGCGTTGAGGCGGGTCGTCTGCACCGTCCACGCGCCGGCGGGGTCGGCGGCGACGCGGAAGATCGCGTCGGACTTGCGGCTGTAATAGACGATGTTCGGCCGCGCGCTGTTGTCGAACCACAGGCTGGTGAACAGCCCTTGCGCGCCCTTCGTCGCCACCGTCTGCGCCTGCCACGGGCCGGTGGACCTGCTGGCGAACTTCAGGTCGGCGGGATAGGCGTCGTAGTAGCTGACGGCCGGCTGGTTACCAGCGTTGAACGCCAGGCTGATGAACGCCGCGCCGCGCAGGTCGTCGACCACTTCCGTCGTCCACGTCGCGCCGCCGCCGAGCTGCGCGTACTTCACGTCGCCGGTGGTCGCGTTGGCGTAGGCGACGCCGATCGTGCCGTTGGGGCTGACCGCGAGGCTGTTGAACTGCCCGACGTTGTCGGCCGTGTCCACCTCGTTACGCACCCACTGCGTCCCGTCGTGCCGCATCACGCGCAGATCACCGCTGGTCTTGCGGTAGTAGGCGACCACCGGGTTGCCGTCGTTGTCGAACGCCAGCGACGGGAACTGCCCGGCGATGTTCTTGGCGTCGATGGTCGAGCGCTTCCACGCGATGCCGTCGAAGCGGGCATACTCCGAATCGCCCTCGGTGGCGTCGTAGTAGGCGATCGCCGGCTTGCCGGTCGGGTCCAGCGCCAGCGAGAGGGTGGCGCCGGCGTCGTTGCCGGTGGTGTCGATCAAGCGCGTGGCGGACCACAGGCCGGCGGTGGAGCGCGTGGCGTAGCGGATGTTGCGGATCCCCGGGTCGTAGTACGCGAGGTGCAGCACGCCGTCGCGGTCATAGGCCATATCGTTGGCCGCGCCGAGGTTTCCGACGTTGGTGGCCAGGTCGGCGCCGCGCTGGAAGGCGAGGGTGATGGCGTTGTCGAGGTCAATGCGCGAGTAGCTCCGGCGGACGCCGAAGGATGAGTCGTCCTTGCGCGCGCCGCTGGCGCGCAGGACCGACACGAGGTCGTCGCCGCGCAGCGACGGCGCCGCCTGCTTCAGCAGCGCGGCCGCGCCGGCGACGAACGGGGAGGAAAAGCTGGTGAGCGAAACCTGGCTGCTGCCGCCGCCGAGCCCCGTCGTGCCGACCGATTCGCCGGGCGCCAGCAGGTCGAGCAGCTTGCCGCGACTGGTGAACGTGCTGATCTGGTCGTTGAGCGCGACCGACCCGACGGCGGCGACGCTCGGATCGGCGGCGGGCCAGTGAATGCCCGCGCCGCCGGCCGTCCCCTCGTTGCCGCCGGGCGAGACGACGAGGATGCCGAGCTGCTTCAGCTTCGCCAGCTCGTCGCTGGTGGTCGGCTTGACCTCGTCCACGTCGAACCGGCCGCCGCCGAAAGAGAAGTTCACCACCGAGATGCCGTGGGTGGCGTGGTTGTCGATAATCCACTTCAGCGCCTGCTCGATGCGCGCGTCGGAGATGACGTCGCCGCCCGCCGACACGCGCAGCGCGACCAGGTCGGCGTCGGGCGCGATGCCCTGGTACTGCTGGTCGCCGATGCTGAACGGCGCGGCGGCGATGATGCCGGCGACCTGGGTGCCGTGCCCGAAGGTATCCATCGGGTCGCCGTCGTTGCTGACGAAGTCGAACCCCGCCTTGACCTTCTTCCCCGGCCCGAACCCGCCACCCAGGGCCGGGTGGTTGTAGTCGACGCCGGTGTCGATGACGGCGACGGTGACGTTCTTGCCGGTGATGTTCGGGTACGCCGCCGTGGCGTCGTCCTGGTCGATCAGCGCGCCGGCCGGGTTCCACGCCAGCAGCGTGCGCCGCTCGAGCGGCTCGACGCATCCAGCCGCGCTAGCGGCGGACTCTTCCTTTGCGACGCGATCCCGGCGAACAGACATTCGCGACCCTCCGCTGCTGCTGCGAGACCGGCTCGTCCGTTCGAGCTTCGGTCTCTCTTCCGATCGTAGGAAGGAACGGCGCGGGCGGCCGAAGGTTTCGGAAAATGACGCGGGCGGCGGCTATTTCTCGCTCGGCCGCGGCTCGCGGACAGTTCGCACCCATTCGTCCGCGATGAGCTGGTGCCCGCGGTACGTCGGGTGGATGCCGTCCCAGATCCAGTAGTCGGCCCGGGCGCGGCGGGCGGCGTCCTCGAACACCCTTTGCAGGCGCACCAGCCGGGCGCCGTGCTTCGTCGCCAGGCGCGCCACCACCGCCTGCCGCTTCGCCAGCTCCGCCCGGTACTCCTCCCACTTCGGCTCGATCTTCCCGGCCGCCAGCGCGAATGGCTCGCACAGGACGAGCTTCACCTTCGGCAGGGCCGCGCGCGTCTGTTCCAATAGCTCGTCGTACTTCCGTTCGAACTCTTCAACGTTCGTCCGGCCCACGTCGTTGACGCCGATGAGGATGCTCAGCACGTCCGGCTTGAGTTCGAGCGCGTCCGCCTGCCAGCGGGCGGCAAGGTCTGCGACGCGGTTGCCGCTCACGCCGCGGTTGATGAACTCCAACCGCAAGTCGGGATGATCCGCACCTTGCCGGGCAGCGATGATGAACGCGTAGCCGTGCCCGAGGATGTGGTTCGGGTCGGCGTTGCGCCCGCGGTTGCCGTCGGTGATCGAATCGCCTTGGAAGAGGACGCGCGTGCCGGCGGGAAAGAGGGCGGGGTCGGCCGGCGTCATCGCGGGACGCGGCGTGGCGGCGGCGACCACGGCAACCGCGGCGCACACGGCGCCGGCAACAAGGACGCGCGTCGGCCAGCGGTGCAGCATGTGGATCATGGTCAGGGTACTCTACCGCGTGCCAAGCCGGTTCCAGTAATCGAACGCCGGCAACGGAGAAGGAGCGATTCCATGTCCCACGTTACCCCCGCCACCGGCGGCCGCGCGGTCGGCGGCTTCGTCGTCCTGCTGGCGCTAATCCTGACGCCAATGCCCGCGCCGGCGGCAGATGTCGACCACAAGCTCGTGTTCGACGGCGTGCTGGCGGAGCGGCGGCTCTCGTTGAAGGATCTCGGCGGCCTGCCGGGCGACTGGTCGGACTACTCGCACCTCGTGCTCGAGATGCGCACGTCCTCGCCGCAGCGCTTCGGGCTCTGGGTCTACACCGCCGATGGGCCGCGGCGGGTGGAGATCCAGCCGTTCGGGCAAAACGTCTGGCTCCGCGCGTCGGTCCCGTTGCAGTACCTCCGCGGCCGCGACCAGGCGGGCAACGACCTGGCCTCGGCGACCAACCGGCGCACGGATTCCTTCTGGATGTCCGTCTGGGGGCCGTTCGGCGCGCTGAAATCGGTCGAGGCGATCGGGCTGGCGATGGAGTACCCGCTGAACAAGCCGACCATCGAGCTGCGATCCGTCCGACTGTCGAAGCAAGACGAGGGCTCCGCGTTCCTTGAGAAGCAACCGGTGACCGACGAGTTCGGCCAGTGGGCGCATGCTGACTGGCCGCGAAAGGTCCGCAGCCGCCAGCAGCTCGCCGACGAGCTGGCCGAGGAGGAGCGATCGTTCCAGACCGCTGCGCACTTCGGCCACTGCGCGCTCGGCGGATACCGCGACACGCAGGCGAAGGCGACCGGCTTCTTCCGCGTCGAGCAGATCGACGGCAAGTGGTGGTTCGTCGACCCGCACGGTCACCTCTACCTGTCGATGGGCGTGAACGGCGTCGGCCGACGCGCCGGGCGAGCCTCCACCGCCCCCGCCGGCGCCACGACCGCCGCCACCGCCGCCGTTAGCAGCGGTCCCGGGACCGCCCCGACGAGCGCCCCGACGACCGCTGACGCCGACCCGTCGCGGACCACGCGCCGGCTCGAGTCCTGGGGCATGACCACCGGCGGGCAGGGGCGGCCGGTCACGGTGATGCTGAATTGGCCGCGGCAGGGGCAGACGACCTTCCTCGGCCTGCCCGACGTCTACTCCGAAGCGTTCGCCCGCGGCGTGGACGAGGCGGCGCGGGCGCAGTGCGCCCACCGCAAGGACGACCCGCTGGTGCTCGGCTACTTCGTCGGCAACGAGCCGCCCTGGGGCGAGCGCGAGGGCGAGGTGGTCGAGATGATCCTGGCCGGGCCGGACTCCGCGACCAAGGGGCAGCTCAAGGCGTACCTCGCCGACGCCGCGGCCGGCGGCGACACGCCCGAGCGCCGCCGGAAATTCGTCGTCGCGGCGTTCGAGATGTACCTCGATCTCGTCAACGCCGCCCTCCGCCGGCACGACCCGAACCACCTGAACCTCGGCATCCGCTTCGGCGGCAAGCCTGCCGACGACGTCCTGCGCACCGGCCGGGCGTTCGACGTCTGCTCGATCAACGTCTACGAGTACGAGCCGACCAAGCAGGTGCAGCGCGCCTATCGCGCCACCGGCCGGCCTGTGCTGATCGGCGAGTTCCACCTCGGCGTGCCGGAGAACGGGCTCGGCTCCGGGCTGGTGCAGGCGCGCGACCAGGCGGAGCGCGGCAACGGATACCGCTACTACGTCGAGCAGGCCGCGTCGCTCGACGGGTTCGTCGGCGCCCACTGGTTCCAGTGGCGCGACCAGCCGGTGCTCGGCCGCGGCGACGGGGAGAACTACAACATTGGCTTCGTCGACGTCACCGACCGCCCCTACCCCGAGATGGTGCGGGCCGCGCGCGCGACGCACGAGCGGCTGCGGGACGTTCACGCGGGGAAGGTGCTGCCGTTCAACCAGCGTCCCGCCGCCTCCGACGCCGGCACGCCCTCCTCCCCGTGGGATTGAGCGCCCCCCGGGGCGCGGGCGTTGGACTCCCCCGCCGCCGTTCGACTAAGATGGACGCCGTGGTCGCCGCGACGAGCAGCGACGACGACTGCCGGCCTCGTGGCGGAATTGGCAGACGCAGTGGATTCAAAATCCACCGCCCTCACGGGCGTATCGGTTCGACTCCGATCGAGGCCATTCAAACCCCTTCTACCATCGGGCGCGCTGTCCCACTTCAATTCACCGCTGAGGCGCAGAGGCGGCGCGGGTCGTTCGGGCGCGCGCCTCCGCGCCCTCAGCGCCACTGCGGTACAGTTCCGCCGTCGCACGAGCCGGCCGGTTCCTTTGAGAGATGGGAACCCAGATTGTTGCCGCGCGGCCGCGGCGGGTATCTTGCCGCCGATGGGTCGGGCGGCGGCGGTGAGCGCGGGCGGCGCGCGGGTGCGAATCCTCTGCGAACGGGCGCTGGCGCGGCTCGGGTTCGGCGAGGACGGGTTCCTCGTGCTCGTCGCGGTCCTGATCGGCATGGTCGCCGGCGCGGCGGCGGTCGGGTTCCACGAATTGATCGACGTCATCCGCCACGCCGTCTATGCGCGCGTCGGCGAACGGACGCTCTACGGCCCCGGGCTGGGGCTGCTGGTGGCGATCCCGGCGGCGGGCGGGCTGGCGGTCGCCGTTATCAGCCGCTACCTCTTCCGCCAGCGCGAGGGGCACGGCGTCGTCGACGTGATGGAATCGGTCGCTCGATCCGGCGGCGTGATCCGGCCGATGTCGGCGATCGAGAAGATCCTCACCAGCGCCGTCACCATCGGCACCGGCGGGTCGGCGGGCGCCGAGGGGCCGATCGTCCAGATCGGCGCGGGCATCGCCTCGGGCATCGGGCAGCTCTTCCGCATGGCGCGCGGGCAGATGCCGGTGCTGATCGGCTGCGGATCGGCCGCCGGCATCAGCGCGATCTTCAACTCGCCAATCGGCGGGCTGCTGTTCACGCTCGAGGTGATCCTGCGCGACTTCTCGATCCGCACGATCACCCCGCTGGTGATCGCCAGTGTGATCGCCAACGTCACCACGCGCACCATCTTCTCCGCCGGCTTCGGCGCCGAGTACGGCGCGATCTTCAACATGCCGCGCGAGACCGGTGCGCCGATCGGCTACACGCTCTCGCACGTCGGAAACTTCGTGCTGCTGGGGGTGGCCTGCGGGCTGGCGGGCGTGACGCTCACGCGCGCGATGTACGCCAGCGAGCGCGCGTTCGCCCGGCTGCGCGTCCCTGCCCTGCTCAAGCCGGCGGTCGGCGGGGCGCTGCTGGGGATGCTGGGCGTGTTCTACGTCCTGATCTTCGGGTGGCTGCTGCTGGCGCGGTCGAAGTTCATCCCATTTCAGCAGTACGAGATGCCCGCCTTCTTCGGCGACGGCTACGGCGCCGTTCGCGCCATGCTCTCCCCCGGCTTTTACGAGCAGATGTCGTGGGGGTGGCTGGTCGGCGTGCTGCTGTTCCTGTGCGCCGCCAAGATCGTCGGCACCTGCCTGACGCTGGGCAGCGGCGGCGCGGGCGGCATCATCGCGCCGTCGCTGTTCATCGGCGCGGTCGTGGGCGGCGCGCTCGGGCTGGCCCTGCAGCACCTCGGGCTTTCGGCGACGCTCCAGCCCCACGCGTACGCGCTGATCGGCATGGGCGCGGTCCTCGCCGCCGTCGTCCACGCACCCCTGGCGGCGGTGCTGATCCTGGCGGACGTCACCGGCAACTACGCCGTCATCCTCCCCGCCATGCTGGTCTGCATCACCGCCACCGCCGTCGCGCAGCAGGTCAGCCGCGACTCGATCTACACCCTGAGCCTGCGCCTGCGCGGCGTGCGCGTCGGCACCGGCAACGACCTAACGCTCCTCCGCCGGCTCACGCTCGAGCAGGTGGACCTGGAGCCGGCGACCGTCGTGCGCGCCGGTGACCCGCTCCAGAAGGCGCTGGACCTCAGCGTCGCCACCGGATCGATCGACCTCGTCGTCGTCGATCGTCGCGGCGGCTACAGCGGGCTGCTGACCGGCGAGGACGTGCGGGCGGCGCTGATCGACCGCGAGGCGGTCCCGCTGCTGCTCGTCGGCGAACTCTCCCGCACCGGCGTGCCCGTCGTGCGCACGAATGACAGCCTGGCGGCGGTGCTCGACCAGTTTTCCACCCACGACGTCAGCCGCCTGCCGGTCGGCCTGCCCGGCGACGGCGACCGCGTCATCGGGTTGGTCTCGCGCGCCGGGCTGATGCGGCGGTACCAGCGGGTTCTCGAACGCACCTGATCCAGCCTATGATGAGCGCTCGGAGCTCGCACCCAAGAGGAACATCGCACATGAAGTCCCGGATCGACCTGGTGGTGGCCCTGCTGGCGGTGATCGTGGCGGCGTGGCTGGCGGTGGCGCTGTTCGTGCCGGTGCCGGGCGCGCCCTCCCCCAGCGGCGCCGTCGCGGCGGCCGCGCCCGGAGGCGTGAAGCAGGACTGGCTGGAAGGCGACGCCGCCCAGCGCGAGCGCTTCAAGGACCTCGAGGGCAAGCCCGCCCCGCCGCTCCAGGTCGATCAGTGGACCAACGGCGACGCCGTCACGCTCGAAGCGCTGCGCGGCAAGGTCGTGCTGCTCGACTTCTGGGGCACCTGGTGCGCCCCCTGCCTGGCCGCCGTCCCGCACGTCAACCAGCTTCAGGCGAAGCACCGCG
Organism: Tepidisphaeraceae bacterium; assembly: GCA_035634055.1. Classification (GTDB taxonomy): domain Bacteria; phylum Planctomycetota; class Phycisphaerae; order Tepidisphaerales; family Tepidisphaeraceae; genus JAICTV01. Next base: position 18,349 of record DASQDR010000023.1, on the reverse strand, counting down.
ATAGAGGCTTCGTCGCCATCGGGGTATGCGATCCCGAAGGGGCCGACACGATGGCGAAGACGGTCAAGGAAAAGAACTTCCAGTACCTCGTCGCCCGCGACCCGCAGTCGAAGACCGCCGAGGCATACAAAATCGAGGCGATGCCCACCTATCACCTCATCGACCGGGCAGGCAACCTGCGCGTGCTGAACGCGAAACAGGAAAAGCTGGACGAGGCGATCGCCGCCCTGCTGGCCGAAGCGCCGGCGAAGTGAGCGCACCTCAGCTTTTTGGCTTCACCACGCCGATGGTCAGCAACAGGTTCGCGTAGATGCGCTGGTCGCCGGTCGCCACCGTCAGGCAGACCTCCGGCGTGCCGGCAGCGTCGTAGAACTTGAAGCGCTCAACCTTCTCCAGATCCAGGTCCGTTCCGCCCTCGTGCAGCAGTTGGCGGAAATCGTTCCAGATCGGCGGGTCCTGCTGGAGCGCGTACGGCCCCGTGCGGGCGTAGTCCATCACCTCCGCCCTCTCCACCGGCACGGCCGACAGCAGCGCCCGCAGCACGTCGGTCACCAGCAGTTGCCCGGGCGCGAGGTTCAGGTAGACCACCTCAGCATTGGGCCCACGCTTTGTCCAGTGCGGGTAGTTGCCGTCGGAGATCAGCACCTTGCTGCTGTGCCCCCCGCGCGCCAGGGCGGCGGTGATCTGCGGGTGGAGGAGTTGGGATTTGAGCATGCCGCTATCGGTAACACGCCCGCCGGCGAAATCAATGAGCTGGCCGCGGCCCGACCGCCGATTCTTGCCTCCAGCAGTGGCGGCAGATACCTTCCCACGCGGGCAAGCACTTCGGAGGGATCGTGATGAGAAGGTTCACGCGCGCGGCTGTGGTCGCGGTCTGGGCGGTCGGACTATGGGCGTTGGGGTCAACACCCGCGCCGGCGGCCACCATTTCCGCGGGATTTGAGGGCGACGGCGAAGGCTTCTACAGCAAGCCGTACAACAGTGCCGCCGGCTTCCAATTCACCACCAACCTGAGCACCTTCACCGTCGAGTACGCCAACTCCGCCAGCCACACGCCGATCTACAACAACAACCGCTGGCTCAGCGGCGGGAACTACGTCGGCGGCGGCGCCTTCGACCTGGCCGCCAACTTCTCCCTCACCGGCACGCTCACGACGCAGCGCGCGAACCAGGTGACGCTGGACCTGCCGGTCATCCTGCCGGTCGGCGCTTCGAACGACACGCTGACGCTGACAGCGTTCGACGTCGCCAACAACATCGTCGGCGTCGATACCGAGACCGTCAGCAGCGCCACGTTCGCGCAGGCGCAGCTCAGCGTGGCGTCGGCCGCGTTCGACATCCACCACTTCACCATCATGCCCGGCGACGTGCGGGTCGGATATGACAACATCGTCGCCAACGTGCCGGAAGCGTCAGCGGCGGCACTGCTGACGCTGCCGGTGCTGGCGGCGCTTCGCCGCCGCGGGCGCGGCGTCTGTCGCGCATGAGGCGCTCGAGCCGTAGTCACGCACACGAGGTGTCGCGCGCGGTCGCGCCGCCGCCGCGGCGACGGCGGCGGACCGACTACCGCTTCTCGATCCGCTCGCGCCCGCCCATGTACGGGCGGAGCACTTCCGGGATCGTCACACTGCCGTCGGCGTTCTGGTAGAGCTCCATGATCGGGATGAGGATGCGCGGGCTGGCGGCCACCGTGTTGTTCAGCGTGTGGCAGAACTTCACCTTGCCATCGGCGTCGTCGCGGTAGCGCAAATCGAGCCGGCGCGCCTGGAAATCGTAGAAGCGGGACGCGCTGTGCGTCTCGCCGAAGCCGTTGCGGCTGGGCATCCAGGTTTCGATGTCGTACTTCGCCACCTGCCCCTGCCCGAGGTCGCCGGTGCAGACGAAGACCACGCGGTACGGGAGCTTCAGCGCCTGGAGGACGTCCTCGGCGTTCTTCAGGATCGCCTCGTGCCAGCGCTTGGACTCGGCGACGTCGTTGCGGCAGACGATGACCTGCTCGACCTTGTCGAACTGGTGAATGCGGTACAGCCCGGCCGTGTCCTTGCCGTAGGTGCCGGCCTCGCGGCGGAAGCAGGGGCTCATCCCGACGTACTGCTTCGGCAGGTCGTGCGCCTCCAGCGTCTCGCCGGTGTGATAGGCGGTGAGCGAGACCTCGGCGGTGCCGACGAGGTAGACCGGCGGCTCCTCATCGCTCATCGCGTAGCTCTGCTCGCGGCCGAGCGGGAAGTAGCCGGTGCCGGTCATCGCCTGCTCGCGCACGAGCACCGGCACGGTCATCGGCACGAAGCCGCGCTGGATCATCAGGTCCTGCGCGAAGCGGAGGACCGCCTGGTGCAGCAGCGCGCCGTCGCCGAGCAGGAAGTAGCTGCGCGTGCCGGCCAGCTTCACGCCGCGCTCGAAGTCGACGATGCCGAGCTCCTGCCCGAGCGTGATGTGGTCCTTCGGGGTGAACTCGAACTGCCGGATTGAGCCCCACTTCCTGACCTCGACGTTCTCGCTGTCGTCCCTGCCGACCGGCACCTCCGGGTCCGGGATCTGCGGGACGCGCAGGAGCAGGTCGCGGATCTCGGGCTCGAGCCGGGCGACCTGCGCGTCGAGCTCCTGCTCGGCGGACTTCAGCTCCGTCGGGCGGGCCTGGAGCTGCTTCATCTCCTCCTGGAGGCTGGCCTGCTCCTCGCCGGTCGCCTTCTTCAGTCGCCCGGCGAGCTGTCCGATCTGCTTGCCGATCGCGTTCTTCTCCGCCGTGAGCTGCTGCCGCTTGCCGTCGAGCGCCCGGCGGTCGTTCTCGAGCTGCAGCAGCCGGTCGATGTCCACACCGATCCGCTTCTGCTGCGCGGCGGTGCGGTAGCGGTCGGGGTTCTCGCGCAAATCCTTGAGGTCGATCATGCCGGCAGTCCTTCGGGGTTATCGGGGTGACGGTTCTATCAGAAGCGGCGCGACGGAGAAATGGGAGGAGGCAGCGGAGGAGCGTCCCACCGCGGGTGCTGCCGAAGTCCGGAGCACTCTGGTAATCGGCAGTGCCCACGAGCCACTGACCGCTAGTCACTGACCACTGGTCACTAACCACTCCCGCGGATCCTTCACCCCGCCCGCGTCCGATAAGAACGCCGCTTGCGCGCCCCGAGACCCGTGCAAGGTTATCGGTCTGTCGCGAGCGCGGCGAAGTGATGGCGCGGGTGGCGGGCGGGCATAGGTTGTGCGGTTGGACCGTGTCGTTCTTACGAAGGAGGCTGCATGGCCCGAAGTGCTGTTTACCGGCAGGTAAGTTCCGTTCGTCGCACGTCGGTCCCGCGCTCGCGGGCGACGGGGACGGGGACGGGGGCGGGGCTGACCACGTCGTTCGGCCGGATGCTCGCGAAGCTGTCCAACGCGGGCGACGCCCTTCACAGCTCGCGCCCGAAGCGACGGCGGTAACCGCGCCGAGCGTCGAGAGGCGCAAGTTGAAGCTTCAGGCCGGGCCGGAAGGCCCGGATGCTCCTGCGGACGCGCGGTCGGGCGCGACGCGGGAGGATCCGGCCCTTCCGGCCCGGCTTGTTGCGCGGGCACGACCTTGTTCCAGAGGCGATGCCGTGCGAACGAGCGCGGCGCGGCGCAGGCGAGGGTCAACAGCGCACGCCCGGGAGCTGCTCCCGGGCGTTGTGCGTTGGCTCGTTTGCGTTGGCTCGCCGCGCGGTAGCCACGGCGACGGCAAGGTCGACCGGCGGCCGCGGTTGCTCGGGCGATCGTGCCCGAGCCGCGGGGTTACCAAGCGAAGTGCGCGAACGCCTTGTTCGCGTCGGCCATGCGGTGGGTGTTGTCGCGGGTGGCCATGGCCTTGCCCTCCTTGCGGAAGGCGGCCATCAGCTCGTCCGCCAGTCGGTCCGCCATCGGTCGGCCGCCCTGCTCGCGGCAGGCGCCGATGATCCAGCGGAACGCCAGGCTCTGCTGCCGCCGGCGGTTCACCTGCATCGGCACCTGGTAGTTCGCCCCGCCGACGCGCTTGGAGCGCACCTCGACGAACGGCTTGACGTTGTTGATCGCCCCTTCGAACACCTCCAGCGGCGGGACGTCCTTCATCTTCTTGGTCACCTGTTCCATCGCGTCGTAGAACAGCTTCTGCGCCACGGTCTTCTTCCCGTCCCACATGAGCGAGTTGATGAACTTGCTGACCAGCTTGGAATTGAAGCGAGCGTCCGGCTTGAGGATCGTCTCGCTGGCGGTGAACTTCTTGTAGGCCATTGTCTTGAAACCTTTCCGTTTCCCGAAGGATGTTCTCCCCGCGTTTCCGCCGCGGGAATACTCCGGAGACTGAGGCGAATGCTGAGCGATGAATGCTGAATGATGAACGGCGATCGCTGAGGAGCATTCTGCCGTTCAGCATTCAGCATTCATCATTCAGCGTTTTTCCCGGTTACTTGGCGCGCTTGGCGCCGTACTTGGACCGGCTGCGCTTGCGGCCGTCGACGCCGAGGGTGTCCAGGGTGCCGCGGACGATGTGGTAGCGCACGCCCGGGAGGTCGCGGACGCGGCCGCCGCGGACCAGCACGATGCTGTGTTCCTGGAGGTTGTGCTCCTCGCCCGGGATGTAGGCGGTCACTTCCTTGCCGTTGCTCAGCCGCACGCGGGCGATCTTGCGCAGGGCGGAGTTGGGCTTCTTGGGGGTCATGGTCTTGACCTGGAGGCAGACGCCGCGCTTCTGCGGCGAGGCCTCGAGGTCCTTGACCTTGTTGATCCGGCCCAGGGCGCGGCGCGGCTTCTTGATGAGCTGGTTGATCGTCGGCATCGAGTTCCTAAAGCTAAATCACACGGACCGTCACATCACCGGGGATTAAGGGGCGAGAAGTATAAGGAAACAGTCTTACGCAGGCAAGGGGACGCCGGATCGCGCCGCCGCCGGCGCCCCTCGGGCCGCGCGCCGCGTCTGCGGACGATCGTCGGCTGGTCCGGGCGCGCCGAGGTTTGTCCGCCCCGCCCAGGTTGTCGGCACGAGTTTGCCTCAACCGTTGCCCGTCGCGGGCGTACGGGTAAATAAGAGGCTGGCCGAGCGGGGGAAGCGATACACTGCGACCTCCCGAGCTGCCGGCGCGACCCCGTTGCCGTCCTAAAGGTGAACCGATGCCCAAGCGCGCTCTCCTGTCGCTCCTGTTGACCGCAGCCCTGCTCGCCGGCCCCGCCGCCCTCGCCGCGCGGGGGGACACGCTCACGCTCAAGGACGGCACCGTTCTCGAGGGGCGCGTGGTCCCGCAGGGAGACAGGTACTGGATCAAGCTCGCCACCGGCGAGACCAAGATCGTGCCCAAGGCGCAGGTCGCGTCGTACGCCAAGGGCAACCCGGCCTCCCCCGTGGCGCCCGCGTCGCCGGCGGCTCCCGCGCCGGCGACCCCCGCGGCTCCGGCGGCGCCGACCGTCGTCGCCCCCGCGGCGGGGGACGCCGCGAAACCGCAAGCGGCAGCCTCCGGTGCAACCGCGTCGGATGCCAACCTCAACTTCGCGCAGACCAAGAGCAAGGCCGACCGCGCCGACGTCCCGCTGGTCGCCGTCACCTTCTGGCAGACCTTCATCGACGCCAACCCCGCCTCCGCCGACCTCCCCGCCGCCCGGGCGGAGCTGGAACGGTGGAAGAAGCTCGACGCCGACAAGGCGGAGAAGGTCAACGGCAAGTGGATCGGCGGCGAGGAGCGCAAGAAGCTCATCGCCCGCGTCAAGGAGCTGCTCAAGGAAGCCGGCGAGATGCAGGCGACCCAGACGCTCAAGGCCGTCTCCAAGCTCGAGGAGGCCGTCCGCCTTTACCCCAACAACTGGGAGGCCAACTTCGAGCTCGGCTTCTTCTATCTCTCCAAGGGCGGCAACCAGAAGTACGACCAGGCGATCCGCTCGCTGGAGACCGCCTCCAAGCTCCGCCCCAACTCCGCGTCGACCTTGAGCAACCTCGCGATCGCCTACAACTTCCGCTCGCAGTACGAGAAGTCGGTGCTGACGGCGTACAAGGCGGCGACCATCGAGGATTCCAAGGAGATCGTGCAGAACCTGGTCAACAGCATCTCGCAGGCGCCGCCCGGCATGCGCGAGAACAACACCAAGGTCCGCCCGATCATGGAGGAAGCCCTGCTGCTGGCGCGCAAGCACGGCGTGGGGGACGGCAAGCAGGCGTGGATCTACGTCCGCCCCAAGGGCCGCGACCGCGAGGGCGGCTCCAGCGACACCGAGGACACCTCGCCCGGCGTGATCGGCAACGGCTCGGGGTTCCTGGTCTCCGCCGACGGCTACATCCTGACCAACAAGCACGTCGCCGCCGAGAAGAACTGCACCTTCCTCGCCCGCTTCGGCGACGGCTCGCAGAAGCCGGCCACCGTGGTGGCGATCGACGACGAGGCGGACGTGGCGCTGCTGAAGATCAAGGCGGACAAGCCGCTGCCTTTCCTCCAGCTCAGCGACGCCGCCGAGCCGCCCGTCGGCGCCGACTGCACCGCCCTGGGCTTCCCGATCGGCAGCGTGATGAACTACAGCATGCAGGTGACCGGCGGCACGGTCAGCAGCGTCAACCCGGCCGAGCCGTACCACGTCACCCTCACCTGCAAGATCACCCACGGCAACTCCGGCGGCCCGCTGGTGGACAAGTACGGCAACGTCATCGGCATCGTCAGCGCGGGCCTGACCGCCTTCACCGAGACCTACGGCAAGGCCCTCAGCCCCGGGCAGGTGCGCAAGTTCCTGGAGAAGAACAAGTCGAAGTACCAAGGCACCTTCTCCCCCGCATCCAAGGGGACCGCGCGACTGGACACCGAGGAGATCTATAAGAAGGTCTCCCCGGCCACCGTCTGCATCATCCTCGTCCGCACCGGTGACAAGCTGCCGGGCGCGACGGAGTAAGCGCTCGCGCGGGTCCTCCCTGCCCCCGGATCCCGCCACCCACGTTTTCGCTGGCGTCACGTCGGAATTGGGTTCGTTTTCGCGTTTGCTCCTTTCTTCCGGCACCCGAAAGCATCGCGTTCCGCGCGGCGCTGGGGCGCTTTCCAAAATTGGGTTCGTTTTGCAGGATCGCTCGCCTCGCCGAAGGTTCCCGAGCATTGCTGAACAATTCCGAACATTCCCGAGCGCGGCGAAGGCGCCGCCCGCGCGCATGAACGACACGTTTCCAACGGCCCATCCGAGTGACGCCTGCTCGCTCACAAGCCGCCTCCCGCGCGACGCGCGCCCCTCCGCTCCCCCACGCCGCACCATAGCAACCCAAACCGCCGATTGCGGCCATAATCCACCGCCCCCGAAAGAGGATCGCGGGGCCGGCTGCGGGTGTTGCCAAGGCCGCGGGTGCTGCGGGACTGCGGAACTGACAATTGAATCGCCCAGCCCCGCCCGCAGGCAGAGGGAACAGTCCCCCAGCTTCGAGCGCGGCCCACACCACTAACACTGACCACTGACCACTGACCACTACCGACCAACCACTAACGTTGCCTTCCCCCACCCCGTCCCTTACCACACCCGTCATGGCTGCGCTCCGCGAACTTCCCGTCGTCCTCCGCACCGTCGGCGCGTTTTCCTTCGTCAAGAAGGTTTGGGACGAGATCCAGGAGGACAACCTGTTCACGTGGGCGTCGGCGCTGGCGTACTCCTGGCTGTTCGCGGTCTTTCCGTTCTTCCTGGTGCTGCTGTCGCTCATCCCGCTGCTGAAGCACGACTGGCGCGTGGCCGCCCGCGAGCAGCTCGACGCGGCGGTCAACCAGCTCCCGCACGAGGCGAAGGTCACCGTCAAGCAGTACGTCGACCCCAAGCTCAACGAGCTGCTCTTCGCCCGCGAGCGCAAGAGCATCACCAGCATCCTGAGCATCGGCCTGCTGGCGACCATCTGGGCGGCCAGCGGCGGGATGGCGATGACCATGTCGGCGATGGACCGCACCTACGACGTCACCCGCGCCCGACCGTTCTACAAGCAGCGGCCGCTGGCAGTGATGCTCACCGTCATCGTCGCGTCGCTCATCCTGGCGGTGGTGATCCTCATCCCCGTCGGCACGGCCGTCACCAACTACGTGACGACGCGGACGCAATCGCTCCTGGAGCAGACGGGGGTCACCAAGCCGGCGTCGGCGGGGTTCACGCCCGCGCAGGTGTCGGCGACGGCGCCGACGTCGCAGGCGTCCACCCAGCCGGTGGTCGAGGCGATGGTCAACCGCCCGAGCAAGTACGCCGCCTTCATCGTCCTCTGGCAGGTGGCGCGCTACGGGCTGGGGCTGATGTTCATGTTCTGGGTGGTCTCGCTGATCTTCTACTTCGGCCCGAACGTGCGGCAGCGCTTCCGGGTGCTGACGCCGGGGTCGGTCTTCACCGTGGCGATGTGGGTGCTGCTCGGCACGCTGTTCCGCGTCTACGTCGACACCTGGGGCAGCTACGGCAAGACCTACGGCACGGTGGGCGGCGTGATCATCCTGCTGTTCTTCTTCTACCTCTACGCCCTGCTGCTGCTGATCGGCGCGGAGATCAACGCCGAGGTGGACTGCGCCATCCGCGACAAGGCCTGCATGAGGGACAAGCCCCCGCCGGCAAGGGAAACGGTGGACACGGAACCGGCGGTGGAAACACCGTAGCCGCGGGCGCGGGAAGTCGAAGCCGCAGAAGCGGAAACTTGAATGCCGAAGCGCAAACTGCGGAAAACGAGCAATCCGAAATGGCTAAGCTTAGAGTTAGCCGCTTCGGCACCTCGAACCAGGGACGGGCCTTATGGTGGAATACCGGGTTGAACTGGACGTTTACAACGGGCCGCTGGACCTGCTGATGTACCTCATCAAGCGGGACGAGCTCGACATCTACGACATCCCCATCCACCGCATCACCGAGTCGTACATGCAGTACGTCAACATGCTGCGACTGATGAGCCGGCAGGACGGGCTGGACATCAACGTTGCCGGCGACTTCCTGGTGATGGCGGCGACGCTGATGGAGATCAAGTCCGCCATGCTGCTGCCGCGCCAGCAGGCCGCGGAGGGCGACGGCGCCTCCGCCGCCGCCGAGCTGGCGGACCCGCGCTACGAGCTGGTGCAGAAGCTGCTGGAGTACAAGCGATTCAAGGATTCCGCCGCCATGCTCGAGCGGCAGCAGCACGCGCACGAGAACCGCTTTCCGCGGTACCCGGCGAAGCTCGAGGGCGTCGCCGACGCCGACCCGCCGGTCGATCTGGAAGAGGTGCAGATCTGGGACCTGCTCGACGCGTTCAACCGCCTGATGAAGGAGGTCGGCGGGCGCAAGAAGTTCCACGAGGTGACTTACGACGACACGCCCATCGACCTGCACGCCGCCGACATCGAGGACCGCCTGGGGCGGGAGGGAAAGCTGACGCTGCGGCAACTGGTCGTCGGGCGAAAGAGCCGCAGCGAGATGATCGGCGTCTTCCTCGCGCTGCTGGAGCTGATCCGCGAGAAGAAGATCCTCGTGCAGCAGGAGGCGGTGGAGGACGACCTGGAAATCGTCCCCGCGCCCGAGGAGCACCGGCGAACGTACAAGGGCGCGTCGCTGCACCTGGCGGACGAGGGCGAGGAGGAGCAGGAGCCCGCCGCGACGGAGGGCCGGCCGCTCGCGGAGTGACATCGAGTGCCGGCGAAACGGTTACCTTGGCAGGCGCCGCGGCGGCCGTGGCCGGCGATGGGCGAGACGCTTGCCGCCCGCCCTCGGCGGCGGCCTGGCACGTGCGCAGACGCGCCGATCGACGTTCCGGCCGCGCGCTCGCACCGGGCGCGGGTCGGCGCCGGCCCCGGCGGCGCGGTCGGCGGAGTGAGGTCGCATGTTCCGCGTGTCGGTGGACCATTACGTGCTGATCACCGAGCGCGGGCCGCTGCCGGACATGTACGCGCACTACCGCGCGCACGCGCGGCTGGCGGAGGAGTTCGACGTGAAGTCGCCGGACGGGCAGGCGTGCTTCGTGGGCGTCGGCCAGCCGCTCGCCTGGCCGGACCTGGTCGTCGCCCAGCGCTTCTCCCCCCACTCCGCCGGGTTCGATCCGGGCGCGATCCTGGTCCCGGAAACCGCGACGCTGTTCATCGGCGCCGGCTCGCGGCTGCTGGCGTACCGCCTGGCTCCGTCGCCGGTGCGGCTGTGGGAGGACCTTGCCCACTTCGGCTTCTACACCTGGTGCCGGCACGGCGGCGCGGTGCTCATGTCGGCGGAGCTGGAACTGGCGGCGTGGGACCTCGAGGGGCGCAAGCTGTGGACGACCTTCGTCGAGCCGCCCTGGGATTACCGCGTGGAGGCGGGGCAGGTGATCCTGAACGTGATGGGCCTGGAGACGCGCTTCGACGCGTTGCGCGGGCCGGCGCGGTAGCCGCGGTCATTTCCCAGCTTTTCCAGCCGCGCCGCTGCCGCGTAGAATCGCCGCCCGCAACCCGAAGGAGAATTGCCGATGAGGTTCGCCACGCTGATCGCCATCGCCCTGCTGTCGCTCGCGCTGTTCCCGGCCGCCCCCGCGCGGGCGGAGGTGAAGACCCGGACGCTGGAGTACAAGGACGGCGACGCCACGCTCAAGGGGTACGTGGCGTGGGACGACTCGATCAAGCAGGTTCGCCCGGGCGTGCTCGTCGTTCCGGAGTGGTGGGGCGTGAACGAGTACGTGAAAAATCGCGCCAGGCAGTTGGCCGAGCTGGGGTACGTCGCGATCGTCGCCGACATCTACGGCGACGGGTTCACCACCAGCGACGCGAACGTCGCCGGCGAAAAGGCGGGCGAGGCCAAGAACAACAACCTGCTGCGCACGCGCGGCAAGCTGGCGCTGGAGCAGCTCAAGAAGAACGAGAACGTGGACCCGACCAACGTCGCCGCCATCGGCTACTGCTTCGGCGGCGGCACGGTGCTGGAGATGGCGCGCGACGGGCAGGACCTCAAGGGCGTCGTCAGCTTCCACGGCGCGCTCGACACCAAGCAGCCGGCCCGGCAGGGGGCGGTCAAGCCGCGCGTGCTCGTGCTGCACGGCGACGCCGACCCGCTGGTCCCGCCGGCGCAGGTCGAGGCGCTGGAGCAGGAGATGAAGTCCGCCGGCGCCAGCGCGACCGTCATCCGCTACCCGGGCGCCAAGCACTCGTTCACCAACCCCGACGCCGACAAGGTCGGCATGGAAGCGGTCGGTTACCAGCAGGCGGCGGACGAGAAGTCGTGGGCGGACATGAAGGCGTTCTTCGCCGAGATCTTCGGCCCCGCCAACCCGAAGCCGAAGGCGGCGAAGGGGTGACGCCCCCGCACCGCCACCGCAGCGACTGGAGCGTTGCGCCGTTGCTCCGTGCGCGTGTGTCTCCCCTTCTCCCCATTGACCGCACGCCGGGCGGCGCGGAACAATCCGGTTCATGCAGCACGGCCGCGTACTGGTGGTCGAGGACGACGAATCGCTGGCCGAGCTCGAGGCCGAGCTGCTCTCGCGGATGGGGTACCAGCCGACGGTGCTGCACAAGGGCGGGCCGGCGGCGGAATGGGTGCGGCAAAACCGCCCGCAATTCGTGCTGCTCGACCTGATGCTGCCCGACCTCAGCGGCTACGAGGTCTGCCAGGAGCTCAAGCTCGACCGCGACACCAGCCTGACGCCGGTCGTCATCGTCACCGCCCGCACCGGCCACGCCGACATGCTCAAGGGGCTGCGCGTCGGCGCCAACTTTTACCTCACCAAGCCGTTCACCGTGGACCAGCTCAACCACGCCGTCGAGCACGCGCTGGCGTGGCGGCGCGAGCTGGAGCGGAGCGGCGCCGCCGGCGAGGTACACTTCCACCTCCAGAGCGACGCGCAGTACCTCGAAGAGCTCAACCGCCTGCTCGCCTCGCTCTTCCTCTTCACCGGCATGAGCGAGGACCAGGTCTTCCAGCTCACGACGGCCGTGCGCGAGATGGGCTCCAACGCGATCGAGTGGGGCAACCGCAAGCAGGTGGACCGCCCGGTCACCGTCACCTACCGCATCGAGCCGGACCAGGTGGTGATCCGAATTCGCGACGAGGGCCCGGGCTTCGACCGCGGCCACCTCCCGCACGCCGCCAACGAGGACGATCCCGCCGCCCACATCGAGACCCGCCAACAGCTCGGCCTGCGCGCCGGCGGCTTCGGCATCTTCCTCACCAAGGGCCTGGTCGATGAACTGAAGTACAACGACGCCGGCAACGAGGTCACCCTGATCAAGCGCCTCGCCCCGCGAGCCGCCGAGGCGTGAAGCGCTTCGCCGCGGGCGCTTGGCTACTGAGGGACTTGAGCTCGCGCCGCGCGGCCACGGCTGGCGCTTCAAGTCTTCGATCCTCGATCCACGCGCGTCGGTCAGTCGCCGGCGACGGCTTTTCATCAGCACGCTCGGCTCTAGAATCGCCGGCATGTCCCACGACACCTACGAGTCGCCGCTGGCGGCGCGCAACGCCAGTCGCGAGATGCTGCGCATCTTCTCCCCGGCCAACAAGTTCGGGCTGTGGCGGCGGCTCTGGCTGGAACTGGCGCGCTGCGAGAGAGAGCTCGGCCTGGAGCGCATTTCGGATGAAGCCCTGCGGCAGATGGAGGCGAAGCTCGACGACATCGACTACGACTCTGCCGCCGCCTGGGAGAAGCGGCTGCGGCACGACGTGATGGCGCACGTGCACGCCTACGAGGAGGCCGCCCCCGCCGCCGCCGGGATCATCCACCTCGGCGCCACCAGCCAGTACGTGGTGGACAACGCCGACCTGATCATCATGCGCGACGGCCTGCGCCTGCTCGCGCAACGCTTGGCCAGCGCGATCGACGCGCTGGGATCGTTCGCCGTGACGTGGAAGGACCTGCCCACGCTTGGCTACACCCACTTCCAGCCCGCGCAGCTCACCACCGTCGGCAAGCGCGCCACCCTCTGGGCCCAGGACCTGGCGCTGGACCTGGAGGAGTTGGAGCACCGGATCACCACGCTGCGCTTCCGCGGCGTCAAGGGGACGACCGGCACGCAGGCTTCGTTCCTCTCCTTATTCGCTGGCGACCATGCGAAGGTCGAGCGCCTCGACCGCATGGTCACCGAGCGGTTCGGCTTCCCGGAATCCTTCGAGGTGACCGGGCAGACCTACCCGCGGAAGGTCGACGCCGCGATCGTCAACAGCCTGGCCGGGGCGGCCGCGAGCGTCCATAAGTTCTGCAACGACGTCCGCTTGCTGGCGGGGATGAAGCAGCTCGAGGAGCCCTTCGAGGCCGAGCAGGTCGGCTCCAGCGCGATGGCCTACAAGCGCAATCCCATGCGCTGCGAGCGCGCCACCGGGCTGGCGCGGTTCGTCATCACCCTGGCCAGCAGCCCGCTGCAAACGGCGGCCGAGCAGTGGTTTGAGCGCACGCTGGACGATTCGTCCAACAAGCGGCTAGCGATCCCGGAGGCGTTCTTGGCGCTGGACGGATGCCTGCTGATCGTGGTGAACGTGGCCCGCGGGCTGGTGGTTTACCCGAAGACGATCCAAGCCGCGGTGGCCGCCGAGCTTCCGTTCATGGCGACTGAGGAGATCCTGATGGAGGCGACCAAGGCGGGCGGCAGCCGGCAGGACCTGCACGAGCGCCTGCGCCAGCATTCCCTCGCCGCCGCCGATCAGGTCAAACAGCACGGTCGCCCAAACGACCTGATCGACCGGCTGCGCCGTGATGCGCAATTTTCCGCAGTTCGTCTGGAAGAGGTTTTGGAGGCTAGTCGGTTCGTCGGACGTGCACCGGAACAGGTCGAGCAGTTCGTGGAACGGGTGGCCGAGCCCATCCGCAAACGGTATCGGCAATCGCTCGGGCAAGTGGCGGAATTGAAAGTCTAACTGCCCAACTTCACACGACACATCGACGTTAAGACATGCATTATTCGAGGGAGGGCGCGACAGGCTCTGCTGTATAAGAGCTATGCTTGCATGAGGTTGCGGCAGCATGGGCAAATTGACCCACCTGCGCCAGGAAAATGTGGTACAGTTTGACACCTTTATGCTTGTGGGGTATTCTCCGCCGCAGGTAGAGGGCAGTCTATCCACCCCGCGGGCTTTCATGGGGTTCCACATCCAAGCAGATCGCAACGACTGCATGGCGGCTAGCGGCCTGTCTGTACGAGGGCACATCGGAGGAGCGAATGAGTGGGCAACGGCTAACGCGCGGGAAGCGCATCATCGGGAAACTCGGCACCGCTGCGGTGGTCGCCACATTATCGGCGGCTCCGTCGGTGGCCTTTGCGGGCAAGCCGCCGAGCCCGCCCCCGCCTCCGCCGCCCCCCCCGGCGGCACCCCAGCCGGCGCCGCTGAACGCGGATCCGAACGTTCACTGGTTCGCCGCGTGGGATGAGAACACCGCCCCTGGCTCCACCGATTTCTTCGCCACCCCGTCCACCTCGACCGGGCTGGCCAACGTGCAGTTCCAGCTCAACGGTTCGGCTACCGCCGGCAAGCCTCTGGGCATCAAGGTCGAATCCCCCATCCCCAGCGCCACCGCCACGTCGCTGTTCAACACGCAGTACACCGGCGGCAAGGCGATCAGCTATGTCTTCGGCGACATCGAGACCTCGCCGGTGAAGAACAAGGCGGCCGTCGTTTCCGACGTCACCAACTTGGTGAACCAGGTCCGCAACTCGACCTGGTCGAAGAACGCCTACGTCGGCAACTTCGGCTTCGTCCCGCTGACCGGCATCGGCAACGAGCTGGGCCAGGACCCCACCCGCCGCAGCACGACGCCTGCCACCTTCGGCAAGGCCGAGTACGACGCGTCGAAGGTCAACATGGCCAACACGGTGCTCTATCCGGGCACCGGCGACTTCCGCAATAAGAGCACCGGCGACTGGGGCAACGCCAACATCCGCACCGGTCTGTTCTTCGCCCCGATCGGGCGCATGACCGCCGTCCAGAACGCGCTCAACGCCGGCTACAACGGCTCGGCCACCACCACGGTCGGCACCGGCTTCCACAAGCAGATCCCGTGGGTCAGCCGGTTCAACAACTGGGGCAACAGCAGCCTCGACACCGACAACAACCCCGCCAACGGCTACCGCTTTCAGCCGGGCGTGGCGATGCCGCACGTCGGCCTGAGTGCCGCCCAGACCGCCAATCAGATGATCGGTCGCGGCGACTTCAGCGCCCAGATCCAGCACTACCGGATGCGCGGCGCCTACTCGGTCAACCTGTTCCACGAAGGTGCCCAGGGCAGCGCCGAGGGATACAGCTCGGCCATGGCCAAGCAGGACGTCCGCGACGGCTGGTACGGCGTCGCCGGCTCGCCCATCGCGCATGCCAACAACATCTTCGCCCAGGCGGACAACAAGCCGGCGACCATGACGCTCAACCCGCAGGTGGACGGCACCAGCTCCAGCGGCGGCATGCGGGCGGAAGTGACCGGCACCATCTGGTCTGGCGTCTACTCCCTGAGCCTTAAGCAGCTCGACATCCTCGCCAGCAACCTCGACAGCACGCCGCACATGATCAAGTTCGGCACCGTCGACGCTTACGAGGTCTTCGCCCACAAGGACTCGGCCACCGGCTACACCTACAGCGACAGCGGCCTGACCAGCAGCCGCAACGCCCTGATCGAATCGCTGACGCACCGTCTGCTCCAGTTCGACCTGGTCACCACCCGGGTCTACAACAACCTGGGCGACATCGGCTCGAACGACAAGAAGAAGTACACGACCCAGACGATCTGGCTGCTCAACCAGAACTACTCGGTCTTCACCAACAACAACCGCAACGACGTGGGTATCCCCGAACCGACGACGTTCGGCATGCTCGCGGCCGCGGGTTCGATGGCGGTCATCTGCCGTCGCAACCGCAGCAAGAAGCCGGCCTAGACCGGCGTTCGGAAACCTGGAGAAGAGATGCGGGGACGAGCTTTTCAGCTCGTCCCCGCCTTTTTTGCGCCCGAAGCTTGCGTTCAAGGCGAATCGACCGTTTCAGGGGCTTTTTCATCCGTCGGCCGTACACAATTTTTGCTCGCCATTTTTTCCGAGGTAGGTAGAGTATTATCGGGCCGCGCAGAAGCGGCAGCCCGGCCCATGTAAAGCGCAAGAGCTAGCAGCTTGGCGTGAGACGGGTTACCGTCAAGCGGGCTTCCGGAGTCGCGGCGTGTGAGTTCGCTGACGGGGACCGATCGGCTGCCGGCCCCAATTCGGTGAGGTTCAGCGGATTTCGAAAATATGGCCGTAGGCGGCGCCGTTAAAGATCGTTAGCATCCGGTGCCGGCAGGAGCGCGTCATGCTCCCTTGCCGGGCGGATGTTCAGCCAAGTGGGTCCCCTTCCCCGAATTTGAAGTTCGGGCAGAGGCGGCGCCGGTGGCCTCGTGCGGTTGAGTGAACGCGCGGGGCGCAGGGGCGGGGCCGGTTGAGAGTTGTTCGCGAGTTCGGCCGGTGGTCGCCGCAGTGCGAGTGCCGTCGCCGATTTGTACGTCGCGGTGTACGTGGAGGGTTCTGATGCGTTCGAATAAAATGTTGCAGGGGCGGAAGCAGTCGATCGTGAAGTTTGCCGTGGCGGGCGCAGTCGCGTCGCTGCTGGGCGCGGCGACGGTCGCCTCGGCGGCCACGCCGCCGCCGGCGAATCAGACCGACAACCAGTTCTTCGACTGGTTCGTCAACGGCACGCCGGGCTACCTCGCCTCGCCGTTCCTGACCGACGCCAACGCCGGCTCGGTCAACGCGTTCCTGCTGTCGCAGGCCAACAGCGGCAAGCCGCTCGCGGTCAAGATCATGGCGCCGATCAGCAACGCGACGTCCAACCTGATCTTCAACAATTCCAAGTACAACGTCAGCTACGTCCTCGGCGACGTCGAGACCGGCGCCAACTCCGTCAACGACCTGAAGGAGCTCGCCGAGCAGGTGCGCTTCGTCAACGGCGCGAACAACGGGACCAAGACCAACTCGCACAACGCCTTCATCGGCAACTTCGGGTTCAGCGGGATCCCCAGCGACAAGACGCACCCGGCGAACTACAAGAAGGACAAGAAGGACAAGCACAGCTTCGCCGGCTTCAACAACGGCGACTTCGCCTCGGCGAAGCTGAACATGGCGATGCCCGAGCTGTACCCCGGCTCGCCCAGCCAGCGGAACCTCGCCGCCGGCAATTTGTCGTCGCCGAACATCCGCTCCGGGCTGTTCGCCGTGCCGATCGTCCGCCTGTCGCAGACGACCGTGAACGCCGCCGACACCACGCAGGTGGTCCCTTACATCGCGCGGTTCAACAACTGGAACAACCTGGCGCTGGACACGGACCGAAACGCCAGCAACGGGTACAAGTTCGTCCCGGGCCAGGCGATTCCCGCCGGCGGCGGGTTCCCGGCGCTGACGGCGGCGCAGACGACCGACCAGATGCTCTCGCGGCGCGACTTCGCGGCGCAGGTCGCCCACTACCGCCTGCGCGGCGCCGACTCCTACGTCGCCTTTGACGGCGGCGTGCAGGGGTACCTCCAGGACCAGAAGCGCTCCGACGCCAAGGCCGGCTGGACGCTGCCGCAGATCGACCAGATCTTCAACGCCGCCGACGCCAAGATCCTCATCGGCGCCGACACCGACTACAAGAACGGCAAGGACAAGAAGGACATCAACGGCAACATCGTGATCGACGGCAAGGACACGCCGATCGAGAACGCCGGCGCCCTGTTCAGCGGCGTCTACAGCCTGACGCTCCAGAAGATGGAGGTCCTGCTGAGCAACATGGACGACGAGGAGCACGACCTGACGCTCCCGAGCAAGATCGCCGGCTTTGACCTGAAGAGCCGCACGTTCGACGTGGACGGCGGGCAGCACCTGCTGGTGGAGTACAAGCTGACCACCAGCGGCGTGAACCGCGGGTGGAGCGTGGCGTCGACCGTGGTGCCGTGGCAGGCGATCGAGAACAGCCGGCACGGCATCGGCATCCCCGAGCCGACGACGATCTCGCTGGCGGCGCTGGCCGGCTTCTTCGCCATCTCCCGCCGCCGCCGCACCCCCGGCACGCCCGCCGCCGCCCGCGGCGAGAGCCCCGCGCAGCCGCAGCGCACCCCCGCCGCCGCCTGCCCGATGGGCCTGGTTGGCCTGAACGTCACCGAGGCGGACGTGCGACTGATCTAGCGCCGTCCTCGCAAGCAGAAACTATCCGAGAAGGCCGGGTCCCGCGACCCGGCCTTCTTCGGTTTGGCCCCCGGCGAAAGAAGGTCGGGCATCGAGCGGCGACGGGTGACGGGCGTTGAGGGGCGGCGGGCATCGAGGGGCGGCGGGCATCGAGCGGCGACGGGATCGAGCGGGGCGGGCATCGAGGGGCGGCGGCGGTTCGATCGGGACGCGCAGCGCGCGTAGCGGGCAGGTGCCGAGGAATGTCATCCCGAAGCGTACTCGCGAGGGATCCCGGGACCGAGAGCGGCTCACGATCCCGAGATCACTCGTGAGTACGCTTCAGGATGACATGTGAGCACGGCCATCGACAACGGACCACGCCC
>DASQDR010000022.1:0-1999 GCA_035634055.1 Tepidisphaeraceae bacterium | reverse complement strand
CGCAGGTGCGCGTGGGCCAATTCGTGGGCGATGACCCATTTGACGAACGGCATCGGGCGGCTGCGCAGCGTGCGCTTGAGCACGACCGACCGGCTCGGCCCGCGGCGCTGGGCGGGGAACCGCACCGGCACGTGGAACGCCCGCCCGGCCAGCGGCTCGTAGTCGCACATCGAGAACGCCGGGTCCTCCATCAGGTCCCGCCGCACCGGCTCGGGCAGCGCCGCGATCACCTCCGCCGCCTGCGCGTGCAGGTGTTCGTCGAGCGCGAAGGGACGCAGCCACTGATCGATGTCCGGCGTCATCACCCGCATGATAGGCCGGGCGGCGCCGGGGAGGGAGTGCCGGGCGCGGGGCGCTCACGGCAATACGATCGTCTGCCCCGCCTGCACGCGGTCGGGGTTGAGGCGGGGGTTGGCGGCGGCGATCTGCTTCCACTTGTTGCCGTTGCCGTACTTGTCCTGCGCAATCGACCAGAGCGACTCCCCCTTCTTCACCTTGTAGCGCGTGCCCCCGACCTGCGCCGACGCCTTGCGGGCGCCGGACTGGCGGCGCGGGGCGGGCGACTCCGGGGCCAGCGTGGTGTCGGCGGAATCGAGCGGCCCGGCATCGCCGACCAGCGGCTGCTGCGACGGCGCCGGGTCGTACACCACCGGCTGCTGCGGCGGCGTGAACGTCGCCGCGGGCGCGGGCGCCGGCGCGGGGACATCCAGCGCGGCGACGTTCATCCCCGGCGCGCCCTTCGACGCGGCCTTGTTCTTGTTACCGCTGCAACCGATCGTCACCGACGCGATCACCAGGGCGGGCAGAATCCACTTCACGGGCGAGCCTCCTTGCTCGGGCTGATCTGGGCTGATCCTCAAGACGCTTCACGCGACGCCCGCACGGACAGCACGGGCGTCCGGACTCTTATCGGACCTGCCGCCGGCAGACTTGAACAATTCCTGCTCGGTTCCCTTCCCGCGCGCCCCGCCACTATCATTCGCCGCGGTGGCGGCTGCGTGGCTCATCTTCGCCGGCGTGATGCTCGGCACGCTCGCGCTGCTGTGCGCGACGCTGGTGGCGCTGATGGCCAACGCCCTGCTCCGCCCGGTGCGCATGAGCGACGCGCGCGCGACCTGGATCATGAAGCGCGTCTCGCCCGCCGACCTGGGGCTGATGAACTTCCAGGACGTGCAGTTCACCGTCCGCGACGATCGCACCGGAAAGCCGCTACCGCTCACCGGCTGGTGGATCCCGGCGCGGGGTGCCGGCGTGCGGCGGACGATCCTGCTGATCCACGGCTACGCCGACGCCAAGATCGGCGGCATCGCCTGGGCCCCGCTGCTGCACGCGCTCGGGTGGCACATCCTGGCGATCGACCTGCGCGCCCACGGGCAGAGCGGCGGCGTCCACAGCACCGCCGGCTTCTACGAGCGGCACGATGTCGGCCAGGTGATCAACCAGTGGCGCGCCGCGCGGGCGGCGGAGACGGAAACGCTGGCGATCTTTGGCGTGAGCCTCGGCGCCGCCGTCGCCACCGCGACCGCCGCCATGCGCGACGACGTCGCGGGCATCGTCCTCGAGAGCCCCTTCGGCGATTACCGCCGGGCCATCACCGCGCACGGGCGGATGCGCGGGCTGCCCGAGGGCTTCATCCGCGACGCGGCCGTGGGACTGGCGGAGTGGCTGAGCGGCGCCGACTTCCGCGCCGTCAGGCCGGAGGCGCTGATCGCGCAGGTCCCCTGCCCGGTGATGCTGATCCACGCCGGCGACGACCCGTTCGTGCCCGACGACGACGCGATCGCCCTGGCCGAGGCGTTCCGCACGCGCGGGAACGCGCGCGACGCCTACTGGAGCGTGCCGGGCGCCGGCCACGTGCTGGGCATGGCGGCAGATTCTGGCGAGTACCGTCGGCGGGTCGGCGCGTTTCTGAATTCCCTCGTGGCAGAGGGATCACCCGCAATGGCACGGGAGCCGGAAGCGGTGCGCGAGTAGGAGCGCTGCGCCATCATCGTGGGTT
>DASQDR010000021.1:0-3024 GCA_035634055.1 Tepidisphaeraceae bacterium | reverse complement strand
GTGGCGGTGGGCTCGCCGAGGTCCTTGACGCCGTCCTTGTCCTTGTCCAGGAAGAGGGTGGCGCCGCCCAGTCCGGCCTCGCCGGAGTCGTAGACCCCGTCCTTGTCGGCGTCCTTGAACGCCTTGCCGGAGATCGAGCCGCCGGTGGGCGTGACCACGCCGCCCCCGACGTTGATCGTGATCGAGCCGTTCACCGCGCTCGCAAGGACGCTCACCGCCGTGATCGCCGCATCGGCATTGGAGTCAGCGTACACGTTCGCGGACACCACCTTCGTCGACAGCTTCGTCGTCCCGTTGGTATTGGCCCGGTACAGCCCGGAGAAGATCTGCGTCGGCGAGCCGGTCGCGCCGTACTGGAAGCGCGGCAGCGCGGTGGTTGTGCCGAGGGTGAACGTCGTGTTCACCATCCCGGCGCCCATCACGTCCAGATCCCCGTCCTTCCCGCTGTCCAGCAAATTTACCCACGGATACCCGAACGCGTGCGGCGTCAGGTCGTCATAGCCGGACCACTGCGGCACCGGCTGAGCCGCCTGCGCCACCGGGTCGGCCACCTTGCTCGCGCTGGAGAGGATGTCGACCGCCAGGTTCTCCACCCCCAGCGGTTGGTTGCGCAGCGCGCTGACCGAGCGGGCGGAGTGCGTCTTGTTGGGGGAGGTCACCAGCGCGCTGGCGACGACGCGGAACGTCGTCCCCTGCTTGATGCTCCAGGTCCCCGAGCTGGTCGGGGCGATCGCGGCGCCGTTGGCGTCCACCAGCGACAGTGACATCGTCACTCCCGCCATCAGCCGACGACTCTCCAACGACTCGCAGCGCGCCGGGGCGCGATGGTGCGGCTTCCTCATGATGCGACGTCCTTGTGGTGTGAAACAACGGAACGAGGAGCTACGACTCGAACGTGCCGCGAAACGCCGAAGGTCGGCTGCGCGGCGGCCGCGGCACGGATGCCCTCCCGCGGTCTAGGCAAAGTACGTAACGCCGCACGCGAAGTTGCAGAATTACGGAGAACTTGGAGAAAAAAACAAAGCGGCGGCTCACTTTCGTGAGCCGCCGCTCGGGTTGACAAATGGATGCTTCCGGGCGGGCGCCGCTTAGGCGCGACGACGACGGCCGAGAGCGAGGCCGCCGAGGGCCAGCAGGCCGAGGCTCGCCGGCTCCGGGATCGGGGTCACGTTGATCTGCAGGCTGGCGTTGGTCACGCCCGTCGGATCAACAGCCTGGACACCGGTGCCGCTCGCGGTATCGGCGTACACCTTAGCCGAGTTGATCAGCGTCGACAGGCTGGTCGTCCCCACCCCGGTGGCGATGTAGTCGCCGATGCTGATCGCGGTGAAGTCGCCGACGCCGTACTGCTTGCCGTTCAGGCCAGAAGCCGAGGCCACCGTGAAGTTGGTGTTGACGAAGCCCGCGCCGTCGACGTCGAGGTCGGAGTCGCCGAGCGGGTTCAGGGTCGCGAACGGAAAGCCAAGACCGTCCGGCGTGGCGTCGATGAAATCGCCGCCGTCGTTGGTCCAGTGCTTCGGCGAGTTGTTATCGCCCTTCGGGACGAGGACGTTGTTCGCCGACGTCAGGATCTGGGCGTTGACAGTTTCCGCCCCGAGCGGCTTGCCGGCCTGCTGAGCAGCGGTACGACCGGTCGTGCGGAGCGTGTTCGGATCAGTCACCTGAATCTCGAACTGCACCTTGAACGTCTGGCCCTCCTCGAGCTGGTACACGCCACCGACCTGCGGGATCGGGGTAGCATCCGCCGAGAACAGTGACAACCGACCCACGATGGCCGCCGCCTCGGCAGACGTCGACAGGCCGAGGCCCGCGATCGCCGCCAGAACAATTGCTTTGGTCTTCGACATTTGATCACTCTCCAAAATTGCTAGGAAGCACCCGCTTCCGCCCTTCGATCGTCCAAGTATGCCCGATAATGGTTAATTTGCAAACGCCCGGAAATTATTTACGGCGTCGGCGTCCCATGGCCATGGCAGCCACCGCCAGCAGCCCCAGGCTCGCCGGCTCCGGGACCACGGTGTAGCCCATCGACTCCAGCATCGCCGCCGCTTCCGGCTGCGCCCCCGGCAGGTCCAGCACGCCGCCGCCGGCGCCGGTGAAGTTGCCGGCCCAGAAGCCGACGTCCACGCCGTCGACGTCGCCGTCGTAGTCCCAGTCGCCCTCGGCCCACAGCTTCGAGCTGGAGCCGCCGGCGCCGGTGAAGTTACCGGCCCAGAAGCCGACGTCCACCCCGTCGACGTCGCCGTCGATGTCGGCGTCGCCGAGGTAGGTGAACTTGACCAGCGTGTCGCCGGCGGCGAACGACTCGCCGCTAAGCGTGCCGCCGGCGGTCGCCTGCCCGTAGCCCAGGCCGGCGGTCTTGCCCGCGGGGGCCACGCCGGTGGTGACGATGCCGTCGCCGCTCCAGGCGCCGGCGGCGTAGCCGGACTGGATCAGCGAGCGGACCGACGCCAGCGAGCCGCCCTGCACGACCAGGTCGTTGTCCTTCAGGTCCAGCTTGGCGCCGGCCCCGCTGATGCTCAGCCCCGCCACCTTGCTGGTGCCGGCCGCGCCGCCGTTGGCGGTGACCGTCACCTTGCCGCCGGTGATGCTGACCGCGCCGGAGCGGAGGTTGTTGACCTCCAGCTCGCCGCCGCCGCTCTTGGCGATGGTCTGGCTCGAGGCCTGCAGGTTGCCCAGGCTCACCTTGGCGCCGCCGGCGATGTTGGCCGCCAGGGCGCTGGACAGCGCCACCGGGGCCGAGATCGTGCTGCTGCCGGCGGTGGCGTTGATGCCCGCGCCCGAGCCGCCGCCCAGGGTGAGCGTGCCGCTGCCGGAGATGGTGTGCCCGGCGGCGTTGCTGAAGTTCAGCGTGCCGGCGGCGCCGGCGGCGTCCATGTTGGTGCTGTTGCCGCCGATGGCCCCGTCGAAGGTGGCCGCGTCGCCGGCGACCGGCGCCCCGCCGCTGGACCAGCTGCCGCCGGCCGTCCAGTTCGTCGCCGCCGCGCCGACCCACGTCCCGCCCGTGCCGCCGCCGCCGCCACC
>DASQDR010000020.1:0-3332 GCA_035634055.1 Tepidisphaeraceae bacterium | reverse complement strand
CGGCCGCTCCGGCAATGCGGCCGAGGGGAGCGAGGGGAGCGAGGGGAGCGAGGGGAGCGAGGGGAGCGAGGGGAGCGAGGGGAGCGAGGGGAAGCAGGCCGTCGAAAGACCGGCAGACGGTCTTCATCTCACTTCCCCCGCCTCGTGCGCGCCACACCGGGCAACCATGCAGACGCGAACGGCCGACCCGGGGGCGCAGGAAGGGCGCGGGGGAAGGGCGCGGGAGGTGTCTTGGCTTCGGGGGGGAAAGGGTTGAAGTGCAGCTCGCAGGGCTCGAACCTGCAACCTTCGGTTCCGTAGACCGACGCTCTATCCAATTGAGCTAGAGCTGCAAACCGCGCTCGCGCGGCCTGGCCGCGAAGCAGCGCATCTTAAGGAGGGGGGGGCGGGGTTTCAACCGCGGCGGCGGAAACGTTTGTCGCGGGTGGCTCGCCGCCGCGCCGCCGCGCAGCCGCGCCGCCGCGCAGCCGGCGGCAGCGGCCGGTTCGAGCGCGTCGGGAACGCCGCTTCAGATGCCGTCGAACAAGGTGGGCTCGGGCGGCGGGGGGGGCGGCGGGGGGGGGTCGGGCGGTTCCTGGCGGCGGCCGAAGTTGGCGGGGCTCTCGTAGACCTCGATCACCCGGGCAAGGCGGTCGGCGTCCTGGGGGCGCTTGTCCCAGCGGATGCGCTTGATCCGCGGGAAGCGGAAGGCGAAGCCGCTGGCGTGGCGGGCCGAGCGCTGGACTTGGTCGCAGGCGATCTCCAGGACGATCTTGGGCACGACCTGCCGGACCCGGCCCCACTGCTGGACGGTGGTGCCCGTGAACAGCTCGGTGAGCTGCGCGATCTCCGCGTCGGTGACGCCGCTGTACGCCTTGCCGACGTTGACGAGCTGCGCCCCGTCCTCGCCCGGCTCGCGGTCCCAGACGGCGAAGGTGTAGTCGCTCAGCGAGTGGCGCCGCTTGCCGTGGCCGGTCTCGGCGAAGGTGACGACGCAGTCGAAGGTGGGCAGGTGCGTCTTGAGCTTCAGCCACGCCCGCCCGCGCCGGCCGGGGGAGTAGAGCGACTGCGGATCCTTCAGCACCAGCCCCTCGTTGCGGCAGTCGCGCGCGGTGCAGAAGGCGCGGTCGATCTCCTCGGCCGTCGACACCTCCGTCACCTTCGTGATGAGCAGCGGCGGATCGAGCGGATCGAGCGGATCGGTGGACGGTGCGGCGGGGGCGGGCGGTGCGGCGGGCGGTGCGGCGGGCGGTGCGGCGGGCGGTGCGGCGGGCGGTGCGGGGGGCACGGCGTTGTCGGCGGCGGTCGGCTGCGCGATCCCCGACGCCACCTCGACGGCGACGGCGTTCGCCGGCGGAGCGGCCGCGTCCTGCGGCGGCGGCGGCGGCGGCGGCGGCGGCGCGGCCAGCTCGCAGAGTTCCCGCCGGCGCTGGCGCAGCGGGGCGTCCATCAGCAGCCGGCCGTCGCGGTAGAGGATGTCGAAGGCGATGAACGCGGCCGGGTTGTCGCCGATGATGCGCGGCGTCAGCACCTTTCGCCCGAGCCGCTTCTGCACGTGGGCGAAGGGCAGCACGCGGCCGTCGCGGTAGGGGACGATCTCGCCGTCGAGCAGGAAGTCGCCGGGCAGCTCCCGCACGCGCTCGACCACGTCCGGGAAGCTCGCGTCGGTGCGGTCCATCGTGCGCGTGTAGATGACGACGCGGTCACCCTGCTTGTGCACCTGCGCGCGGATGCCGTCGAGCTTGTCCTCGGCGAAGAAGGTTCGCCCGTCCATCGTCCCGGCGGCGTCGGCGGCGGTTTCCTGCGCGGTGGCGAGCATGAACTGGATCGGGTGGAACGGCTCGAACGCCGCCGATTCCAGCGCGTCGCGCCGGGCCAGCACGGCCACCTCGCCGAGGTCGCCGACGAGCAGTTGCGCGCGCTGCACCGCCTTGCCGTCGCGCGCGAAGGCCTCGGCGATGGCGTAGTGCAGGACGCCCTCCTGCACGCCGGTGCGCATGTCGCCGAAGATGATCTTCGCCAGGTACGCCGCCTCGCGGCCGTCGGTGCAGCGGGAGAACAGCTCGGTGAGGATCTCCCCCTTGCGCTGCACGTTGCCGATGGAAGCGAGGTCGTCAAACGCGCGCGAGAGATCCCGCAGCGTGAGCGGCGCCCGATCGCGCGACCGCTCCGCGCGGCCGCCGCCGCCGCCGCCGCCGCTCCCATCACGGCTGCTCTTCCCGCCGCGGTCGTCGACAAGACCGTTCGCCTCGCCGCCGTTCGCCTCGCCGCCGTTCGCCCGGCGTCCCTCCGCGTCAGCGCGCGTCGCGCCGCCCGCGGGCCAGAGGCGGGAGAGCGCTTCGCCGATCTCGCCGCTGGCGACGACGGTGTCGTAGTACGCCTGCGGGTCGGCGCCGAGCAGTCGCAGGATCACGTCGCTGACGATCGCGCCGCCGACCGCCAGCACGCGCTCGTCGGTGGCGGCGAACGCGCGGCCGGCGGCGTAGCGGACCGCCAGCCGCAGGTCGTGGTCGTCGGCCAATCGGCGGAAGTAGTCGGCGAGGATGGCGTACTTGGCCAGCTTCTTCGTCGTCGCCGCCGCCGCGTCACCCACGCGGGCGAAGTCGAGCAGCGTGGCTGGTTCGGCGGCGGCGGCGGACACGGTGGATGGTATGACGCAAGCGGCGCGCCCGCGTGCATGGCGGGGCGACAAGGTGGTGACACGGTGGTGACACGGTGAACGGGTGACCACGCAGGTGCGGCCGCGCGGTTTGCCCGTCTTTCTCACCTTCGTCACCTTGTCACCCTTTGGCCTTGTCACCACAATTCCCCCATGCCGCGGCCTTCCGATTACACGCCGACGCGCCGCTACCTCATGCAGGCGGTCGTCTGGGGCGTGCTGGGGGTGACGCTGCTGCTGGCGGCGGCGGTGTCGCGCTCGGCGCGGAACGCGCACCGCGTGGAGCTGTCGAAAGAAGTGGTGGCCGGCGGCGGCGACATTGCCGTGCGGCTGCCGGTGAAGTGGAGCGCCCGCCCGCGCGGCGGGGAAGACCCGCGCGTGATCGCCCAGGCGGCCGAGGCGCCGCCGGGCCAGCCGGGGCGCACCGTGCGCGTCCTGCGCGAGAAGCTCGACAACCCGATGTCGCCGCTGGCCTACCTGGCCAACCGCTTCGGCATCGCCACCCCCGCAGGCAACGCGGGCGGCGACGCGGGCGGCGGCGACGCGAGCGGCGGGGATGCGGGCGGCGGGGATGCGGGCGGCGGCGATGAAGCCGCGCTCTCCGTCGTCTCGACCGCGCCGCTGGGCGGCGCGACCGCCGTGATCGTGTCGGTCGTGCGCGCGGTCCCGCGGCGCGGGGAGGCGAGCTTTCGCA
>DASQDR010000019.1:0-19915 GCA_035634055.1 Tepidisphaeraceae bacterium | reverse complement strand
ACGCGTTGGTGGAGAAGGCCAGGCGGATCATCGTGACCGCATTGGAGCGCCGCGCGGGCGCGTCGAGCCACCGGGGCGGCGGGGTTACAACCGGCGCGGGGCGGCGCGATCGCGGGGCGGTGACGGATGCGCCGGCGGCGCCGCGCCCTGCGCTGAAGGGCGCACGGCCGTTGCCGCGGGCGCCACCGCCCGGCTCCGCCCGCGCGCGTCGCACCGCTTGCCCAAAGTATCGCGCGGCGCGGCTCCCACCCCCGCCGCACGCCTGCTCGGAGGCAGGCTGGCCCGACCGCTGGTGTATGCTGACCCGGCGGGAACGCCAGTCCCTGCCCAACGCCTCAAATCCATCCGTGTCGGTCGCCTGACGAATTATTATATACGCTCGGGGCGGCCGGGGAAGTCGTGCGCATGGCAGTGTATTGCGTGGAAAGCAACGGCGGCAGCGAAGACGCATCGGGCGGCGACGCCCTTGACCTCCTTCGCGGCGGACGCACCGCCGCCTCGTCCGGGGCCTCGTCTCCCCCCGGCCTGCTCGGGCCGCTCGAGCGGTTGCTCGACGATCCGGAGATCACGGATATCCTCGTCAACCGCTACGACCAGGTCTACGTCGAGCGGCGCGGGCAGCTCGAGTTGACGAGCGTTGCCTTCCGCGACGACGCGCACCTGCGGCAGGTGATCGAGCGCGTGGTGGTGCAGGTCGGGCGGCGGATCGACGAGCGCAGCCCGATGGTCGACGCGCGCCTGCCCGATGGCAGCCGCGTCAACGCGATCGTCCCGCCGCTGTCGCTGGACGGGCCCGCGATGAGCATCCGCCGGTTCGGCACCCGCCCGATGACGGTGGAGGACCTGGTGCGGCACAAGTCGGTGCCGGCGGTGGTGATGGAGTTCCTTGCCGCCTGCGTGCGGGCGCGGTGCAACATCCTGATCTCCGGCGGCACCGGGTCGGGCAAGACCACGCTGCTGAATTGCCTGTCTCGCTCGATCCCGACCACCGAGCGCGTGATCACGATCGAGGACGCCGCCGAGCTGCGGCTCCAGCAGCCGCACGTGGTGCGCCTCGAGACGCGCGCGCCGGAGCTCGACGGCAGCGGCGCCGTCACGCAGCGCGACCTGGTCCGCAACAGCCTGCGCATGCGGCCGGACCGGATCATCATCGGCGAGTGCCGCGGCGCCGAGGCGCTGGACATGCTCCAGGCGATGAACACCGGCCACGACGGCTCGATGACCACCATCCATGCCAACAGCGCGCGCGACGCGCTGTCGCGGCTGGAGGTGACGGTGAGCATGGCCGGCTTCGACATCCCGGTCCGTGCCCTGCGGCAGCAGATCTGCTCGGCGCTGCACCTGGTGGTGCAGGCGCAGCGGATGGCGGGAGGTCGACGGAAGATCATCTCGGTCTCCGAACTGGCCGGCATGGAGGGCGACCGCATCCAGATGCACGACCTGTTCGCGTTCGAGCAGACCGGCTTGGACGCCGACGGCCACGCCACGGGGCAATTCGTCGCCGCCGGCATCCGCCCGCACGCGATGCAACGCCTCGAGCAGGCCGGCCTCCGCCTCCCGGCAGACTGGTTCGCCCGTCGCGCGATCGCGGCGGGTTGAAACCAAGCATTGAAGGTGCGCCCCTCGCGAGTCATCCCACCTCCTCATTCATCGTTCAGCATTCATCATTCGGCGCTCAGACCAGTGCTCGCGGCCTGAACCAGCGGTCCAGCAGCGGCGTGAACAGGCCGGCGACGAGCAGGGCAAGGTACGCGCCGTAGCTGACGTCGAGGTAGAGCTGGAGCGCCGCCGCCCCCGCGCCCACGAGGACGGCGTAAGCGGCGCGGCCGCGGCGGGTCAGCGGGCGCACGCCGGGCGCCGACGCCAGGTAGAACGCCACGAACAGCAGCGGCCCGGCCATCAGCTCGTAGCTGACGAAGGTGATGGCGACCGGCCAGCCGACGCCGCGGTGCGCGGCGAGCATTCGCCAGTGCCGCACCCCCTCGCTGTAAGCGACCGGGATCGGCAGCAGCAGCAGCGCCGCCACCGCCGCCACGCAGACCAGCAGGGGCACGCGGAAGTCGAGCAGCCCGCGGTAGAGCAAGAATAGCCCCCCCATGATGACCGCGACGGCGCTGGCCGAGCCGATCGGGCCCGGGTGCCCGCCGACGATCAGGTCCTCCAGCGGCGGCATGTCGTCGCGCAGCAGCTCTTCCAGCGACAGCGCCGCCCGCGCGGGCGTCTGCCGCCCGGTGGTGAAGGTGACCAGCCGCTCGCTGGCCGGCTCGCTGTAGAGGGCGTCGCGCGCCGGCGGCTCGAAGTTGTTGGTCCAGGCCTCCTTCCGCACCGGCGCCCCGCTGCCGGGCGCCAGCGGCGGGGGGAGCGGGGCGTCGATCAGGTTGCCGGTGACCACGCGCTGTCGGTGCAGCGCGAAGTGGGGGACCAGCATCGGCTGGAACAGCACCACCACGAACAGGTAGATCACCGGCACCGGGTGGACGCGCCCGGAGCCGATGCCGGCGAAGACCCAGACCAGGATCGCCAGCGCGAACCCCGCCGCCGGCAGGACCGGCCAGACCGGGTCGAACGCCGGCCCGCCGGGGAAGTTCAGCGACGCCAGGTGCGGGGGGAAGGTCAGCGCCAGCAGCAGCGCCAGCCAGGCCCCGCGCGCGACGCCCATGCGCCGCCCGCGCAGCCCGACGCGGCGCCAGACGGCGAAGCCGATGCCCGCGCCCGCCAGGACCAGCCCGACCGCGACCAGCGTCCGCCAGCCGTAGAGGATCACGCCGGCGGTGAGGGGGAAGATGGTGGCGGTAGCGTGAAGGGTGAAGAACCGCCGGACGCCAACCTCCCCGTGCAGCGGCTGCGGCTCGGCGGCAAACGACGGCCCCGGCGGGGTGGACGCCGACGAGATCCCGCTAACCTGCCCCACGCCGACGCCGTCAGTCGCGGGGGCGCCGTCGGGCGCGGGGGCACCGTCGGGCGCGGGGGCGCCGTCGGGCGCGGGGGCGCCGTCAGGCGCGGGGGCGCCCGGCGATTCCACGGCGGCGGCGGGTTGGGCGGCCTGGGTCACCACGGCGGATTCTCTCTCCCCCACACCGGTTGGCAACACGCGCGGCAGGCGCCACCGCACCGATTGGGTTCGTTTTCGCGCTCAGCACGATGGCGCCGCGCGCGGGAATGTGCGGAGATGTCGGCGAATGTTCGGGAACAACCGGGAACCTCCGGGAACGTTCCGGAATGTGCCCCGCGCCAGCATTGGGTTCGTTTTAGCGATTGCGCCTCCCCGGCTCGCGACGGACGTCGGAGCGATCGTCCGCGCTCAACGGCATCTCGCGCGGCTTGCGCGATGTGAAAGACATCCGGGTCTTCGCTTCGCTCAGACACCGGCGTCTTTATCTCCCAAGAGCTTCCCGGAAACGCGACGGTGCTTAACCTCCGTCCTCCACCCGCTTTGCACCCGCTCGCGCAAGATTGGGTTCGTTTTGCACGTTTTGACGCGCGGCCCCCGCGCCGTTCCCCGGATGCAGGATCCTCATTTCGACCACCTCCCTCCGTCCCTCCCTCGTTCCACCCGCGCTCCCCCCGCGCCCGCAAGCGCGCCCTACGTCGGTGTCTGAGCGATGCGAAGACCCGGATGTCGCTCCCCGCACAACGCGTCGGGTGGTTCACCGCAGAACCCCCCCCGCGCAGGCGCGGCCACCCGCGCAACATAGCAACTGAAATGGGGCGTGTCGGCGGAAAACCACCCGTGCGCGTCCCGCTCCGCATCCGACTACGGAGCCCGCACGCGCGGCGCCGCACCCCTCACCCCCTCATCCCAGCCCTCACCTCCCGCACGCTCTCCAGCAGCGGCAGCCGGCTCGGGCAGACGTAGGAGCAGATCCCGCACTCGATGCAGGCGTGCAGCCCGTGGCGCTCGGCCTCGCCGCGGTCGTTCTCCTGTGCGGCTTCCAATATGCCGGCCGGGTTGATGCGGACGGGGCAGTTCTCCACGCACCACCCGCAGCGGATGCACGGATCGGGGTTGATCGGCGGGGCGAGCGGGCCGGCGTCCACCGTCAGCTCGGTGCCGGCCACCACCGCGTCGGGTGACAGCCGCACGTCGCGCAGGGCCGCGCCCGCCCGCAGGGTGAACGGGCGCGTCAGCCCCAGCGCCTCCAGCACCGCGCGCAGCGGCGTGCCGACCGCAGCGCGGGTGACGAGCGACCGCGAACGCGCCGAGTCGCGCACCTCGATCGGGACCGTCAGCATCGCGCCGCGCAGCGGGTCCGCGCCCCGCCCCGGGTCGCCGGCCCGCGCCGCATCCCCGGCAGGCCCCGTGCTGGCGTCGGCGGCCTCGGTTTGCGTTACCGGGCCGACCGCGCTGACGTCGGTGGCTTGGATCGCGCGCCCGACAGCGCTTGCATCGGCGATATGGATCGTGGGCCCGACCGCGCTGGCGTCGGCGGTTTGGGTCGCGCGCCCCACGGCGATGGCGGCGGCGGCGTCGAGCACCAGCGCGCCCACCTCTGGCGGCAGCTTGTCCGGGCGCAGCCGCCGGCCCGACAGGGCGTACAGCAGCATCGTCGGGTCCGCCTGCGGGTAATCGTTGGCCAGCGGGACGACCTTGACCGCGCGCCCGGCCGGCCCCGCCTTGCGGACGAAGACGGCGGCGCGGTCCGCCAAGCGCGGGTCGGCCGCGAGGAACACCTTGCTGGCGCCCGTCGCCCGCGCGAGCTGCGACACCCCCGCGATGATCGTGCCGCCGTGCTCGCGGACCAGCTTGGCGCTCAGGGCGGAGCCGCCGTCGGCGTCGAGCAGGTTGCAGACCAGCGTGTCGATCGGCCGGCGGATCGCCTCGTGCAACTGCCCGAGCAGGTCCGGGCTGGTCAACCGCTCGGCCCAGACGCCGGCGAGGCGGAGTCGCTCGATCAGCGTGGGGAGGTCGCGGATCTCGCCGTGATCCGCAGCCCGCGGCGGCGGTGGCGGCGGCGGCGAGGCGATATGGGATTCAGGCGCGGGTGCGGGCGGCGCGACGGGATCGACGTCGAGGTGCAGCGCCGTCACGCGCCGCCCGTCGAGGAGTTGGACTTCCGACGCGCCGGTGATAATCCCGTCGGCCGGCGCCAGCGGCACGTGGGCGGCGCCGGCGGTGTTCACGATCAGCACCTCGCCGCGCGACACGCGCGTGCCGAAGGGCACGTGGTCGGTCACCCGCTGAAAGCTCGGCGGGATCGGCACGAACAACCGCGGCGGCAACGGGACCAGCGCCGGCGGGATGAACGAAGTCTTGGCAGGCGCGGGCGTCGGCGGCGCGGCGGTGGCGGTGGCGCTGGGGTTCACCATGACGTGCCCGATCGGTCAGCAGGTGGCGGCGGCGGCGGCTGCTGCTGCGGGGATGAAGGCGGGGGAGACGATTGCGGGGGCGATGAATCTGGCGGCCATGACGGCGGGGGCGCGGCAGCGTCTTGCCCGCGGTTGTAGATCCACAGCACCACCAATCCGATCAACCCGCCGCACACGAACAGGCAGATCGCGCCGCCCACGTCAATGCGCATCCGCCCGCCGAGCATGACGGCGAGCAGCCCAAGGATGATGAAGCCGCCGAGGCAGCCCAGCCCGCCCTTCACGAACGCTGAACCCTTGTCCGCCATCACCCCTCCGTGGCTGCCGCCGCTGTCGCCGCCGCCGCGCGTCCGCGCGGTCACGCGCGCGCCGTTGCATCCTCGCCGGCCAGCGGCACGTTGATCCGCCGGCACAACTGCTTCAGGGCGTCGGCGGCGACCTTGAACAAGTCCGATCCGGTCTCGCCGTGACTGTGCCCGGCGACCTTGAGGTGCGGCTCGAGGCTGAGGAAGCCGCGGTAGCCGCCGGCGTAGGCGTCGGCGACGATCTCGGCGATGTGCCCGTCCCCGTGGCCGGCCGGCACCACCACGCCGTCGCCGCGCCGCGCGTCCTTGATGTGGATGTGCGCGGTGTAGCGCTTGAGCGTGGGCCAGTTGTCCAGCGGGCGCTCGCCGACCTGCACGAAGTTGGCGAAGTCGAACGCGCAGCGCAGCTTCGGGGACTCCACCGACGACATCAGGTCGGCGCAGCGCTTGCCGGTGTCGCCGAAGATTCCCTTCTCGTTCTCGTGTACGAGCGTGACGGGAAGGTCCTGCACGTGCTCGACCTTTTTCAGGAAGCGCTCGATGATCTCGGCGCGGTGCGGGTCGATCGGGCCCTTCCCCTCGCCGCCGGCCGGGTAGTAGCTGAAGACGCGGATGAACGGCGCCTCGAAGAACTCGGCCAGCTCGACGGCCAGCTTGAAGCGGTCGAGGTGCTCGCTCCACGGGCGGTCGATCGCCACCTTGCCGATCGGCGAGGCGATGCTGATGACCCCGAGACCGTTGTCGGCCAGCGTGGACTTGATCTCGTTGCGCAGGGCGGCGTCGAAGTCGAGCACGTTCTTGCCGGCGACGCCGCGCAGCTCGAAGTGGGTGACGCCGTTCTGCTTGCAGGTGCGCACCTGCTCGTCGAGGTCGGGCGAGATCTCGTCGGCAAACGCGGCCAACTTCAGCACGGCGGCTCCTGTCTGATCCGGCGGACGGGCGGCGCGGCGCGGCACCGAGCGCATCGCGGCGGCCGGGCCGTATTGATGTCCCAGCAGCCGCGCGCCGCGGCAAAAGCTCGGGCAAGCCGCCCGAGCCGCGATTCGGTGGCCGCGGGCATTCTAAGATGACCACGATGAGCGTCAAAGCAGCCATGCCCGCGAACGCGCCCGCCAACTCGCCGGCGAACGCGCCGCGCCGCCGCCCGTGGTGGCGACGGTGGATCGTTCGGCCGCGCGTGCTGGTGCCGGTCAGCCTCGTCGTCGCGGCGGTGCTGCTGTGCCAGTTCGTGCTGATGCCGCGGATTGTCCGCGACCGGGTGCGCGCCGTGCTCGACGCGGCCGGGCTGCCGCGGGCGACGTTTCGGGTTGCCCGGGTGACGCTGCGCGCGACCGACATCCGCGACCTGCGGCTGGGGCCGGACCATCACGTCGATCACGTGCGCGTGCAGTACGCCGTCGCCGACCTGTGGCGCGGGCGCGTCGATCGCGTGATCCTCACCGGCGCCCGGCTGTCGGCCGATCCGGCCAAGCTGCCGATGAAGCCGAGAACGCCCGCGACGGCCGCCTCCAACGTGCCGCCACCGCCGCCGGCTACGGCACCCGCGGCGGGGCTCGATTTGCCGCTGAACGATATCGAGTTGCGCGACTGCGCGTTGATCTTGGCGGACGCGCGGGCGGTACCGGTGCGCGGGCAGGTGGGGCGGTCGGGGCCGTGGTACTGGTTCGACCTTCACAGCGCCGCCAAGGGCGACCGCCTCTCCGCCAGCGGAAAGGTGGCGCAGAGCCTGCGTCACGGGTCGGCGGAGATGGAGGGGAGCCTGGCGGGCGAGCTGATCGACTCGGTGGTGCGGACGTATGCCGGCGCGCCGGCGGCCGGAATCGACGGCGCGCTGACGGGGGGCGTCCGCGTGAGCTGGGACGCCGGCGGCGTGGACGCCCGGGGAAAGCTTGAGGTGCTGGCGCGGCAAGCTGGAGAAGCTAGTGCCGCCAAACTTCTGGTCTCGGCCGGTGTCTTTGAAGGTGTGGGCCACTTTGACGCGATATCCCGCCCGACCGTGACGATCAGCGCCCGCGGCGCCGCCCTGGCCACGCCGGAGCTTTCGGCGCAGGGCGTCAGCGGCACCGTCACGCTGATCGATTTCGCCCCGCCGGCGACGGCGCCGCGGCAGGTGCTGGCGGCGGAGCGGCTCAAGGTGGGCGACCTGGAATTTGCCAACGGCAGCCTGGAGTTCGAGGTGACCGCGCCGGGCGACGTGCTGGTGCGGCAGACGCGCTGGGACTGGCTCGGCGGCAGCGTCGCCGCCACCGACGTGCGCCTGGCGGGCGCGGGCGGCCCGGTCTCGCTGACCCTGCACGCCCGCCAGTTGGAGCTCAGCCGCCTGCTCGAACTATTCGCGCCAGAGAAGGCCAGCGGGCAGGGAAAGATCAGCGGCGACATCCCCGTCACCATCGACGGCGCGCGGATCGAGTTCGGCAGCGGGCAACTGTCGGCGCTGTCGGGCGGACAGGTGCAGATCAAGGACGCGGCGGCGATCCTGCCGTCGGCGGAGGCGGCGGCGCGGGCGCGGGCGGACTCGCCTTCGCAGGCGCAGCAGATCAAACGTGACATCACCGAGGCGCTGGGTGACTTCGAGTACGATCAACTGTCGGCCCGGCTGGAAAACGCGCCGGCGGGCGGAGGCGTGGTGGCGCGCGTGCGGATGAAGGGCCGCGGGCGCACCGGCGCGCGGCAGCGGATCAACTACGAGCTGAACGTGAACCGCATCGACCACCTGCTCAAGTCGTACCTCGGCGTGCAGGAGGCGATCAACGCATCGCAGCCGCCGGCCGAAGCGCCGCAGGCATCGCCGGCGCTGCAGCCACCGGCCGAAGCGCCGCAGGCATCGCCGGCGCCGCACGAGCCGCCGGCGACAAGGGCGGCGGGAAAGGAAGCGTCATGAGAAGCCGTGCGTGGAAGGCGACGTTGGCGGCCGTCGGGGGCGGCGCGGTCGTGGTGATCGGCGCGGGGGCGGGGGCCGGCGCTGGCGGCTGTGCGCGGGTGCGCGTCGATCCGATCGAGGTGCAGACGATCCACATCGTACACGACGTGAACATCCGCGTGGACCGCTCGCTGGACGAGTTCTTCGCCTATCAGGAGCGCGCCGCCGCCACCCAGGCCGCCGCCGCCACGCAAGCCGCCGCCGCCGCGGCAACGACGAAGCCGGCCGGAACCGCGCAGGCGGCAGGGGAGGTCAAGTGAACAGGACGAGCATCATGACGACGACGACGATCAACAAGCCCGTGACCCGCCGATCCTGGTTGACGATGGTGCTGGCGCTGGTGGCCGTGATGGCGCTCCCCACGCTTTCCGCGCCGCTGCTGGCGCAGGACGCGAAGCTGGCCGAGCTGCGCAAGCGTTTCGAGGAGCGCGATCCGGAGATCCGCCAGCTCAAGAAGGCCGGAGCCGTCGGCGAGACCAGCGACGGCTACCTCGACTTCGTCAAGGAGAAGAAGTCGGCCGACCTGGTCGAGCAGGAAAACGCCGACCGCAAGGAGCTCTACCGCCTGATCGCGAAAAAGGAGGCGGCGTCCGCCGAGGTGGTGGCGGAGCGCGCCGCCAAGCGAAATTTCGAGAAGGCCCGGGCGGGGGAATGGTTGAAGGAGGAGGGGAAGTGGCGGCGGAAGGGGAGCGAGTGAGGGGAGAGGGGCTGGGGGACTGAGGGACAAACGGACTTAGGCGGGATTGGGGCGCCGCGTCGGCCGAACGAAGGACTGTCATCCCGAAGCGTACTCGCGAGGGATCTCGGGCTGGGGAAGCGCTCTCCGTCCCGAGATCCCTCGCGGGGACGCTTCGGGATGACACGACGGCGAGGGCCGAACGGCCCGTCCCGCACAGCCTGCGCGTCCCGTACTCCCTCGCTCCCTCTGTCACTCAGTCCCTTAGTCCCTCGTCCCTCGTCCCTTGGTTCCTCCGTCCCTCCATCCCTCCCCTCCATTTTGACACTCCCGCCCCACCCTTCTACCATCGCCTCCTTTTCGCGCGCGGGAGAACATCCGGTGGAAGTCACGCACGATGCGATCAACAAGGCGGCCGGGCTGGTGGAGGCGCTCTCCTACATCCAGCGGTTCCACGAGAAGGTGATCGTGGTGAAGGTCGGCGGCTCGATCATGGATGACGAGGTCGCGCTGTCGAACATCCTGACCGACATCGTGTTCATGAATTACGTCGGCATGCAGCCGGTCCTGGTGCACGGCGGCGGCAAGGCGATCAACGAGGCGATGAAGACCGCCGGCCTGGAGCCGCAGATGGTCATGGGCCGCCGCTACACCGACGAGCGCACGCTCGCGATCGCCGAGCACGTGCTGTGCAACCAGATCAACCGGTTCATCGTCAGCTTCATCCAGAGCCAGGGTTGCGAGGCCATGGGCCTGCACTCGCTCAGCAGCGTGGTGCTGTTCGCCGAGAAGACCTACTTCCCCGGCCCCGACGGTCGGCGCATCGACCTGGGGCTGGTCGGCGACGTGCGCACCGTCAACGCCCGCCTGCTGCAACTGCTGGTGCAGGCCGACTCGATCCCCGTGATCGCCACCATCGCGCGCGACGACGCGGGCGGGAAGCTGAACGTCAACGCCGACACCGCCGCCGGCGCCGTGGCGGCGGCGATGCGGGCGGAGAAGCTGATCGTCGTCTCCGACACCCACGGCATCCGACGCGACGCCAAGGATCCCGCCACCCGCGTCAGCCACGTGACGCTCGATCAGATCAACGAGATGGTCCGCGACGGCAGCATCTCCAGCGGCATGATCCCCAAGGTGGAAGCGTGCGCCACCGCCCTCAAGGGGGGCGTCAACAAGGCCCACATCATCGACGGCCGCATCCCGCACTCGCTCCTGCTGGAGATCTATACCGAGGCAGGGATCGGGACCGAAATCGTAATGTGAGCGCGTGCCGGCGCGCGATAGAATGCGCGCGCAAGGTGTCCCCAATGCGTACCATTCATGCGATTTACAACGGCGGCAAACTGACGCCGCTCGAGCCTCTGGACCTGCCGGAGAACACGCGCGTGACGGTGACACTGCTCGATCAGGACGGCCTGGCCTCGGAAAACCTTGCGGAGCTTGCGCAGGGCAGCGGCTCGATGGACTTCCTCAACGACCCGCGCGAAGACGTCTATACCAACGCCGACGGCGAGGCGCTTTAGGGATGCCGCCACCCTCGCGACTTCGACGTGGCGACGTCGTTCTGGTGCCGTTTCCCTTCGCGGATCTCACGGCACAGAAGGTGCGCCCGGCGGTGATCGTGTCGGCCGACCCGCAGGCCGGCGACGTGATCGCGGCCTTCATCATCAGCGTCATCACGAACCGATCGCCGCGCGGCGCCGAAGTTCAGCTCTTCCAGACGGACCCGGAGTTCGGGGCCAGTGGCTTGCGGGTCGATTCGCTCGTGCGCCTGGACAAGCTGGTCACGTTGTCGGATCGGGTCGTCGCGCGACGGCTGGGCGTGACGGGCCCGGTGACACGACGGCAAACAGATCTTCAACTGCGGCGGGCGCTCGACCTCCCATGAAAGACTTCATCGCCATCTCCGATTGTTCACCCGACCAGCTCCGCCACATGCTCGATGTCGCCAAGCGGCTCAAGAAGCACTTGCGCGAGACCGGCCGGAACGAGGCGGTGTTGGCGGGGAAGGTCCTGGCGATGATCTTCGAGAAGCCGAGCCTGCGCACGCGCGTTTCCTTCGCCGCGGGGATGGCGCAGCTCGGCGGGACGGCGATGATGCTTCGCGGCGAGGAAATGGGCTGGGGCGTCCGCGAGGAGGTGCGCGACGTCGCGCGCGTGCTGGCGTCGATGTGCGACGGGATCATGGCCCGCACGTTCGAGCACGAGAAGGTCCTGGAGCTGGCGCGGTGGTCGCAGGTGCCGGTCATCAACGGCCTGACCGACTACAACCACCCGTGCCAGGCGCTGGCGGACGTGCTGACGATCGAGGAGCACTTCGGCCGGCTCGAGGGGCTGACGATGGCGTTCGTCGGCGACGGCAACAACGTCACGCGCTCGCTCGCCGCGGCGTGCGGCAAGCTGGGGATGCGCTTCGTGCTGGCGTCGCCGGCCGGGTACGAGCTGCCGCAGGGGGACATCGATCGGATCATGTCGCAGGTGCCCGCCCTGGACTTCGTGCTGACCCACGACCCGGCCGACGCGGTGCGCGAGGCGGACGTGGTCGTCACCGACACCTGGGTCAGCATGGGCCAGGAGGCCGAGAAGCAGCGGCGCATCAAGGACTTCGCCGGCTTCCAGGTGGACGATCGCCTGCTGGCGCTGGCGCCGAGGCAGGCGGTGGTGCTGCACTGCCTGCCCGCCTACCGCGGCTACGAGATCAGCGAGTCCGTCATGGAAGGCCCGCGCTCGCTGGTCTTCGAGGA
The DNA here is from genome assembly GCA_035634055.1 of Tepidisphaeraceae bacterium. Lineage (GTDB taxonomy): Bacteria > Planctomycetota > Phycisphaerae > Tepidisphaerales > Tepidisphaeraceae > JAICTV01. Next base: position 7,960 of record DASQDR010000019.1, on the reverse strand, counting down.
AGCCGAGAACCGCCTGCACGCGCAAAAGGGGATCCTCGCGGTGCTGATGGGCGGGATGTAGCCCGCGCGCCGGTCCCCGTTGCCGATCACCAGGCTAGAGCGGTGCGCCATTGGGTGTGGCGGACAGGCACCCGCAATGTGATCCTGAGCGTACTCGCGAAGGATCTCGGGCCGGTGAACGCTGCTCCCCCGACAGGAGATCCCTCGCGAGTACGCTTCGGGATGACACAACTCCTGCTGCCGACGCTAAACACCAAACGCGCACCGCTCTAACGTTGAAGGTGCCCCTGAAAACCCGTGCCCACGGTTGGGCGGCACCGAACGCGAGTGTCCGCGGCCCCCCCGCTACGCCACTGATGGATCGCGGGGGTCACCGCCCAGCCGTTGCGCGAATTGGGGGCGGATCTCCACCCGCACCGCAGGCGAGCCGGTGGCGGAATCGCAGATCCGCGCCGCCGCGGCGGATGGTGACCCGGCGGCAACGGGCGTGATCGCTCTGCCGAGCGCGGTCGGGCGGCTCGCCGCGGTGTGGCGGGCGTCGGTGGCGCCCGCGGCGACCATGGCGTCCGCGGCGACCGTAGCGCCCGCGGCGACCGTCATCGGGCCATCCGCGGCGCGCGGAACGCTGGGGCTACCGTTGGCCTCGGCGCGGGTCACCGTGTCGACGTGCCCGATGCCGCACACGCCGCAGCGGGTCAGGACCAGGTCGCAGTCGGCGTCGGCCGGAGGCTCGGTGGCCGGGCGCTCGTGGGCGCGCAGGGCGTGGGTCAGCTTGTCGACGTCGCCGCCGCGGGCGAAGCACTCGACGGCGGCGACGGCGTGGCGGAGGTGGGCGGGCGGGACGACCGCCAGCCGGCGGCGCTCGGGCGTCCCGCCGCAGCCGTCGCAGCGCGGCCGGCGGACCAGCACCAGTGCCGCGGCGATGACGACCGTGGCAAACGCCGCCGCCTCGACGCCGCGCACCGCGTAACCCCAGGTCCCCAGCGGCACCTCGCCGTCGCGAAACCCGTGCGGGCCGAGGGCCAGGCTGATCGTCGCGTAGTGGAAGTAGGAGAAGAACCCGACCGCCTCGTGCGAGTCGCGGTAGACCAGGTCGAGCGTGGCGTACTCGGCGTAGTGCGCGCCCACGTAACCGACGAGCTGGAGGGCGGCCACCCCCAGCAGCAACCAGCCGCGCACGCGCAGGCCGGTCCACCACGAGGCGACGACGTACCCGCTGCCGGCGACCGTCCCCACCGACCACGCGCCCAGCGGGAACCACGCCGGGGAGTAGAAGTCCATCGCGTTGATGTTGTTGACCCGGCTGGCCAGGACGAACACGCCGAACAGCGCCAGCGCGGTGGTGATCAGCCCCGTCTGGATCACCGACCAGACCGCCCGGCTGACCGCCTGCCGCACGGACGGATCGGCGGCGGCGTTGTAGTCCAGCGTCGTCGACATCGGCAACGGGTCAGTATAGCCGGGCGCGTCACCGCCCGCGCGTGCGCGGAACGGTCAGCACGGCACTCGGCGTCATCACCCGCGCGCGTGCCGGCGGAGCTGGTTCAGGACGGCGCGGAAATCCTTTGTCAGCGGCGCGACGAGTTCCAACGTGGTGCCGGCGGGGTCGGTGACCCTCAGCTTCTCGGCGTGCAGCGTCAGCCGGTCGATGAGGGGGCGCTCCACTTCGCCGCGCGTGGGGCGGTAGTCGCGCTTGAACTGGCTGAGCAGCAGCCCGCCCGCCCGGCCGGGGGCGGGGGCGGCGTAGAGCGGGTCGATCGCCAGCGGCATCCCCGCGTGCGCCAGGTGGACGCGGATCTGGTGCGTCTTGCCAGTCTTGGGGAAGCAGCGGACCAGCGCGAAGCCGCGGAACGCTTCCTCCACGCGCCACTCGGTCCGCGCCGGCCGCCCGCCGTGCTTGACCACCGCCATCCGCTTGGGGTTTGCCGGGTGCGGCGCGAGCGGGGCGTCCACCACGCCCGTCGATTCGTGCGGCCGGCCGCGCACCAGGGCGAGGTACTCCTTCGCCACCGTGTTGTTCTGGAACTGGTGGGAGAAGTGCTGCTGCGCGGGCCGGCCGGTCGCGAAGAGCAGGACGCCGGTGGTCTCCTTATCCAGGCGATGAACGACGCGCAGCCGCGGGTCCGCCTCGCCGGAACTGGGCAGGCCGACCTGCCGCCCGAGGCGCTCGAGGACCGAATCGGTCTCCGCCCGCCCGGGAATGGTGGCCAGCTTCGCCGGCTTCATCACGGCGATGGCGGCGTCGGAGCGGTAGAGGAGGGTGAGGGGTTCTTCCACGCTGGGGGAGTTGTCGCACAGGGGGAGGGGGTTGTCATCTATTGGAGCGCGTGCGGCGGTGCGCGGGGCGCGGAAAGCTCGTGGTTGTGGCACTGCGCAGAGCGGCTGTGGCCGCGAGCGCTTGGGCGAGGCGCCCAAGCCACGGTAAGGCGGCTGCGGCCGCGCGCGCTCTCGGGCGAGACGCCCAAGCCACGGGTGGCGATCAGAGGCCGCGCTCTTCGCGGAAGCGCTTTTCGCGGGCTTGGCCCTTTTCGGCGTTGGGGCCGGCGCTGGCGGCGTCGGCTTCGGGTGCGCCGTAGGCGGGGCCGGGGCGCGGGGCGCCGGTGCCGCCGGTCTCGGTGCTGAGCGGCGCGCCGCCGCCGGCGGAGTTGGGCTCGTTGTCCAGCCGGTCGTCGGCGGTCGCGCCGACGCCGTCGCCGGCGGGCATCGATGCCGGCCCGCTGCGCGTCGTGCCGGCGCGGTCGGCGCCAGGGGAATTTCGGCGGGCGCCCGGGACGTTTTGACCGCGCGTCGCACCGGGCGAGTCAACGTCGTGGCCGACGACGCCCGCGCCTGGGACCGAGCGGTTCAGCCCCTCCGCCGTCGGGTGCTGGTAGTTGGTCGCCTCCGGCGGCGCGCCTTGTTCAAAACTCTGGTCCGGCGCCCGCCCCTCCACCGGCCCGGGCTTGCCGCCGGGCGTGCGCGGGCCGTGGGCGGTACGGTCGTGGTCGGTTTTGTCGCGGCTCTTGGTGTTCTGCGCGTTCTGCGTCTTTTTCCTGGCAGCCATGATGGGACTCGCTTTCCGTGCGTGCTCGACGGGCACGTCGGGCCGTCGAGCGCATGCAAGCGACGCGCCGCGGGACGGAGAGCGGCAGCGGACTGAAGCGTTCAACGGTCGCGGGGGATCAGCCGGTGAAGGCGTTGCGGTAGCGGTCGATCATCTCGGCGAGGCGGTGCCTCGGCTGCATGGCGTAGAAAAGTTCGCGGTCGAAGACGACGCTCTCCTCGGCCTCGCGCTGCTGGGCGTCGCGGAGGCGCTCTTCCCACGCGCGCATGCCCGCGTGCCGCTTCATCGCGCTGCTCAGCTCGCGGTGCAGCGCGGCGAAGGCGGCGTAGCGGTCGGCGGAATGGCGGGGCGCGGCGGCGATGACGGCCAGCAGCTCACGCTTGCGCTCGCCGAGCACCGCGTGCTTCAGGCGGTGCCCTTCCTGGTGAATGCACGGCAGGCAAACGCGCGCCCGCCCGACCGCCTCCGGCAGGTACATCGTCGCGGTCGTGACGCAGAAGCGCGGCGGGCGCAGGCCGAAGTGCGACGCGATCAGGCGATCGGTGATCTGGTCGTACTGCCCGCCACCGATGCCGTGGACGAACTGGTCGGCCGCGCACAAGCGAACGAACAACGTCAGCGCGAGCGCGCGGGGCGAAAGGCGCAATTGGTGCGGGCGCAGCCACTGCGCCAGCCGACGGGCGGCGTCCCAGCCGTCGGCGGCGGGGTCGAAGCGGAAACGGTCGCCATTATCTAGGGTCAGCACGAAGCCGCCGTCGGCGGCACGCGCGACCGGCCGGGCGCGGCCGCCGGTGGACAGGCCGTCCAACCAGAACGGCAGCTCGACGGAGTCGCCCTCGAGGGCTAGGTCCGGCATCGGGCGGGTCGGCGTACGGACCTTCTTCTCCCGGCGGTACTCCGCCAGCGCCCGGTTGTAAGCGACGCCGAAATCACCCGCGCGGGCGATCACGTGATGGACGAAGACGAGGAAGGGCTCGCAGCTCCACATCGGTGACGCCAGCGCCGCCCCGTGCCGCAGGCCCAGGCTCCAGTCGAGGGCATGGCAGGCGTTGGTCAGCGCGGGGGCGAGGCCGAGCTGCTCCAGCGCCAGCCGACGGAGCGAATCGAGGAATTCGCCCGCCATTGGCGGCTGCGCAAAAGTTGCCTTGTCGAGCTGGTGGCGCAGGTCGTTCAGGTGCGCCGGCGACGGCGCGTCCAGCAGCCCGCTCCACTGTGCCCGCGACAGGTCCGGATCATCGGTGACCGCGACCGACGCGCCGGGCCAGCGCAGGTACAGGTGCTTGGGCGCGTCGGTGTCCACGGCTAGGTGCAGGGCCGATCCGCCCAGTTGCTCGGCGGCGAAGTGCGACAGGACCGACTTGACCCAGACGCCGGCGTGATAGAGCTCGGCCTGATGGCCGTCGGCGATGAGAATTTGGTCATCAGGATGACCCAGCCACGCCCGCTGCCGCCGCCGCACCTCGGTCAGCGGCACGTTCTGCACGCGCAATTCATGCGCTGTCGACAACTGGCGGTGATTTTCCCGCGCGTCCTCGCAAAGCTCCCCCGGCGGCGGCCAAATCACGGTCGCCCCGTCCTCGGCCGGAGCCTTCCAGTCTGCGTAGCTCGGGGCCGAGAGGGACATGGGTGGAGCAGAGTTGTTCGTTGCCAGTTGTCAGTTGCCAGTGGGAGGTGCGCGTCGTTTTAGTTTTGCTGCTCGGACTGGCAACTGGCAACTAGCAACTGGCAACTCTTCTCGCTAATCCGTCGATGCTCGGCGCACAGCACGTCCAGATAATGGTTCAGCCGATTCTGCGGGTCGTCCAACTGCCCGCCGAAGTGGCGCGTGGGATCGTTGTAGATCAGGCGGACCGGGATCTCCGTCACCCGCAACTGATGGTGCGCCACCTGCGGCCAAAGCTGCATGGGGAAGGCGTAGCCCGGGATGTCGAGGCAAAGCTTGCGCATGGCCTCGACGCGGTGGGCCTTGAAGCCGCAGAAGGCGTCGGTCAGGTTCAGCCGGTAGCAGTCGTTGAGGGTGTCGGTGATCGTCCGGTTGATGGACCGACGATCGCTGGGCGGCAGGTCGTTATCGCGCATTTCCCGCATGTAGCGCGAGCCGCTGATCAGGTCCCACCGATCGGCTTGGATCTCGCGGACGAAGTCCGGGATGCGCTCCGGCTCGTGCTGCTCGTCGCAGTCCATGGTGATGACCCAGTCGTACCCGCGGGCGTCGGCGTGCTTGAAGGCGTCGATCAGGCTTTGCCCGTAGCCGCGGTTTTCCGGGTGACGGATGAGCCCGATATCCCGCCGCGTCGCCAGGTAATCCCCGGTCCCGTCGGTGCTGCCGTCGTCGACCAGCAGCAGGTCGTGGTGGTAGCGCAGCACCTTGGCCAGCACGTGCTCGACGTACTTCCGCTCGTTGAAAACCGGGATCGCGATGAGGAGGCGCAAGCGAAGCTCCTTGCCCGTAAATGCCGATGATTCAAAGGTCTTGCCGTCGCCCGCGACGCTGCGGATGGTAGAACCCGTGGCCGGGTAGGGTCAACCGGCAATAGGCGGCGCGGCGCCGCCCCGGCGGTAACGGGTGGTAAGGCTGGCGGAGCGGGGCGGCGGCGCGGTTGCCCCGGCTGTGCCGCAGCGGTATACCTTGCCGGCTCGCTCCAGATTCCCTAGAGGCGCACTGCTCACCATGAAGCACCGCACATTCAACTTCGTGTTCCTGGCGGCCGTCGCCGGCTCGCTCGTCGGGCTCGTCGGCGTCGGGTGCCAGTCCAATGCCGGCAGCGGCGGGATCAAGGGCGTCGACCAGTACGTCAAGGCGGTGCAGGCCTACAACGCCGGCGACCGCGACCGCGCCATCCTCAACCTCACCGCCGCCACCCGCGCCAACCCGGACCTGATCATGGCCCGGCTCATGCTCGGCGACCTCTATCGCGAGGGCGGCAACTACAACGAGGCGGTCGGGCAGTACGAGACGCTCGTCAAGCTCGATCCCTACACCTGGACGAATTACTACAAGCTCGGCGTCAGCTACCAGTTCCTCCAGCGCCTCCAGGAGGCGGCCAGCAGCTATCAGCGGGCGCTGAAGCTGAACCCGGACGACCCCAATTCCAACATGAACCTCGGGCTGGTCTACCTCTACCTCGGCGACCCCGAGGAAGCGGTGCGATTCACTGAGCGCGCCACGCTGCTGGACCCCAAGAGCGCGGCCGCCTTCTCCAACCTCGGCGTCGCGCTCGACGCGCGGGGCGAGTACAACCGCGCGGAGTCCGCCTACCGCCACTCCCTTGACCTCGACCCGCAGAACCCCACCACGCTGCTCAACCTCGGCACCAACCTGATCGCCCAGAACAAGGGCGGCGAGGCCGTCGACATCCTCCAGCGCGTGATCGACATGGAGGATTCCCCGCTGCACCGCAAGCGCTTCGGCGACGCGCTCGCCAAGGCCGGGCGCTACGACGACGCCGTCGCGCAGTACCAGTCCGCCCTGAAGCTCGACCCGAAGTACTACCCGGCCATGAACGAGATCGGCTGGTCGCGCATCGCCGAGTTCAAGAACAACCTCGAGCTCGACGACGCCAAGCGCGAGCAGGCGCTGGCGATGTGGGACCAGAGCCTGACGATCAACCCCGAGCAACCCAAGATCGAGGCCGCCAAAAAGGAATGGAGCGAGCGCCCACTGTTCCGGCCGTAGGCAAATCGTTCGACGTTGAGCAATTGATTCGAGGGACGCGCGCCAGCGCGTCCCTCTCTTTTTGAGCGGCCACCACGCCTCGCTCGTCGCTGTGGACTTGCGGCTCGGTGCCGGTGGCGTCGCAGGCGTGCCGTCATGCCCGCAGGAGGGGCAGCGGCGCGAACTTGCGGGCCGGGCGCCGGTTGCGGGGACGCGCAGCCAGTCGGTGAGCACCGTGGCGTAGAGGCGGCGGAAATCGAGCGACATCTTTAGGTCGCCGTCGTCGAGGTCCGCGAGGTTGGGCCCGTCGCCGTGGATGGCGGGCTTGATCGCCGGGCCGGCGAGGAAGACCGGGCCGGCGGTGCCGTGGTCGGTGCCGGCGGAGCTGTTCTCAGCGATGCGCCGGCCGAACTCGCTGAAGGCAAGCACCGTCACCCGGTCATCGAGCTTGCTGGCGCGCAGGTCGTCGAGGAACGCCTTGAGCGCGCGGGAGAAGTCGCCGAGCAGCTCGCCGTGCGTCTGGAGCTGGTTGGCGTGGGTGTCGTAGCCAGTCTGGGTCACGTAGTAGACGCGCGTCCCGCCGACGGCGCGGATGAGGCGCGAGACCATCGAGAGCTGGCGGGCCAGGAGCGAGTCGGCATAGCCCGCGCCCTCGCCGCCGTCGCGCGCCGCGTCGGCGAGGTCGCGCGCGGTGCCGGCGGCCTGGAGCATCCGCTTGCGGACGAACGACATCCCGATCCTCCAGGGGCGGAACTTCGTCTTCCGCCTTTACCAGCCCACCACGCCGCACCGAACGTCCGACAACCCGGTGCGCGAGATCGACATCCCGCCCGGCGCCGAAACCGCAGCCGATGCCCTTGCGGTACCCCTCGATGGTGCACGACGCGCTGAACAGCCGGGGACGGCCGGGAGGCGGAAGAACCCGTCGGTCCGCGCCTGGTAACTCCCCTGGTTGCCCTCCATGAAGCCGGCGCCTCCCTTGCGCTGGAACTCCGGGAGGTCGTGCGTGTGCTTGTTGTCCACGTAGGTTGTGTACTGCACGCGCGGGGAGCGGCTTGCCGGTCTTCTTGTCGGTCCCCTTGCCCGTGATTCAGATCGCCTTGTGCAGCTCCAGGTCAACCTGGACCGGCGCGAGGCCCGGCTCGTCGTCGATGGGGACGCCGCGCTGAAAGTAAGGTTGCCCGCTGGCCACCGCGGCCAGCGCGTTGCCCTATTGGGGAAACCGTGGAGGGTGTAGCGGCCCTGATCGTCGGTGACGGCCC
>DASQDR010000018.1:0-2477 GCA_035634055.1 Tepidisphaeraceae bacterium | reverse complement strand
CCGCGCCCGACGCCGCGCCGGCCGCTGCGGCGCTGGCGTCGGGCGCGCCGCTGCGGCCCTTGCTGACGGTGGTGGCCCACGTCTCGACGGCGCCGATCAGCCCGTCGTCAAAGCGCTTCTCGCGGAACGCCTGGGCCATCGGCTTGAGCAGGCGATCGCGGTCCGCCAGCGTGAACGCGCCCGACTCGACCGTCTGCCGGCCGACCTCAACCGAGATGTTCGCCGGCTCGCGGCAGACCAGCACCATCGCCCCCGTCAGCTTCACCGCCCGCGCGCGCTGTTGCGCCCAGTCCGCGAAGAACCGGGCGCGCTGGTCGGGCGAGTAGGCGGCGCGCAGGTCGGCCGGGATCTCGGCGTAGGTCTCGACGCGCAGGCTGCGCCCCGTCTGCCGCTCGACGTCCGCCAGCCGGCGGTTGGCGCGCGAGACGGCGTCGGGGCTGAAGAACTGCCCGTTGTCCACGACCTGCGCCGTGGCCCCCAGCGCCCGCGCCGGCGCGACCGCCGCCAGCAACGCCCCGGCCGCGAGGATCAGAACAATGGATCGGAGCGTCGTCATGCGCAGCCTCCTCGGTGAAACCCCTTAGCAAGGGTGATACCAACCGAAGACGCCGACGGCGCCGATTACAAAGCGGCGCGAGTTGTTGAGCGGGCTGCTCGGGCTGGGCAGGCGGCTCGGAGACTGAAGGTTGGAACTCGAAAGGCTGCGGGCCGGGCGGGCAGAAAGCTTGAGGATTTGACGATCGGAACTTGAACGACTGCGGGTGCGTGCGCGCGCGCCGTTCAAGTTCCAATCCTCAATCTCCAAGCCTCGGTCCTCTGGCCCTCACCCGATCGCCAGCGTACCGCGCAGGGGAGAAAATCAGCCCGCGCGCCTATGCGGCCTTGGGTTGCCACTTCTTCGAGGAGATGGCGCAGAGCTGCTCGGCGGCCTCGATCTCCGGGTTGGTGGCGGTGACCGCGAGGGTGATGCGGATGGCCTTGCGGTTCCAGCCGAGCATGTCCTTGTAGAACGCGGCCGGGTTGGGGGTGGCGCCGTCCAGTTCCGTCACGTCCAGCGCCTGGTCGGTGCCGGTGATGACGAAGCGCGTGGTGCCGGTGGCGGCGTCGGCGCGGCGCGCCAGCAGCCCGGCGGCGACGGCGTCGTCCAGCACGTTGGGGCAGTAGATGTTGATCTTGCCGTCGCGCAGGTCCTCCAGGGCGAACACCTGCATGCGGTACTTGCCGTCGGGGATGAAGAACTGCGCGCTCTGCTGCCCGTTGAACTTGATCGCGTGCGGCGCCAGCGTCATCAGCGCGCAGGCCAGGCGGCGCCAGAGCGCGCCGTGCTTTCCGTCGGAGGGGGGGCCCTCGGCGTCGCAGGCGGCGACGTGCCGCTGGGCATTGGTGCGGTCCTTGGCGGACAGCTTGTTCAGGAAGGTTTCAAAGTCGATCGGCGTCGCCAGCGCGGCGCGGGCCTCGGTCAACGTCGGGTGCTGCTTTGTCGCGGTGGGCATCGCCTTATTATAGGCCATCGGCGGGAAAGATGACAGCGGATGAGGCAGCGGGCGGTGAAGATGCGAGCGGGGCGCGTTGACCCCACGAACAAGGTGACGCCGTGCCGGCGCGCGCCGCTCGCGTTTGCCCCGTGAGCCTTGCGCGCCTTGCGTCGCCTTCCCGTGCCACCCTACCGGTGTCCGTGATCCGGCCCCGCCGCCATCGGCCGCGGCGCGGGTTTCAGTTGCCCCGCGTTGCGCTGCCCCGCGGGATCGGGCGCCTTGGACGAGCTGATGCCGCGCAGCGCCATGCTCAGCGACTCGCGGTTGGTGGCGTTGTGCAGCGCCTCGGTGGTGCTGATCAGCTCCTGGCGGTGCATCGACAGCAAATCCTGGTCGAAGGTCTGCATGCCGTTGCCGGCGTTCTTGAGGTAGTCGCCCAGCTCCAGCGCCCGCCCCTCCAGGATGTATTTCGTCGGGACCGGCCCGCCGCGCAAGATCTCCGTCGCCGGGCGGCGCGAACCATCCCGCGTGATCACCAGCCGCTGCGAGATGATCGCCTCGAGGTTGCCGGCCAGCTGCGTCAGCAGCAGCTTGTGTTCCGCCGGCGGGAACATGGCGATGATCCGCTCGATCGTCTGCGGCGCGCTGGCCGAGTGGACGGTGGAGAAGACCTGGTGCCCCGTGTCCGCCGCGCGCATCGCGATGCGCAGCGTGTCCATGTCGCGCAGTTCCCCGACCAGCACCACGTCCGGGTCCTGCCGCAGGCTCTGCCGCAACGCCTGATCGAAGCTCGTCGTGTCCGTCCCCACTTCCAACTGCGCGATGAGCGCCTGCTTCGGCGTATGCAAATACTCGACCGGGTCCTCGATGCAGATGATTTTCCGGGCGTGGTTGGCGTTGATCAGGTCGATCATCGCCGCCAGCGTGGTGCTCTTGCCCGAGCCGGTCGTCCCGGTGACCAGCGTGAGCCCGCGCCCGGAGAGGGCGATGTCGTGCACGATC
>DASQDR010000017.1:0-3357 GCA_035634055.1 Tepidisphaeraceae bacterium | reverse complement strand
TCGCGCGGCGTCCGATGACTTCGGGGGCGCGCTCGCCGACGGCGACGCCGCCCGCGCCCGAACCTTCTTTGGCGGGAGCCCGCAGCACGGCGCGCTGATCGAGGCCTACACCGAGCTGTTCGCTTCGCTCGACGCGCTGGCGAAAGCGGGCGGCGCGCGGTTCGGCGACGTTCACCCCTTCAACGCGCTGAGCGCGGGGGGCGCGCGGCAAGCGGGGGCTCTCGCTTACCCGGGCGCCGATCGTCCTGTCGGACGACCGGGCGTGGATCCCCGGTCGCCGGCTGCTGCATCTCGGGGCGGAGGTTCGCCGCGCCGACGGCCGGTGGACGCTCGTCCGCCTCGCCCCTTCGGCCGCCCGCGCCACCGCGCTGCGAGACCGGCTGGCGGCGATCGCCTCGAGCTTCCGAGACCTGACCGCCGACATCGCCGACAACCGCGTGCGCACGATCGAGGATCTGCGCACATGGGCCGGCGACGACAAGATGAAGCAGGCGATGTTCGCGCTCCACGATCGCGTGGAGTCGCCGCCGGAGGTCCAGCCCGCGCCGGCGCCAACCCCGCAGCCTTTCGCCAGCGGGAACGCGCTCGCCTCGGCGCTGGGGGCTCGACCGCCGACGGCGCCCGCCGACTCCAGCAAGTGACGCGCGAGAACTCCGGGCAGCGGCTGGCGATCGTGCTGGACGGGCAGGCCCTGCTGGCGCCGATCGTCAGCTTCGGCAGCGACGCCCCGCGGGAGCAGATCGACGACGTGATCGGGCGGATGCACGCGGCCGTCACCGCGCTGCCGGCCACCCAGCCGGCAGCGCGGGGAACCCGCTGATCGCGGGGATTGCAGCGATAAGGGCTTGGCGTCCGATAATGCCGGTGGGATGCAGACCCTCGCCGAGCCAGTTCCGCCCTCGCCATGGGACACCGTCGACCCGGCGCGCGACGTGACGGTCGTGCCGGCGCCGCTACCCGTCGCGGAGGCGCCGGAGCCGGGGCCGGAAGTGACGCGCGAGGCGGACGTGGACGGCGGCGGGGCGGGCGCGCCGGCGTCGCCGCCCGGCGGGACGTTCACCATCCCGCTCATCTGCCTGGGGGTCGGGCTGATCGCGCTGTGCCTGCTGATCCCGGCTGCGGACGAGGTCCGGCGGCTCGCCTACGAGCGCGACCGCCTGAAGGCGGACCTGGAGCAGTTGCAGAAGCAGGTGGACACCAACAGCGCGTTCCTCCAGCGCGTGGCCGACGACCCGACGCTGGCCGAGCGGCTCGCCCGCCGGCAGATGAAGATGGTGCCGGAGGGGACGCAGGTGCTGGAGCTCAAGAGCCAGCCGAAGGCGGGGGCGGCCGCCGACCTGTCGCCGTTCCTGCTGGTGACGATCCCGCCGCCCGCGCCCATGCCGCCGTACCGCCCGGTCGGCGGCTTCCTCGCCAGCGCGTGCCGGCACCCCAAGACGCAGCTCTACCTCATCGGCGCCGCCCTCATGATGATCGCCTGCGGGCTGGTGATGAGTAAGTCCGACAGGCCTTGCGCCGAAGAGGCGCCGGGCGAGGGTTCATCCGTCGACGATTGAACCGCCAGGGCCGCCAACGTCGCCAAGTATGAAGACGATTGAACCGCCAAGGCCGCCAAGGTCGCCAAGTAAGAATTAATTCTCTCTTTCTGCTCTTCCTTGGCGCTCTCGGCGTGCTTGGCGGTTCAATCTTTCCGGCCAGCGGCTAACATCCGCACGATGCCGCGCGCGCTCGCCATTGAGACCTCCTCCCGCGTCGGCTCGGTCGCGCTGGCGGAGGACGGGCGGGTGGTGGCCGAGGAGCAGTTCGCCCACGGGCTCCAGCACGCGGCCCAGATCATCCCGATCATCGACCGCCTCTGCCGCGCGCACGGCTGGACGCCGCCCGACCTCGAGCACGTCTACGTCTCGGCCGGGCCGGGGTCGTTCACCGGGCTGCGCATCGGCGTCACGCTGGCCAAGACGATGGCGCTGGCGACCGGGGCGAAGCTGGTGGCGGTTCAGACGGCGCGGGTGCTGGCGGAGAACGCGCCGGCGGCGGCGCGGCACCTGGTCATCGTGCTGGACGCCAAGCGCGACCAGATCTTCACCGCCCGCCTGGAGCGCGCGTCCGATGTGTGGCTCGAGCGCGTCCCGGTGCGGGTCGCCTCGCTGACCGAGATGCTCGACGGCGCCCGGGACGCCGGCCCGGTCCACCTGCTGGGCGAGGGGATCCCGTACCACGAGAAGTTCATCCCGAAGGACGACCCGCGGGTGATCGTCACCCCGCCCGAACTCTGGCGGCCGCGCGCGGCCGTCGTCGCGCAGCTCGGCTGGGCCCACGCCCAGCGTGGCGAGTTCGCCGACCCGGACCGGCTCACGCCCACGTACGTCCGCGTCCCGGAAGCGGAGGAGAAGTACGAGGCAGGGCGCAGGTGATTCCAGGGCGGGGGGCGGGCGGCGGGCGGCGGGGGGGGCTTGAGGATTGAGGATTGGAACTTGAGAGGCACAGAACCGCGCGACACGCGCGCGGGCGCCGTCGCGCCGCGCTGAACGGCCTGTACGCCAGGGCCGACGCGCGACCCGCGCGCGGGCGCGGGCGCCGTTCCGGCCACGCCAGCCGCGTCGAGTCGGCGCTGAGCGCGCGACACGCGCACGCGCGCCGTTCAAGCTCCAATCGTCAATCCTCAACCCTCGCGCCCCCCGCGCTCGGCCCCGCGGATGCGCCCACTGCGCCGCCCGTCCGCCCGCTCAGCCCAGGAACGACATCGCGGCGATGAAGCACCCGATCAGTCCGCAGATGATGCCGGCGATGGCCATGCCCTTGCCGCCGCCCTCGGCGCCGCTCTGGCTGACCTGGTTGTAGCCGATGATGCCGAAGACGATCGCCAGGATCGGCGGCAGCACGGCGCAGAAGGCGGGGATGCCGATGATGCCGAGCACCAGCGACGCGACGCAGAACCCGTTGCTGGTGCCGCTGGCTTCCAGCGTGGTCCCTTCCATGGTGAAGGGCATGCCGCAGCTCTTGCAGTTGTTGGCGGCGATGGGGCTGACCGCCTGGCAGCGCGGGCAAATGATGGTCTGGCGGCCGTCGTCGCTGCGGAGGATGCGCGGGGCGCGCTCGCCGGCGGCGGCGTAGGCGTGGACCGGGTGCGGGTCGGGCTTGATGATCTTGCCCGTCATCGGGTCGATCAGCCGCCCGTAGCGATCGAGGATGGGGATGACGATGTTGTTGCCGCAGGTGGGGCAGGTGCCCTCCTGCCCGCTCATGGTCTCGGTCGCCTCGAGCCGCGAGGAGCAGTAGCCGCAGTTGAAGCCGAATCGCCGCCCGCCGACGCGCGTGCCCGAGGGCGAGCCCAGCGTTTGCGTCGAGCTGCCGGTG
>DASQDR010000016.1:0-16240 GCA_035634055.1 Tepidisphaeraceae bacterium | reverse complement strand
GGGGGGCTCATGCGCCGCGCCGCGCGGCGGGCGCGCGGGTCGGGGTGGACAGGGGCTTCTGCCCGGGGTGCTCGCCTTCCATGCAATCGATCGACTGGATCCTGGTCGCCGTGCCGATCGCGCTGGTGGCGGCTTTCGCGGCGTACACCCGGCGGTACGTGCACGGGGTGTCGGACTTCCTCGCCGCCGGGCGCTGCGCGGGACGCTACCTGCTGGCCAACGCGCGCGGGGAGGCGGACTCCGGGCTGGCCAACACGATGGCGCGCTTCGAGATCATCCTGGTCTCCGGGTTCGTGCTCAACTTCTGGGAGAAGCTGACGACGCCGGTCGTCCTCCTCATCGCGATGACCGGTTTCGTCGTCTACCGCTACCGCGAGACGCGCGCGCTGACGCTGGCGCAGTTCCTCGAGATGCGCTACAGCCGGCGGTTCCGGCTGTACATGGGGATGCTGGCGTTCGTCTCGGGCATCCTCAACTACGGCATCTTCCCCGCCGTCAGCGCGCGGTTCTTCATCTACTTCCTGGGGCTGCCCGAGACGGTCTCGCTGGCCGGGCTGGCGGTCCCGACGCTCGCGCTCATCATGGCCGGGTACCTGGCGTTCACCGTCTTCACGGTGCTGGTGGGCGGGCAGGTGACGCTGATGGTCACCGACTGCATCGAGGGCCTGCTGTCGCACGCGATCTACATCCTGATCGCGCTGGCGGCGTTCACCATCGTGAGCTGGTCGCAGATCGTGGAGGTGATGGCGGCGGCGCCGAAGGACTACTCGCTGATCAACCCGTTCGACGCGAAGAAGATCGAGGACTTCAACATCTGGTACATCGCGATCGCGCTGTTCGCGCGGGTGTACGGCACGAACGCCTTCCAGAACCGGCAGGGCTTCAGCGCCGCGGCGCGCACGCCGCACGAGGCGCGGATGGGCGGCATCCTCGCCGAGTGGCGCATTTACGCCCGCGCGCTGATGCTCCTGCTGCTCGGCGTCTGCGCGATCGCGTACATGCGTCACCCCGCGTTCGCGCAGGCGGCGGCGCCGATCCACGCGACGCTCGACGCCGTCGGCAACGAGACCCTGCGCGACCAGATGACCGTCCCGGTGGCGCTGCGCTACCTGCTGCCGGTCGGCATCAAGGGGCTGTTCGTCGCCATCATGATCATGGGGCTGGTCGCCGGCGATTCCGGGCACCTGCACTCGTGGGGCGGCATCTTCATCCAGGACATCGTGCTGCCGCTGAAGAAGAAGCCCATGACGCCCAGGCAGCACATCTGGGCGCTGCGGCTGGCGGTGACCGGCGTCGCCGGCTGGGCGTTTTGCTTCAGCCTGCTGTTCCCGCAGACGCAGTACATCGTGCTGTGGTGGGCCGTCACCAGCGCCATCTTCACCGGCGGCGCCGGCGCGGCGATCATCGGCGGGTTGTACTGGCGCAAGGGGACGACGCAGGGCGCGTGGGCCGGCGCCATCACCGGCTCGGTCCTGTGCGTCGTGGGAATCCTGTGCAGCAGCTTCTGGGGCCAGATCGTCCCGCTCGTTCAGCCGCACCTGGCGCCGGCGGGCGTCACGCTGCCGAGCAAGTTCTTCTTCAACGGCGCGGTTTCGGGGTTCATCGCCATCTGCACGGCGGCCACGGTGTACATCGTCACGTCGCTGCTCACCAGCCGCGAGCCCTTCAACCTCGACAAGATGCTCCACCGCGGCATCTACGCCGTGGAAGCAGGCGGCGGCAGCCCCACCCGGAGTTGGCGCGAGCGCCTCAGCTTCCGCCAGGTGATCACCTTCGACCACAACTTCACGCGCGGCGACAAGCTGACCGCCGGCGGGATCTTCTGGTGGTCGGTGCTGCTGGTCGGGGTGAACCTGATCGCGACTGCCTGGAACCTCTTCTACCGCCCCTGGCCGGTCTCTTGGTGGGCGCACTACTGGATGATCACCGGCATCGCCCTGCCCTGCCTCATCGCGCGGGGGACCCTTGTCTGGTTCACCATGGGCGCGGCGAAGGACCTGCGGGATTTCTTCGCCGCGCTGAAGACGATGAAGCGCGACGCGCGCGACGACGGGCGGGTGGTGGACGACCACAATTTGGCGGACGAGCGGGGAGCCAGCACGACACGCATGGACACCCGCGCTGGCATCCAGGGCGGGAACCGGCGCCCGGCCGATGGGACTGGAGCGGGCCAAGGGGGCGCGGATTGACGCGCGATGAAGGTTGCCGTTGCCGACGCGGACTGTAGCTTTACCCCCATGCGCAGCCCCGACCACTATCCCGCCCGCGTCGCCGTCACATCGCTTTTCCTGTTGCTGGCTTGGACCGGGCTCGCGTTCGGCGCGGCCGCGCCGGCGCTGCCACAGATCCCGGACAAGACCTTCTCGGTCACCGACCACGGCACCAAGGCCGACGGGAAGACGAAGGACACCGACGCCATCGCCCGCGCCCTTCAAGCTGCGGAGCAAGCGGGCGGCGGGACGGTGCGGTTCCCCGCCGGCACGTACCTCACCGGCGCGGTGCAACTCCGCTCGAAGGTCCGCCTGCACCTGGAGAAGGGCGCGACGCTGCTGATGTCCACCGACCCCGGCGACTACCCCGTTGTTCTCACCCGGTGGGAAGGGACCGAGTGCATGAACTACTCCGGCCTGATCTGGGGCCGCGATGCGCACGACATCGCCATCACCGGCGAGGGCACCATCGACGGTCAGGGTCAGGCGTGGTGGCCGTGGCGCAGGCCCGCGACGCCCGCGATCAAGCGGCTTCGCGAGATGGGCGAGACGCAGGACGACCCGACCCAGCGCGTCTTCGGCACGCCCGAGGCCGGCCTGCGCCCTTGCCTGTTCGAGCCGATCAACTGCCAGCGGGTCCTGATCGAGGGCGTCACCTTCACCAACAGCCCGTTCTGGACGATCCACCCGATCTACTGCACCGACGTCACCGCCCGCGGCGCCACCGCGCGCGGCAACGGCCCGAACACCGACGGCCTGAACCCGGATTCGTGCGTCAACGTGCTGATCGAGCGCTGCACGTTCGACACCGGCGACGACTGCGTCACCATCAAGTCCGGCCGCGACCGTGACGGCCGGCGGGTCGGCAGGCCGACGGAAAACGTCGTGGTCCGCGACTGCACGTTCGCGCGCGGGCACGGGACCGTCGTCATCGGATCGGAAATGTCCGGCGGCGTGCGCAACGTGGTGGCGGAGAACGTGGTGGCCGACGGCAACGACGCCGGCGTGCGCATCAAGACCCGCCGCGGGCGCGGCGGCGTCGTCGAGAACATCACCTACCGCAACATGACCATCAAGAACATCCAGAAGCAGGCCATCACCATCGACATGTTCTACGACGTCGGCAACAACCCCGACGTGGACCAGAGCGGCCCGGAAGGCATCCCGGCGATCCGCAACGTGCTGATCGAGAACCTCAGGTGCGAGAGCGCCGCAACGGCGATCGTCATCCGCGGTCTGCCGGACTCGCCGATCCAGGGCGTCAAGCTGCGCGACGTGGAGATCTCGGCCGCCAGGGGAACCACGATTTCCGACGCGCGCGATGTCGACATCGGCAATTTGTCCCTCAAGGTTTCAGCGGGCGCCGCGCCGGCCACCACCAACGCGAGCCACTAAGGTTTGCCACCGGCAGCCGATCCGGCGGGCTCGCGACCGTGCGCCCGCCATGCCGCCAGGCTCGCGGTCGCCGCAAAAGCTCCAGATAAAGCCGCGAATCCGTTTGCCCGGCCCGCGCCGTCACCGGTAGGTTAAGCACTCAAATGCGCCGCAACTCAACCGATTCGCCCCGTCGTCTCACGACGCTCCTGTGCACGTTGCTCCTCGTGCTGACCGCAGGGTCGCCACTGTTGGCCGAACCGATCGACCGCTTCGCCGATCGCCCCGACAACTGGTTCAACAGCCCCGACGGTCGCCGCGTCCTCGACAACATCCTGACCTGGCAGAACGCCAACGGCGGCTGGTGGAAAGCGTATGACGCCACTTCGCCGCGCCCGCGCGATCACCACCCGACCACCGACCCGCGCTTCCCGGTCCAGGAGCAGAACACCTCCGGCAGTGTCAGCACGTTCGACAACAAGGCGACCTACACCGAGATGCGCATCCTCGCGCGCGCGTTTCGCGTGACGCAGGAGCCGCGCTACCGCCAGGCGTTCGAGCGCGGGCTGAAGTTCAGCCTCGCCGCCCAGTACTCCAACGGCGGCTGGCCGCAGCGGTTCCCGCTGGGCAAGGATTACGGCCGGCGCATCACCTTCAACGACAACGCCATGGTCGGCGTGATGCTGCTGTTGCGCGACGTCGCCGCGGGCGGCGCCGACTTCGCCTGGACCAGCCCCGAGGACCGCCAGCGCTGCCGCGAGGCGTTCGACCGCGGGGTGCAGTGCATCCTCGACTGCCAGATCAAGACCAACGGCGTACTGACCGCGTGGTGCCAGCAGCACGACGAGAAGTCGCTGGCTCCGGCGGCGGCGCGGAGCTACGAGTTGCCCTCGATCAGCGGCGGCGAGAGCCCCGAGATCGTCCTGCTGCTGATGAGCCTCGACCGGCCGGACGAGCGCGTGAAAGAATCAGTTCGCCGAGCGGTCGCCTGGATGGAGGCTTCGAAGATCACCGGCAAACGGCTCGAGAAGCGCGCGGAGCCCGAGAGCGGCAAGAGCGACTTGGTGGTCGTCGATGACCCGGCGGCCGAGCCGCTGTGGGCGCGGTTCTACGACCTGGAGACCAACCGCCCGTTCTTTTCCGGGCGCGACGGCGTGAAGAAGGCGTCGCTGGCGGAGATTGAGCGCGAGCGGCGGACGGGTTACGCCTGGCTCCGGCCTTGGGGCGCTAAGGTGCTGGCGGCGTACCCGAACTGGGCGGCGAAGCACGGGGTGACGCCGGTGGCCTTTGATCCGCCGCCCGCGTCGACCGCGCCGGCCACCGCCCCCAGCCGGCAGGCGGCATCCGCGAGCGACGAGAACGTCATCACCGTCGCCGCCGACGGCAGCGGCGACCACGCGACCGTGCAGGCCGCCGTGGACGCCGCGCCCAAGAAGAGCGAGCAACGCGTGGTCATCCGCATCAAGCCGGGCACCTACAAGGAGCGCGTGCGCGTCGGCAAGGACAAGGTGCGCCTCACCTTCCGCGGCGAAGACGCCAACACCACGGTCCTGACGTTCGACCTCTACGCCAGCAAGGTCCTGCCGCCGGCGACGCAGGGCGTCGGCACCAGCGGGTCGTACAGCACCCTCATCGAGGGCGACGACTTCACCGCCGAGAACATCACCTTCGAGAACTCCGCCGGCGAGGTTGGGCAGGCGGTCGCCCTGCGCACCACCGGGCAGCGACAGGCGTTCTTCAACTGCCGCATGCTCGGCTGGCAGGACACGCTCTACCTGCACGAGGGGCGCGCGTACTTCAAGGACTGCTACATCGAAGGGCGCGTGGACTTCATCTTCGGCCGAGCCGTTGCCGTGTTCGAGAACTGCCACGTTCACAGCAAGAACGGCGGCTACGTCACCGCCGCCGCGACCGAGGCGGGCGAGCCTTACGGCTACCTTTTCCTCAACTGCAAGCTGACCGGCACGGGGCAGAAGGCGTACCTCGGCAGGCCGTGGCGCGATCACGCGGCGGTGGCGTTCGTGCGCTGCGAGCTGGGCGATCACGTCCGCCCGGAGGGGTGGGACAACTGGAAGAAGCCGGAGCGCGAGAAGACCGCGCGGTACGTCGAGCACAAGTGCTCCGGCCCGGGCGCCGATCGCTCGCAGCGCGTCGCGTGGTCGCGCGAGCTGAGCGACGAGGAGGCGGCGAAGTACACCGTCGCCAACGTGCTGAGCGGAACCGACGGGTGGAAGCCCAGCCGCACGGCTAAGTCGAGCACCAACCCGTGAACGGCCCATCACGCGGCTGCGCGCGAGCCGCGGCCACGCCGGCCGATCACCGTCGCGCTTCGGCCGCCACCGGTCGCGTCGCGGGCAACGGCTTGTCGCTGCGTTCCATCTCCAGGCTCGCGAGGATGAACGGCGCCAGGCCTTTCGGGTCGTTGGCGATGCGCGGCTCGCTCATGTAGTAGGCGAACGACCCGTCGCGGCGATCCTTGCCGCCCAGGCCGGCGACCTTGCACGTGTCGGTCAGGCTGACCAGGCCGGTCTGCGGGTCGGTCACGATGAAGCGCGCCAGGATGCCGGCGTAGGCGTCGCGCGCCACCGTCGCGTGCTTCTCGTCCAGGTAGCCCAGCCGCGCGCCCTTGGCCAGGGCGAAGGCGAACATCGCCGACGCGGAAGACTCCAGGTAATTCCCCGGGCGCGTCCCCTGGTCCAGCACCTGGTACCACAGCTTCGTCTGCGGGTCCTGCACGGCCGCGATGGCGTCGGCGAGCTGGCGCAGCAGTTGGATGACCTCCGCCCGCCGCGGGTGGTCCGCGGGCATCGCATCGAGGGTCTCGACGATCCCCATCACGTACCACCCGACCGCGCGTCCCCAGATGCACGCCGACAGGCCGGTCTGCTTGTCCGCCCAGTGTTGCGAGCGGCTCTCGTCCCAGCCGTGGAAGTAGAGGCCGGACTTGGCGTCGCGCGTGTGCGCGGCGATGGTGAGGATCTGCCCGGCCGCCTCGTCGTGCCACGCCGCGTCGCCGGTGAGCCGGCCGTACTCCGCCATCACGGGGCACGCCATGTAGATGCCGTCGAGCCACATCTGGTGCGGGTAGATTTGCTTGTGCCAGAACCCGCCGTCCGCCGTGCGCGGCTGGCGGCGAAGCTGGGCGACGAGGGTGTCGGCGACGGCGCGGTAGCGCGTCTCGCCGGTCGCGCGGTGCAGCAGGAGCATCAGCCGGCCGGGCGCGACATCGTCGAGCTTGAAGTGCTCGGCGCCATAGGTAGGCGTGGTGATGACGCCGCGATGATCGACGAACTTGCCGACGTACCCCTTGGCGTACTCCGCGTAGCGCGGGTCGCCGGTAACCTCGCCCACTCGCGCGATCGCGAGCACGGCGAAGGAGGTGGAGTAGCTCCACTTCTTGGCGCCCTCCTCGATCGTGAGCGGGTCGGGACAGCGGGCGATGATCGAATCGGCCATCCGCGCCGACCACGGCTGCGCGGGGCGCGACGTGGCGGCTTGGCCGAAGGCGGCGGAAACCAGCAGGCAGCACGACAAGATTGGCGTGACGATGAAGCGCATGTTCAACACGATCTCCAAAGTGTGCCGCCGCGGCGGCGGCGCGTCGCCGCGATGGCCGCCCCGATCAGCCCGGCGGCCGCGCCCGCCGGCTCGGGAACTGCAGCAAGCGTGGCGTCATCCGAAGTGGCGGCGGCCGTCGCTTGCGCCCAGACGTTGGCGTCGATGATGAAGTAGTCGTCACCGTTCACCTTGCCATCGTAGTTGAAGTCGCCGTTGTACCAGCCGGGCGCCGTGGTGCCGACGTGCGAATCGATGCGGTGGTAATCGTCGCCGTTGATCCTGCCGTCGAGGTTCGCGTCGCCGCCGAAGGTGTACATCACGAGGACGTCGCTGGCGGAGACCGCAATGCCCCCGAAGGTCCCACCCGCGCGCCCGGTGGCGCCGGCGGTTGCCACGCCGAGCGACCGTAGCGCGGCGGGACCGGCGGCGGCGGACAGGGAGGTGATGATCCCGCTGCCGGTCCAGTTCCCGCCCGCCCGACCCGCGGCGATCAGGCCGGTGATGCCGCCGTAGCTTCCGCTCCACGTGCCCAGCGTGCCGCCGGCGACGACGAGGCTGTTGTTCGTCAGGTCCAGCCTGCCGCCGCCGTCGATGGTCAGTGCCGACACCCTGCTGGCGTCGGCGGACGTGCCGTTGGCGGCGATGCGGAGGGTCCCGCCCTTCACCGACAGCGCGTTGCCGCGGACGTGGTTCGCGGTGAGCGTGCCCGCTCCGGCCTTGGTCACGTTGACGCCGGTGGCGGTGAGGCTCGAGAGCGTCAGCGTCCCCCCGGCCGGCGCGACGGTGAAGGTGGTCTTGTCCATCAGCACCACGGGCGCGGTGATGGAGTGACTGCCGGAGGCGACGTCGACGGCGGCGGTGCCGCTGATGACGTCCAGCGTCAGGGCTGCCGTTCCGCCGATCGTGTAGCTGCCGGCGCTGTCGAACAGGATCTGCCCCACGGTCGCCGCCGCGTCCAAAGTGACCGTGCGCGCGCTACTGATGACGGGGCCGAAGATCGCGGTGGCGTCGGTGGCGCCCGGCTTGGTTCCGGCCCAGTTGGAAACGGACGACCAGGCGCCGCCGGCGCTGTTGTTCCAGCCCGCGACGAGCGTCAGGTGGTTCAGGTAGTTCTCGAGGTTCGTGTAGCCGTTGGCGGCGACGACGTTGTGGTTGGCAGACGCCGGATTCAGGTCGCGGGCGGTTTCCCACCAGGTGGGCATGGCGTCGTTGTCCGCATCGGCCGGCGCCGCGCCGGCGGCCAGGGCGGGCCAGCCGCCCACTTGATCCTGCGAGTCGATCAGGCTCCCGCTGGTCCCATTGCTGCGGACCTCGCCCCAGAGCCGCGCGTCGACCGCATCGCGGTTCCAAGGCGTTGCCCCGCCGCTGGCCAGCACGTGCGCGTGCGCCTCGTCGGCGGTATGCGTCGTGACCGGCGCGAAGTTGTGCGGCGTCGCCTGCTTGTTGGCGGCGGTCTCGTTGCTGAACATGCTCCACCCGCCGTCGGAACCGCCGGTGCCGTTGAGCACCCCGTCGCGCGTGCCGTCGATCTTGTTGCCGTCCTGGTAAATGAGCGTGGGCGTGGTACCGACGCTGAAGGCGTTGGTCAGCTTGCTGGCGGCGGTGGACGGGCCGGCGACGAGATAGTTGCCGACGTAGTTCAGGTTGACCTGTCCGACCTCGTCGCCGTTGTAGCCCGCTTGGCCGCCCCAGTCGTAGATGACGTTGTTGCGGAAGTCGAGGTTAAGGGTGCCCCCCTCCCACGCCTGCGGGCGCGGGTTGCGGCTGTCGTGGTGAGCGTAAAGGTTGTGGTGGTACGAGATCGCCCCGCCGTTGATCAGCGAGCCGTAGCCGTGGTTCCCCTTGGAGTGGCCGGCGTTGCGGAGCGACTCGGTGATGTTCGACCACTGCACCGAGACGTTGTTCGACCCGTGCGTGACCGAGAGCGTTTCGTCGACGCTCCACGACGCGCTCACGTGGTCGATCATCACGTTGCTGGACCCCGGCACCCACAGCGCGTCCGGCTCGTAGCTGCTGTCCACTTGGCGCGTGTGGGTGTCGCCGACGCGGAAGCGCACGTGGCGGAGCACCACGTTGTTCGTGTTGACGACGCGCGTCATGCGGTCGGCGATGGTGATGCCGCCGCCCGGCGCGGTCTGGCCGGCGATGGTGATGAACGGCTTGTTGATGTCGAGGTTCGACTCCAGGCGGATGGTGCCACCGACGTTGAAGACGATCGTGCGCTTGCCGGTGGAAGGGGCGGAGGTGATCCCGTTGCGCAGGCTGCCGGCGCCGGCGTCGTTGAGGTTGGTGACGACGTAGACGTCCCCGCCGCGCCCGCCCACGGCAAATCGGCCCGCGCCCGCCGCGCCCGGGAACGCGAGCTGCTGCGCGGCGGCGACGGCATTCACCGCCAACACGGCGACCGCTGCCGAGGCTAGCGCCGCGCGCCGACGCCGCCGCGCCAAGGCGCGCGCTGCTGCCGCCGCGACCGCTGCCGTACTGCGCCGGATCTGGATCATGCACGAACCTTCGTCGTTTAGCGCGCCCTCGTACAGCCGGTAGACTGCGCCGCCGCGGAGGCGTTTACAGCGATTAAAGCGGACCACGTCTGGCACGGCCGACGCGCTCGGCACGAACGTGGGCACGGAAAAATACGCGACCACTGCCCGGCCGAGCAGCGATTATCGCGGCAACCTGTGTCGAAATTGCGTCGCGGCCTCCGCAGCAGCTTCTGGCGGGCGCAGAAACGCTCTGGTCCCGTTCGCGGTCACGTCGCCGGCAATGCCGTTGCGGATTCGGGCACCGCCCCCTGGCTCAGTTGACCCATCGGCCGCTTCGCCCGGGCGCGGTACGAGCCGGGCGAACGACCTAGCTTCTCGCGAAAGACGGCTCCCATGTAAGACGGGCTGCCGAAGCCGGCCTTCTGCGCGATCGACTTGATCTCCAGCGTCGTGACCGACAGCAGCTCGACGGCGCGGTTCAGCCGCACGCGGACGATCTCGTCGTTGATCGATCGCCCGACCACCTTGCGGAAGCGCCGCTCCAGCACGCTGCGCGAGAGCGGCACCGCGCGCACGACGTCGTCGACTCCGATCCCGTCGCACGCGTGGTCGCGCAGGAAGTGGAGGGCGGCGGCAAGGCTGGGATCATCGATGGCCAGGATGTCGGTGGAGGCCCGGCTGACGACGCCGCTGGGCTCGACGTAGACCGGCTGCCGGGGAACGCGCTTGCCCTGCATGAGCTGATCGAGCAGCGCCGCCGCCATGTAGCCGCGCTGATCGTCGTTGATCACGACGCTGGACAGAGGGGGGAAGCAGATGTTGCAGACCAGCTCGTCGTTGTCCGCCCCCACCACCGCCACCTGCTCGGGCACAACGACCGCCGCCCGCTGGCACGCCTCGAGGAACTGCTGGCCGAGCAGGTCGGTGCTGGTCATCACGCCGGTCGGCTTTGGCAGCGACCGGATCCAATCGACCAGGTTCTTCTGCTGCTGCTCCCAGAACCCGGGGCCGCCCAGGCCCGCGGACGGGTAGGCGAGCTGGTACGCATCGCACTTGTAACCGGCAGCGGCGACCACCTGCTCGAACCCCTGCCTGCGGTCGGTCGCCCAGAACAACGGGTACTGCACGAAGGCGAAGTTGCGGTAGCCGCGCTCGAGCAGGTGCTCGGCGCCCACCCGGCCGACGGACCGGTCGTTGGCGTGCACCAGCGGGACGTTCTCCTCGGGGAACAGCCCGACCACGTCCACGATCGGGATGCCGGAGCTTCGCAAGGCCTCGGCGTCGATCTCGTGGACGGCGGCGATGATGCCGTCGCCGTTCCACTGTCGCAGCCAGTGGTCCAGCGACTGCTCCACGCCGAACGGCTTGAGGTAAATCGCCCAGGGCTCGTGCTCGCGGACGTAGCGTGCGACGCCGGCGAGCATCCGCCGCCGCGGCGCGACGGCGCTTTCGACCATCAGCGCCACGCGCTGAAGCTTACGATCGGTGAAGGCTCGCCCGCGCATGGTCTCTCCCGCGGTTCGCGCGTTTGCGGGCAGCCCCGCTAAGCCGTAACCCCGCTCACGCTTGCAGCGGCCCTTCCAGCCTACGGGATTTCTCACAGGATCGCGAGCGTTTGACGCGTTTTCCCCTTGCTGGCGTCAATTTTCGGGGTTTTCGCAGCCGTGATTCCTACACAACTAGGTGCAAAAGGGACAGACAAAGGTGTGGCCCCTGTCGCGCAGAAGTGCAAATTAAGGTTTCAGCGTCTCCCGTGCATCCGGCGAGCGACCCACGCGTCGCTCGGCCTCGTACTGGAGGCGGCAGCGGAGCGCGGTCCTTCGTGCTCCGCATCACACGTCTGGCGCCGGTCGCGGGCCGCGCCGCCGAGGGCAGCAGAGTGACGTCACCTTCACCGGTGACCGTTGTCGCGAAGAGGAGCTGGGTAATGGGAGAGCAGCAGCACATGCGGTCTCGGACGTCCCTTCAGATCAACGCACGGCGCCGCCGCTTGGCGGCGCTGGCCGCGGCGGTCGCGCTTTGCTCGACGGTGCCCCAGGCGCCGGCGGCAACCCTCTATTGGGATCCGGGGCTGACCAACTCCACCACCGGCGGTGGCAACGGCACCTGGGACCTTGGCGCCGCCAACTGGTACAACGGCACGGCCGATATCGCCTGGACCGACACCACCGGGACGGTTGACATCGCCTCCTTCGGCGGCGCGGCCGGGTCGGTTAACCTCGCCGCCGCCCTGGGCGCTCGCGGGTTGGTCTTCTCCACGTCCGGCTACAGCATCGGCGGCAGTAACGTGCTGACGCTCGGCGACGCCGGCATCAACCTCGCATCCCTCAACAGCGGCACGACCACAATCGGCGCCTCTGTCGCGCTGGGCGCGAGCCAGAACTGGTCGGTCGGTGCCGGCGCGACCCTTGACGTCTCCGGCGCCATCACCGGCGCCGAGCCGCTGGTGCTGCAACAGCTCGGCGGCGGGACGCTCAACCTTACCAGCGCCAGCAACAGCTTCGGCCGCTTGGCGGTGAACGGCGGCACCGTCTCGCTGGGCACCACGGGCGCCGCGCCCACCAGCGTCCTGACGGTCAACACCGGTGAGTTCATCGCCTCCGGTGACGCGGCCGGGGCGCGCACCCTCAGCGTGGCCACGCTCACGCCCAACACCGCCGCCCAGGGCGGGCACGGCACGCTCACGCTGATCGCCAACGCCGCCCAGCCCCTGACGCTGACCGCGGGGGCGCTTGGGACGCGCACCTACGGCTCAACGCAGCTTTACCGCGGGACCAACCTCGGCTCGACGCCGGGCGCGGGCGTCGCTTCGATCTTCTTCACCGCCGCCCCGACCGTCAGCACGATCGGCGAGACCGCCAGCTTCGCCGCCCTTAGTGGCGTCGCCGGCAGCGGCACCACGCAGGCCGCCGTCCTCCGCGGCGCGCTCGCCGACGGCAGCGCGACGGGCACCGGGAGCGGCTTCGCGACCTATGACCCAGCCGTCGGCGTCCGCGTCCTGAATCGCACCACCGAGCAGGTCACCGGTTACGCCGCGGCAGTCGCCAACGACAACGTCCGCCTCTCCGGCACCCAGTCGATCACCGGTAAGCAGACGAACACGCTGCACGTGGAGAACACCGGCGGCACCGGCATCACCATCACCAACAGCGGGACGGCCCTTCAGCCGTCAAACGGCCTGCTCTTCACCGGCACCGGCGCGATCGCCCTCAACGGCGGCTCGCTCACCTTCGCCCCGTCGGCGGTGGCGGACCTGCCGATCCTCTCGACCAACACCGCCGGCGTGACGATCGGCACCAACCTCGCCAACGGCGGCAGCGTCAAGCGCGGCTTCACGTTCGGCGGCAGTGGCGACATCACGCTGACCGGGACGATCGCCACCGCGGGCGGCGGCGGCATCATCGTCAATGGGCCTGGCAGTGTCGCCTTCTCCGGCTCCACCTTCTCGCTCTCCAGCGCGGGCATGACGGTCAACGGCGGCACCGCCAAGCTCTCTACCGCGACCAACCTGGGGACCTCTTCCACCTTCTCCGGCACCCGCGCCTGGCGGGTCGGTCGCGGCGGCACGCTCGACTTCAACGGCGCCAACATCGTCCCGACCTCGGTCACCACCAATACCATTGACTTCCTGGAGGACACCGCCAGCGGCGGCGGCACGATAACCAACACGCACGCCAGCAACGCTTCCACCGTCACCATCACCGGCGCGACCACCGCCACCGGCTCGCGCACGTTCTCCGGCGTCATCGCCGGCAACATCAACCTCGTCCGCGCCCTCCGCACCGACGGCGCCACCAACAACTCCACGCTGGCCCAGGTGCTGGCGGGCAACAGCACCTACACCGGCTCGACCACCATCAACGGCGGCAACCTCACGCTCGGCACTCACAACGCGCTGCCGGCGACGACCACCCTCAACGTTAACAGCAGCACCAGCGCCGTCACCCCCAGTTCGCTGGACCTCGCGGGCTTCAACCAGACCGTCGCCGTCCTGGGCGGCGCCACGGCCGCCAACGGCGCGTTCGTCCAGAACGGCGCCGTCGGCACCACCAGCACCCTCACCGTCAACGGCAGCGGCAACAGCACGTTCTCCAACATCATCCGCGACAACGCCGGCACCGGCGGGACGGTCGCCGTGGTCAAGGGTGGCGCGGGCACCCTGACGCTCTCAGGCGCCAACGCCTACAGCGGCGGGACCACCATCAACGGCGGGACCCTTGTCGCCAACGGCGGCTCCCCCACCGGCAGCGGCGCGGTCATCATCAACGCCGGCGGCGCCCTTGCCGGCACCGGCACCGTCGGCGGCAGCGTTACCGCCAACAACGGCGCGCTGCTCGCCCCCGGCGGCACCACCATCGGCACCCTCACGGTGGCCGGCCTGAACCTCTCGGCCGGGACGCACACGCTGAACTACGAGATCAACTCCACCAACGGCGGCGACAAGCTAGCCGTCACCGGCGCCGACGCGCTCGTCCTCGGGCTCGCGGCGGGCGCCAACACCGTCAACCTCGCCAGCGACGGCAGCGGGCCGGTGCAGCCGGGCAAGTACGTCCTGATCGATTACGAGGGCGCCGCCCTGGCGGGCATCGGGCAGTTCACGCTCGGGTCGCTGCCGCAGCGGGTCACCGCCGGCGCCGGCCTGAAGCACGACACCGCCAATACGAATATTTACGTAGACCTCACCGCCGACGCCCCCAAGTGGGTCGGCAACCAGTCGGACGACTGGGACGTGAACCTCTCGGAGAACTGGAAGCTCATCGCCGCCGGCACCCCCACCAAGTACCTCGCCGGTGACTTCGTCACCTTCGACGGGACCGCCGCCAGTGGCGCCGTCGAGCTGACGGCCGTCGTCAGCCCCGGCGGCGTGGTGGTGAACAACCCGGCCGCCCTGCCCTACACGTTCAGCGGTGGCGGCGCGATCGCCGGCAGCACCGGCCTGACCAAGCAGGGCAACGGCTCGCTCACCATCGCCAACACCGCCGCCAACACCTTCACCGGCCCCACGCAGATCGAGGGTGGCACGCTCGTCCTGGCAGGAAGCCTCGCGAACACCAGCGCGGTCAGCGTCACCTGGGGCGCGACGCTCCAGATCGGCGCGGGCGGCGCGACCGGCAGCATCGGCTCGGGCACCTTGAGCAACAACGGCACCGTCAACGTCAACCGCACCGGCACCGCGACCATCGCCGGCGCCATCAGCGGCGCGGGCGCGTTGAACGTCACCGGCGGCGGCACCCTCGTGCTCTCCGGCAACAACGCCGGCTACACCGGCCCGATCTCCGTCACCGGCTCCGGGCTACAACTCGCGGCGGCGGGCGCCGGCAGCATTGGCAACTTGACGCTCACCGACGCCGCCATCAGCGCCACGACCAGCACGACGCTCGGCCAGTCCGGCGGCACCGCCCCCACGCAGTCCACCGCCACCGTCTCCGGCAACATCTTGCTCGACAGCGGCGCCGGCACGTTGACGGTTAACCACAACCTGGTGGGCGGCGCCACCATCACGCGCAACGCCGGCAGCGGCACCCTCGCCTTCCTCGGCGCCACCGCCACCGGGACGACTTACACCAACGCGCTCTTCACCGGCTCGTTCACCAACACCGTCGGGAACGTCACCTTCACCCGAAACTCCGGCAGCGCCGATGCGGCGTGGAACTTCAATGGCGGGTCGGTGACGCTGACGGCCATCGGCGGCACCATCAGCTTCGGCTCGCTTTCGGGCACCGCCGGCATCGGCAACGCCTCCGCCAGCAGCTCGGCGCGGCTCCGCATCGGCGACCTCGACACCGACAGCACCTACGCCGGCGTGATCGGCACCGCCAACCCCGGCCGAATTGCCATCCGAAAGGTCGGCACCGGCACGCTCACGCTCTCCGCACAGAACCTCTACACCAACAACGAAGCGGTCACCGGCCTGGTCGGCTATCAAACCGTCATCGCGCAGGGCGGCATCGCCGTCGCCGCGAGCAATGTTGGCACTGCCAGCGGCCCGGTCGGACCTTCCGCTAACGTCGTGCTGGTCGGCGGCAACGACATGACGTTGGACGAGACGGCCGGAACCGCAACCACCAACATGGTCGATGCCAATCTTCGCACGGCCGGCGGCGTCACGCTGAGCAACCCGATCACCGTCAGCGGCGGCGGGTTCAACACCGAGGGGTACAACAACGTCGCCCAGACCGCGCCGTACACGCTTGGCATCGGCGGCGGCACCGACAACAACTCGACGTTCGCGGGCGCCGTCACGCTCCAGAACAACCTGACCGTCACGCAGGTGGCTACCACCGGCAGCAATGCCCTGCACGTCACCGGCAACATCGCCGGCACCGCCGCCGGCACCGGCGCGGGGACCTTGCAGAGCGTCCTGAATAACGGAACGCAAACGGTCACCTTCGCCGGCCCCGGCGCGATCAACGTGAGTGGCGCCATCGTCAACGGTGACGGCACCGTTAAGGTCGCCAGCGCCGGCGGCACCACGACGCTCAACGGCGCCAACACCTACACCGGTGGCACGACCCTGACCGGCGGCACACTGAGCGTCGGCAGCGACGCGAACCTCGGCGCAGCGGCCGGCCCGGTCACCTTCAACGGCGGCACGCTGCAGGTCACCGGCAGCGC
>DASQDR010000015.1:0-61876 GCA_035634055.1 Tepidisphaeraceae bacterium | reverse complement strand
ATCGGGGCGGGCGCCAAGGGCGGCTACTGCGACGGCGGGGACGGCGACGACACCCTCAACGGCGGCAGCGGCGCCGACGTCTTCCTGGGCGGCGCGGGACGAGATCAACTGTTCGGCAACGACGGCGACGATGTCCTCGTCGGCGGCGACGGCAACGACTACTGCCTCGGCGGCGCCGGCAAGGATGACCTGTTCGGCAACGGCGGCGTCGACACCCTCTCCGGCGCCGGCGGCAACGACCGCTTGTTCGGCGGGCCGGATTCGTCCGATATCGTCAAGGGCGGGGCCGGCGCCGATTTGGCGGCCTAAGACGATGACGATTGGTACGACGCCGTCGAAACATCCTCGAGGCCACAGCATGACCCACCACGTGCAACTACTCGGACCGCGGCGCTTGCTCGCCGCCGGCCAGCTCGATGCGACCTTCGGTACCGGCGGGGCGGTCGCGTACCGCGTCGACCAGCGCGACGTCATCCGGTGGGTCGCCGAGGCGCCCGACGGGAAGATCGTCGCCGCCGTCACCACCAGTTACGGCAGCAACGGCAAGCTACACATCCGCCGCATGAACCCCGACGGCTCGCCCGACCTGACCTTCGGCGGCGGGGACGGCGACGTGCTGACCACCGGCCCGCAGCACGCGCAGCAGTTCGCCATGGCTCCGGACGGGCGGATCGCCATCAGCGAGTACGACACCGTGCTGGTGCTGAGCGCCGACGGCACGCCGGACGAGCGGTTCGGCCCCGACGGGCGCTTCGATCCCAGCGCTACGCTCAAGGCTTCCGATGAGGCGTTCAGCGGACTGGGCGCCATCGCGCCGGCGTGGACGCTGGACAACAAGCTGGTCTTCGCCGGGGCGGTCGGCCTGGACAAGACAGCCGTGGTTCGCCTGAATGCCGACGGCTCGGTCGACGCGAGCTTCGGCGGCGGGGACGGCGTCGCCGGCACCGCCGACGCCGCCGCGCAGGGGACTCCCATCGCCGTGACCGGCGACGGAACGGTGCTGGTCCCCGCGTCGAAGTTCACGATGGTCGAGAACCCGGCGAACGAGGAACCGTTCGTCTTCTACGACCGCGACGTCTACATGCTGCGCTTCGACGCGTCGGGCACGCAGCAGTCGTCGCACGTGCTGTTCCACGGGCGATCACAGGAGCAGGCGTACTACGCCGAC
The DNA here is from genome assembly GCA_035634055.1 of Tepidisphaeraceae bacterium. Classification (GTDB taxonomy): domain Bacteria; phylum Planctomycetota; class Phycisphaerae; order Tepidisphaerales; family Tepidisphaeraceae; genus JAICTV01. Next base: position 60,708 of record DASQDR010000015.1, on the reverse strand, counting down.
GTCACCCGCGCGCCCGACGGCTCGGTCGTCGCCGTCTCCGCCACGCCGGTCCCGGGCGTGAAGCACGCGTATGCGTTCTCGCTCGAGCGGTTTTCCGTCGACGGCCAGCGCACGCAGCAGGTCCCGCTCGCCCGGCAGTTGAACGGTTCGGCCACCGTTCACGTCGGCGCGGGCAGCGACGCACGCGCGATCGTCATCGGCGGTGTGCCCGAGGAGGCGGTCTACCTCCAGCGCTACGATCCGGACGGAACGCTCGACACCAGCTACGGCGGGACCGGCGTCGTCAACGCCAACCGGCCCGCCCCCGCGGAAGCCCTCTTCCGACTCTTCGGCGCCGTCACGCGCGACGGTGACGCCATCGTCGCCGAGAAGCGCGTCCGCACGCTGGCCGGCACCGCGTACGACTTCGTCTTCGCCCGCTACGTGGGCGGCGGGCCGGCCCTCGGCGCGACGCTCAACTCGCGCGGCACGCTCACGGTGCAGACCGGCGCCGGCAGCGACGACGTCAGCCTCGGCATCCGCAGCGACGGCCGGCTCGCCGTCCGACGCAACGGCGCGGCGCCGCGGTCGTTCCCGCTGTCGCGCGTGAAGCGCATCAACATCCTCACCGCCGGCGGGAACGACCGCGTCACCCTCGGCGCCGGCGTCCGCGGCGCGCGCATCGACGGCGGGGCGGGCAACGACACCATCAACGGCAGCGCCGACACCGACGTCCTCATCGGCGGCTCCGGCCGCGACCAACTCTTCGGCTTCGACGGCGACGACCTGCTGTACGGCGGCGGCGGCAGCGACTACCTGCTCGGCGGCGCGGGAAGGGATGAACTGTTCGGCCAGGCGGGCGCGGACACGCTCAGCGGCGCGGGCGGGAATGACCGCCTCGTCGGCGGCAGCGAGATCGACCGCGCCTACGGCGGCTCGGGGTCCGACGCGGCCGACGGCAGCGATGACGAGGTCAGTTACTTCGACGTGGAAGTGCTGTTGGCGTAGGGGCCAAAACGCTTGCAGCGACATCGGCGCGCAAAGACCCCGCGGCCCCCGCTCCGCCGCGTCGTTGCCGAATTAACGTACGTCTTCCAGGTTCTTCCAGCGGCCGGACCCGTCGTCCAGCCCATCGAAATTCGGCGGCTGCTCCGGCGCGGCCGCCAGCAGCGTGCGGCGGGCCTCGCGGTGCAGCGCGGCGGCGCGGCGGGCGAAGTAGGCGCCCCCTGCGACCGCCAGCGCCGCCAGCAGCAGGTAACCGAAGGGCTGCCTGGTCCAGCCAACGTCGCGCACGTGGCGGAGGGTCATCCACAGCAGTTGCACGACCGCCACCGCGCACGCCGCCGCGGCGATCACGCAGTACGATCGCGCGCGGTACGCGGCGCGCCGGCCCGCGGCGAGCAGGCGGATGCGCGTCCCGTCCAGCTCATGCGCGCGCTCCTGTCCGCCGTCGTGCACATCCCCGTGTTCGCGCGGCACCGTGAACTCGCCGCCGCAGCTCGGGCAGGTGAAATATTCACCTCCGCCGCCCGCCGCCGCCGTCGCGTCGTCCTCGTCAGCCCCCGCGCCCGGCGTCGCGGCGGGGATCACAACCGGCTGCTGGCACCGCGGGCACGCGTAGGCGCTCGGTTCAGCCACGCGGTTACCGTAGCACGCGCGGCGCACGTCGGCTACAACACCGCCCGCCATGTCGATCTCCGAAGAGCTGAAGCAGACGGTCGGACGGGCGCTGGGGCGGATCCCGAGCGGCGTGTTCATCCTCACCGCCAGCAACGGGTCCGGGTCCACCGCGATGATGGTGAGCTGGGTGCAGCAGGCCGGCTTCGAGCCGCCGGCGCTCAGCCTCGCCGTCGCCAGGGGCCGCCCGATCGGCGGGCTGGTGCGGGCGGCGCAGCGTTTCGCGCTGTCGGTCGTGCCGGAGGCGGACACGTCGCTGATGAAGCGCTATGCTCGCGGCGTCAAGCCGGGCGAGGACCCGTTCGACGGCGTCGAGACCTTCCAGACCCCGCGCGGCCTGCCGGTCATGAAGAACGCGCTGGCGTGGATGGAGTGCCGGCTGCTCACCACCTGCGACTTCGGCGGCGACCACGAACTGTTCGTCGGCCAGGTCACCGCGGGCGAGTTGCTCATCCACGGCCAGGCGTTCACCCACCAGCGCGGCAGCGGATTTCACTACTGACGAATTTCATTTCCGGTACGCGGGCGGGCGGGCGCGCTTGCTTCTCATGGAACAACCCTGGCGGCCAACCAAGGCGCAGTTGCTGGCGGCGGACGGCAAGACCGTGCCGGACCTGATCGCGCCGGGGCTGAAGGTGCTGTTCTGCGGGATCAATCCGGGGCTGTACTCGGCGGCGGTGCGGCACCACTTCGCGCGGCCGGGCAACCGCTTTTGGCCGACGCTGCACGCCGCCGGCTTCACGCCGCGGGTGCTCTCGCCGTTCGAGGAACGCGAGCTGCTGACCCTCGGCTACGGCATCACCAACGTCGTCGATCGCGGCAGCGCGGCTGCGGACGAGCTGCGCCCCGAGGAGTTCCTCGCCGGGGCGGAAAAGCTGGAGGCGAAGGTCGCAGAACATCGGCCGGCCGTGCTGGCGGTGCTCGGCGTCGGCGCCTATCGCGCCGCGTTCGACCGCCCCAAGGCGCAGGTGGGGCCGCAGCAGGAGACGATCGGCGAGACGCGCCTGTGGGTCCTCCCCAACCCCAGCGGCTTGAACGCCCACTACGGCCGCGCCGCGCTGGCGGAGGTGTTCGCCAGGCTGCGGCGGGGGGTCAAGTGAGGCATGAGTGGGTGACGTTTCGGGAACGGTGAAACGAGCGTCGAAGCCTTCGGTCCCTCAGCCCTGGGTCCCTTGCCCCACTGGAACCCCAGTGCTGCGCACCATCCCTAAATGGAGCCCCTTCGTCCCTCAGTCCCTCAGTCCCTCAGTCCATCCGGCCCTTCGTCCCTCCCCCCTATCCGCCCGGTGGCCTACCATCACCACGCCATGATCGCCCTTTATCGAATTCTCCGGACGGCCGTGCGGGCGCTGCGGCGCAACGTGATGCGGTCGGCGCTGACGTGCCTTGGGATCATCATCGGGATCGCGGCGGTGATCGCGATGGCGGAGATCGGGCAGGGGGCGTCGAACCAGATCCGCCAGCGGATCGCCAGCGTGGGGGCGAACCAGCTCAACATCGACCCGGAAGACAGCGGCGCGCGGGGCGTGAGCTCCGGTGCCAAGACGGGCATCTCCCTGACGCCGCAGGACGCCGAAGCGATCAAGCGCGAGTGCCCGGCGGTGCGCTGGGTGGCGCCCAGCGTCGACGGCTCGGGGCAGCTCGTCTACGGCAACAAGAACTACAGCACCGGCAACGTGAAGGGGACGACGCCGGAGTACCTCCACGTGCGCGCCTGGGAAGATTTGGCCGAGGGCTCGCCCTTCACGGATGACGACGTCCGCCGCGCCGCCAACGTCTGCATCCTCGGGCAGACGACCGCGCGCGAGCTGTTTGGCAACGAGTCACCCGTCGGCAAGGAAGTCCGCCTGAAGAACATCAGCTTAAAGGTCGTCGGCCTGCTCCAGCGCAAGGGCGCGAACATGATGGGCCGCGACCAGGACGACATCGTCGTCGCGCCCTGGACGACCATCAAGTACAAGCTGAGCGGCACGCGCCAGGCGTTCGCGTCCGCGTCGGCGGGCACCACCGCCAGGCGCAAGGTCAACTCGCTCAACGACCTCTACCCGTCGCAGCAACCGGCGCTTTACCCGCCGGTATCGGCGGCGCAGGCGGCGAACTCGCCGATGGTCGTGCGCTTCAACGATCTGGACGACATCTACGTCTCGGTCAACTCGCCGGACGAGATTCCGGCGGCGATCAAGCAGATCACCGAGGTGCTTCGCGAGCGGCACCGCCTGGCCGAAGGTGATCCGGACGACTTTGAGATCCGCAACCCGACCGAGATCGCCGAGACCCTCGGCTCGACTACAATGCTGGTCGGGAACCTGCTGCTGTGCGTGGCGCTGATCTCGCTGATCGTCGGCGGGGTGGGGATCATGAACATCATGCTGGTCAGCGTGACCGAGCGCACGCGCGAGATCGGGCTGCGGATGGCCGTTGGCGCCAAGGCGCGCGACATCCTGGGGCAGTTCCTGGTCGAGGCGCTGCTGCTCTGCCTGGCGGGCGGCATCTGCGGCATCCTGCTGGGGCGCGGCATCTCGATGGCGGTCGGCTCCTTCCTGCGCTGGCCGACCGCCACCTCCATGACTGCCATCACCGCCGCCGTCGGCGTGAGCGCGGCGGTTGGCATCGTGTTCGGCTACTACCCGGCGCTCAAGGCGTCACGATTGGATCCCATCGAAGCGCTGCGCTACGAGTAGCTAGATGATTGAAGAAAAGAGTAAACGTCGAAGAGTCAACATCGAACGCTAGATCGGCCTCCTCCGACGTTCACTCTTTCTCCCCCTTCACTTTCCCTCTTCCCACTCCCACACCTTCGGCGCGGTCGCGAGTTTTCTCGCCTTGTGGGCCATCAGGCGGAGCATCTGGGAGACCTCCGGGACGTTCATTTCCTCCATGGTGATCAGCTCCGGCCATCGCAGTTCCTCGTCGAGGTGCTTCATGAGCCGCTCGACCGGCGGCTTCATCTCGCTGCGGCAGCCGAGCGTGGCGCCGAAGGTGGTGCAGAAGGTGATGAACAGGAACAGGCCGTAGAAGCGGTTGAAGTGGCCGTAGTAGTCGGAGAAATGCGAGGTGGAGAAGTGCATCCGCTCCTCGCCGGGCGCGACCTTTCCCATGCGCAGCAGGTTGTTGGGGCTGAAGTGGACGAAGCTGCTGGTGGCGGCGTAGAGGAAGTCGTACAGCGGCACCAGCCCGGTCGGCTCGGCCATCTCGCGCACGCTGGGCCACTCCCGGTGCTTGCGCCAGCGGTTCCCCTTGCGCATGCCGCGCAGCCGCTGCTTGAGGGCCTGCACCTCGGCCGTCACGTCTTTTGCCTCGAGGATGGGCTGGCTGGGGCGGTACTTGCCGAAGAAGAGCGTTTGCTGCTGCATCAGTTCCAGGACGGATTTCATCATCATCACGCCGACCGCCTCGTCGCGTTCGCGCCGCTCCAACGTTGCCAGCCACTTCAGCGCGATGATGTCCTCGCAAATGCCGCGCAGTGCGCTGGTCACGGCGAAGGCGTTCAGTTGCGCGTCGCGCGTCTGGATGAACTGGTTAACCTCGTAGTTCTTGGCAAAGGCGGCGCGCACCGACAGCAGGAAGAAGCCGTCCTCCTTCACCCGCCCGGTGGCGCAGCGGCGGACGGTGGGTTCCAGCGACGCCAGGATCTGCTTGACCGGCTCCATCTCCCCCCGAGAGTAACCGAAGTGCCCATCCGGATTTCGTGAAAGGTTATTCGGCAGTGTCCGCCGGCGGGGGGACCATCTCCTCCACCTCACCGGCGTCGCGGGCGCCCTCGAAGTCCATCAGGAAAACGATGTTCCGCATCCCCTCGTCCCCGAGCTTCTTGCGCAGCAGGTGCTTGGCGCGGCGGATGCCGGTGCGGCGGGTGACGTGCATCAGCACCACGTGCTGGTTCCTCAGGTTTGCCGCCACCTCCGCGAAACCATCCACGTGAAGGTGCCGCCCGTGCTTTGCCTTGGACTTGTGCCCAGGGTCGAAGAAGGTCGTCTCCACGATGAGGATCTCGGCGTTGACGACATCGGGGTTCTGGAAGACCGGCCCGAGCGACGTGTCGCCGGTGAAGGCGACCTGCGGCACCTCCACGCGGTACTGGATCTCCACGCCCCGCTTGCGCATCTCCGCCAGTTGCGCTCCGGGCGTGCCGGCGTACTCCGGCTTGAGCTTCTCGCGCACGCTGACGAGCGCGTACCCCAGGCTCGGCCCCCCGTGGTGCGTTTGAAAGGCGCGGATAAGGAAGTCGCGCCGCACCTCGTGCGATTCCCCCGGCGCCAGGCCGATCAGCGTGTAAGGCGTCGTCTGCCGCTCCACGCCGCGCCAGCACTTGAGCAGCTCGTCCACCGGCCGTTCCAGCTCGCGCGGCACGATCACGGTGCCGGGCTTCATCCCCTGGAAGTAGCGCTGGCTCAGGTAGTAGGGGAGCCCGGCGATGTGATCCATGTGCCCGTGGGTAATGCAGACGATGTCGCTCGTCAGGGCGAAGTGCGGGCACCGGCCGATGTCGAAGCAGACGTTCAGCTCCGGGATCTGGCAGACCGTTTCCTCGCCGGCGACGCTGTACCCGATCACGTGGAACTGCCCGACGGGGACCTTGGCAAACCTCTGCACGAGATAAGACTTCGCCTCGGACATGGCCGCGCGAAGGTACGGGCGGGGGGTGAGGAGGACAAGTGGAGGTGACGGGCGGGCAGGGCGAAAAGGTCACGGGCGCGCCAGCGGGTGAGCGGCGCGAAGCATGCCTCGGCCGTGCCTTCCCTTGTCTCTTGCCATGTTATCTCGCCGGTCATCCTCTCACCCCCCTGCCCTTTGCGTTTTCTGGCGGGAAGGGGTACTTTCCGTGGTACACCACGATGCACTGCCCGTTTTGTAACGCGGATAAAGAGAGCCTCAAGGTGATCGACTCGCGCACCTGCGAGGGCGGGCGCTCGATCCGCCGGCGGCGCGAGTGCCTTAACTGCGACAAGCGCTTCACCACCTACGAGCGGATCGAGGACCCGATCAAGCTGATCGTGGTGAAAAAGGACGGCCGGCGGGTGCCGTGGGACCGCGGCAAGATCATGAGCGGCCTGGAGCGGGCCTGCTTCAAGCGGCCGGTGCCGGAGAGCGAACTGCTTCGCATCGCGGACGAGGTCGAGGAAGAGGTCTTCAAGACCCACGACCGCGAAGTCGCCAGCACGCTGGTGGGCGAGCTGGTGACGGACCGCCTGCGGCGGGTGGACCAGGTCGCCTACGTCCGCTTCGCCAGCGTCTACCGGCAGTTCAAGACGCTCGAAGAGCTGGTGGAAGAGGCGCGGGCGGTCATCGACGCCCAGCGGTTCGAAGATCCCAGCCAGGGGCGGTTGTTCATCGACCCTGCCACGGGGGGCGCGGCCAAGGCACAAGCCACTGGTGAGCTGACAGGCAACGGCGACGCGCTGAAAGACAACCAGGACGTGACAACCAGGAAGAAGCGGCGCGCGCCCGCGACCGCGGCAGCCGTGGACGCCCCGGCCGCTGCGCGCGACGCGTAACGTCGACCCCAAGGCGCCGCGACTCAAGAATCTGACACCAAGGTCCGATAAGCTTTGGAGGCACGCATGCTCCGCCGCCAACCAACCGTCCGTTCCCTGCGCTGGGTGCTCACCGGCTGCGCCGCCGTCGCGCTGGTTGTCGGGGTGGCGATGCTGCCGGGGTGCAGCGGGGGGAAGAAGAAGTCCGCGCCGGTCCAGCCGCGCTACACCACGCTGCCGGCCAAGAACGTGCCGGCGTTCCTGAAGGACACGGTGCTGGAGCGGTGCGACCTGACCAACACCGAGCCGTTCCTCGTCAGCGGCTACAGCGTTGCCGCCAACCTCGCCGGCACCGGCGACAGCACCGCGCCCAACCTCGTGCGGCAGTACATCGTCAACGAGATGGTCAAGCACAAGTGGGGCAGCACGCTCAGCGGCATCCGGATGCCCTCGCCCGAGCAGGCGCTGCGCGACCCGCGGGTGGCGATCGTGCAGGTGGACGGCTACCTCCCGCCGGGCGCCCGGCGCGGGCAGCGTTTCGACGTGCAGGTCTCCGCGCTGGCCGACAGCAACACCACCAGCCTTGCCGGCGGTGATTTGTTCGAAACGGATCTTCGGATCATGGGCGCCAACCCCAACGACCCGGGCGGCGCCGTGAACATCTTCGGCCGCGCCCGCGGGCCGATCTTCGTCAACCCGGCGTACGCGCTCGACCCGCGCGCGTCGGAGGACCCCGCCGCCCGCCGCAGCCTGCGCTACGGCGTGGTGCTGGGCGGCGCCGGCTCGCAGGAGGACCGCCCGCTGGGGCTGCGGCTGCGCGCCCCGTCGTTGCGCCTCAGCCGGTACATCGAGGACCGCATCGACGCGCGCTTCCAGGAGGTGCGGCCCGACACGATCGCGGCGGCGCAGGACGAGGCGATCATCTACTTTTTCGTCCCAGCCGCATATGAAGGGGACTGGGAGCACTTCGCCGGCGTCGTCACGCACCTCTACTTCGACAACTCGCCGGAGTTCAACGCCGCCAAGGCGAAGGACCTGGCCGACGAGGCGGTCAAGCCGGGCGCGCCGCTGATGGATATCAGCTACTGCCTGGAGGGGATCGGCAAGCACGCGCTGGCAGTGATCCACGAGCGCGGGCTGATGACCCACGAGAACCCGGACGTCGCCTACGCCGCCGCCCGCGCCGCCGCCTTCATCGGCGACCCCTCGGCGCCGCAGGCGCTGCTGAGCATGGCGCGCACGCCCGGGCACAAGTTCCAGATCAACGCCATCCAGGTCCTCGGGTCCCTGCCGCACTCGCCGGCCATCAACGAGATGCTCCGCCCGCTGCTGGACGCCCCGGAGAGCCTGGTGCGCATCGAGGCGTACAAGATGCTGGCGCGGAACCAGGACGCGACGATCACGTCGGTGCCGATCCGCGGCGGCCCCGACGGCGGCGGGTTCATGCTGGACATCGTGCGCTCGGCCGGCCCGCCCATCATCTACGCCACGCGCCGCGGCGAGCCGCGCATCGCGATCATTGGCAACCGCACGTCCATCGACCTGCCCATCACGTTCACCGCGATGGACAACCAGCTCAGCATCTCCAGCGACCCGAGCAACCGCGCGGTGATCCTCTACTACCGCCCGACCATGCCGCCGGGCGGCGTGCGGTCCAAGGAAGGCTTCGACCAGCTCCAGCCGATCAAGATCGCCAGCCTGCCCGACATCGCGACTGTCATCGCCCACCTTGGCGGGGCGGGCGATCCGTTCGGGCGAAAGCTCAACTTTAACTACGGGCAGATCGTCGCTATCCTCAACAACCTTACCGGCGGCCAGCAGCTTTCCGCACTGGCGGCCGGAGGAATCAAGCGGCCCGCGTCGTTCGTCCTACAGGAACTCCCGCAGGCGGCGGACTCGATCTACACCGCCCCGGTGATTCCCGACCAGGGACGGCCGCAAACCGACGGCGACGCGGGACGCGTGGGGCTGGCGAAGCAGGCTGCCGAACGCTGAATGATGAACGCTGAATGACGAAACCAGGACCGGCGCCTGTCCGCGCCCTCTTCAGGTCAGCATTCAGCATTCACACTTCATCGTTTCCACCGGGTCACGGAGGACCTAATCGCATGCGCCTTAAGAAACTCATCCTTCAGGGCTTCAAGTCCTTCGCCGACCGGACGGAGTTTCTGTTCGACTCCCCCATCACCGGCATCGTCGGCCCCAACGGGTGCGGCAAGAGCAACGTCGTTGATGGCTTCAAGTGGGTCCTCGGCGAACAGTCGGCCAAGAGCCTGCGCGGCGACGCGATGATGGACGTGATCTTCAACGGCTCCGGCGGGCGCAAGCCCGCGGGAATGGCCGAGGTCGTCCTTGTCTTTGACAACCCGAGGAAGGACGACGGCGCCCGGATGCTCAACCTCGACGCCGACGAGGTGGCCGTCGGCCGACGCCTCTTCCGCGACGGCACCAGCGAGTACCAGGTCAACAACAAGGCGTCGCGCCTCAAGGACATCAAGGAGCTTTTCCTCGACACCGGCGTGGGCGTGGACGCCTACAGCGTGATCGAGCAGGGCCGCGTCGCCGCGCTGCTCGAGGCCAACCCCGCCGAGCGCCGGCAGATCTTCGAGGAGGCGGCCGGCATCTCCAAGTACAAGGTCAAGAAGAAGGAAGCGCAGCGCAAGCTTGAGAAGGTCGACCAGAACCTGCTGCGCGTGAAGGACATCGTCGACGAGGTGGAACGGCGTCTGCGCAGCGTGAAGGTGCAGGCGGGGCGGGCGCGAACTTACCAGGAACACTCCGCCCGCCTTGGGGAGTTGCGGCTGACGTACTCGATCCACGAGTACCACACGCAGTACCAGCAGTCGCTGGAGCTGAAGTCGAAGCTGGACGACGCGCAGTTCCGCCTCGACGATTTGTCGCGCGACCTGGCGCACAAGCAGAACGAGCTGGCGGAGAAGCGGCAGCAGCTCGACGACCTGGCCCAGCGCCGCCAGCGGCAGGAGTACGAGCTGGTGCAGGCGCGGGCGGCGATGCAGGCGGCGCAGCAGCGGCAGGCGTACGCGCGGCACCAGCTCGAGCAGATCACCGAGCAGCTCGCCTCGTTCCAGCGCGACCGTGACGCGGCCGCGGCGAAGCTCGCGGAGGTGACTCAGTCGCTGGCCAGCGAGACCGAGCAACTGGCCGCGCTCACCGAGGAGCTGCGCTCGCACCGCCGGCTGATCGAGGAGCGGCAGCAGGCGTTCCACGACGGTCAGCTCCAGCTCAACGATCTGGCCAAGCAGGTCGAGCAGAACAAGTCGGCCATCCTGGAACTGATGCGCAGGCTCGCCAACACGAACAACCGCCTGGGCGCGATCGAGATCGAGCGGCGGAACGTCGCCAGCCAACAGCAGAAGCTGTCGGACCGCCGGCGCGTGCTGCTGGAGGAGATCGAGCAGCTCGAGGCGCAGCGAGCGGAGAAGCAGTCGGCGTTGGAGCAGATCCTGGCCGTCATCGCCGAGCAGCAGGCGCAGCTTGAATCGAAGCGCGGCGAGGCGACGACGCTGAGCAAGCAGATCCAGCAGGTGGGCGAGAACCTCGGCTCGGCCAAGGAGCACCGCTCGGGGCTGATCTCGCGGCAGAAGCTGCTGAAGGATCTGGAGGCGCGCCGCGAGGGCGTCAGCGAGGGCGTCAAGTCCGTCCTCCGCCAGCGCGAGCAGAAGTTCCCCTTCATCCGCGGCCTGGTCGCCGATGTGTTGCGCGTGGATGTCGAGCATGCGCACGCGATCGAGGCGGCGCTGAACGGGCGCGACCAGTACCTCTTGGCCGCCGACCACGATGCGACCATCGCCGCCCGCGAAGCCTTCGAGGACCTCGAGGGCCGCGTCAATGTCCTGCGGCTGTCGTCCTTTTGTGGCACGGGCTGCCAGCCCGTGTCAGGCGATGCACCTGAACATGGGCCGGCGGCCCATGCCACTGAGGGAAAAGGCTACGACTGGAACCAACACCCCCAGCGTGTCCGCCTGGCGATCGACTTGGTGAAGTTTGAGCCGGCCGACGCGCCGGTCGCGCGTCACCTGCTGGGCCACACCGTTATCGTCGATTCCCTCGACGAGGCGATCGCCCTCCAGCAGGCCGGCCCCGTCGATCATCGCTACGTCACCCGCGCCGGCGAGGTGATCGAGTCCGACGGCACGTTCCGCGCCGGCCCGCTCACCGCTGCGATGGGGCTTCTCTCGCGGCGGTCAGAGCTTGAGGCCATCACCTTGCAGGTGGCCGAGGTCGACCACCGCATCGAGCAGCTCACTCACGAGCTCTCCCACGGCACCGCGACGGCCAAGGCGCTGGAAGAGCAGATCGGGGAGCTGCGGAACACCATTTACCAGTCGAACACCACCAAGGTCGAGCTGTCCAGCCGGATCGCGCAGATCGGCGACCGCCGCTCGGCGTGCGAGCGCGAGCAGCCGGTGGTCGAGCGCGAGCTGAACGTGTTGCTCGAGCAGGTCGGCAAGCTCGCGGCCGAGGAGTCGCAACTGGCCGAGCGCCGCCAGCAGCTCGACGACGAGCAGGGCGCCCGCCAGCAGGCGGTGACTGACTTATCTGGCAAGCACGCGCAGCTCAACGACGACGTGAAGCGCTGGGCCGAGCAGCTCACGAGCGCCCGCGTGCAACTCGGGCAGGTGCAGGAAAAGCAGCTCGCCTGCCAGCAGCACGTCCAGCGCCAGACGGCGGCAAAGGCGGAGCTGGAGCAGCAGATCACACGCATCGTCACCAGCGCCGAGGCCGTCGCCGACAAGCGCGGCGGCGTGGAGCGCGAGCTCCAGGAATCGGAGCGCGCCCAAAGCCTGCTCGTCGAGCAACAGCAAACGCTGGAAGGGCAGCTCGAGCAGTCCACCGCGCAGCTCGCGGACGCCGGCGGCGTGGTCAAGGCGCTGTCGGGCAACGTGGATTCGCTTCGCGGCGAGCACGGCGAGATCGAGCACGCGTACCACGCGCTGGAGATGAAGTCCGGCGAGCTGCGCGTCCGCCTCGAAGGTTTAGTCCAGCGCACGCAGGACGAGCTGCAACTGAACCTGCCGGAAAAGTACGCCGAGCACGAGGCGGCCGGCGGCTACCAGCCTGCGGACACCGATTGGGACGCCGTCGCCGCCGAGATCAAGGAGCTGCGCGAGAAGATCCAGCGGCTGGGCAACGTCAACCTCGACGCCATCGGCGAGCTGGACGAGCTGGAGCAGCGCAGCAGCTTCCTGGCGGGCCAGGTCGCCGACCTGGCGACCAGCAAGCAGCAGCTCGAGCAGCTCATCGAGGAGATGAACCTCGAGAGCGGGCAGAAGTTCGAGCAAACGTTTAACGCCGTCCGCGAGCACTTCCAGGGGATGTTCCGCAAGCTGTTCGGCGGGGGCAAGGCGGACGTGTTCCTCGAGCTGGAGGTCGAGGAGAAGCAGAAGGTCGAGACCGCCGACGGCAAGACCGCCTATCAGACGGTGCTGCGCAAGGTGGACCCGCTGGAGGCGGGCATCGAGGTCATCGCCCGCCCGCCGGGCAAGCAGCCGGTCAGCATCTCGCAGCTCTCCGGCGGCGAGAAGGCGATGACCTGCATCGCGCTGCTGATGAGCATTTTCAAGAGCAAGCCGAGCCCCTTCTGCATCCTCGACGAGGTGGACGCGCCGCTGGACGAGGCCAACAACCAGCGCTTCGGCCTGATCGTCCAGGAGTTCTTGGAGATGAGCCAGTTCATCATCATCACCCACCACAAGCGGACGATGCAGATCTGCGACGTCCTCTATGGCGTGACGATGCAGGAACAAGGCGTTTCCAAGCGCGTGGCCGTCAAGTTCGACCAGGTCGATGCGCAGGGGCACATCAGCGAGCACGCAGCGGCATAGTGCGACAAATCCGAAATCCTAAGCACAAAATTCTAAGCATATCTGAATCAGGCAGAATGAAGAGGCGACTCGGCCTATGCCGCTAATACGCAAGCGCCGGCTGGGCCCGTCGCTGCCTTTCGTTTCCGTCCATTTCCGCCTTGAAGTTTGTTTAGGATTTCGTGCTTAGGATTTCAGATTTACCTTTACCCCTTTCACCTCCGCCGTAGACTGACGTCCACGTTACCCACAGGAGGTTCTCTGTGATGAACGTTCAGAACTACCTCGATCAGATGGGCGTGAGCTACCGCCTTTCCCGCCACGACACCGCTTATACCGCCGCCGACCTCGCCCACGCGGAGCACATTCCGGGTCGAAAGGTGATCAAGCCCGTGATCGTCAAGGCGGACGGGCAATTCGTGATGTGCGCGCTGCCGGCGTCGCACCGCATCGACCTCGACACCCTGCGCGAGCAGCTCCAGTGCAACGACGTGCAGCTCGCCGACGAGGGTGAGTTGCAGGGACTGTTCCCCGAGTGCGAGGCGGGCGCCGAGCCGCCCATCGGGCGGATGTTCGGCCTGCCGACGCTGATGGACGAGTCGCTCTTCGCCGACGACCGCGTCACGTTCCAGGCTGGCACCCACCAGGACGCCGTGACGATGACCCTGGCCGAGTACCGCCGCGTCGCCCAGCCGGAGGTGGCGTATTTCGGTAAGCACCTTTAGGCGAACACTTTGGGAAATGCGGAATGATGAGTGATGAACGCAAGATGCGAGAGTGATTCCTTCTTCCGTTCAGCATTCAGCATTCATCCTTCCGCATTTCCGCGCATCTCCACCTCCACCACTTCGGCCGGGCACCAGAGTCGCACGGGCGCTGTGGTGAAGCCGAAGCCGCGGCTGACGAGCAGGCACGTGCCGTGATAATCGTGCGCCCCCTTGCACATGCGGCGGGGCAGGGCGTCGTGGGTCATGGGCGGCCACTCGTTCCACAGGCACATCTGCCCGCCGTGCGTGTGGCCGGCGAGGTAGAGGTCCGGGCGCAGGCGGCGCGACGGGCGGATCAGGTCGGGGTAGTGGCACAGGACGATCCGCGGCACGCCGGCGCGGCGCGGCGGCTGGGCGTGGAGGAAGCGCTCGTCCAGGTCCGTGCGGTCCGGCCCGGGCAGGCCGATCACCTCGACCGGCGCGCCGCGCACGACCGCGTCCACCCGGCGGTGCGTGATCAGCGGGACGCCCAGGGCGGCCAGCCGCGGGGCCAGCAGGTCGCCGTCGTGGTTGCCAAGGATGGCGAAGATCTGCGATGCGCCGCCCGCACCGGGCGCGGCGTTGGGGGCAGCCCGTCGCGCGCCAACTGGTAGGCCGCGGATCAAGCGCTCGAGCGTCGGCAGCGCGGGGCCGTGATCGCGCTTGTCGTCCACGAAATCGCCGGTGAACAGGATCAGGTCCGGCGGGCGCTCGGCGAGCTTGCTGAGCAGATCGTCGTACTCCGGCCGCCAGCGGCGGGTGAGGTGCAGGTCGCTCAGGTGGACGATCCGCGCGCCCTGCAGCGCCGCCGGCAGGTCCGAGATCGCCAACTCCACGCGGTTCCACTCATAGCCGGCCAGCGAATCGACCTGCACCCAAGGTCCGACCCGCGGCCGCTCGTACCGCACCCGAATCCACTTCGCCGGCGCCGCCTCGCCCAGCGGCGGCGGGGCCACTGACGGGGCGGCAAAGAGGTTGGCATCGTCGCTGCGCTGCAACGGGCGTGACTCTACTCTGGCGCGCCCGGTTCGCCACGGATGAAGAAGCGTTAGCCACCGATGGGGCACCGATGGACACCGATGATGAAGAGGATGCTGGCCACGGATGCGGCACGAAGCGGCCCCGGTGAGCTTGGAAATTGAAGATTGGAACTTGAACGACGCGCCCGCGCGGGCAGGGCGAGCGAGCTTGCCAAACGCCTATCAAGTCTTCAATCCTCAATCCTCATCTCCTCCCATCGGTGTCCGTCGGTGCCCCATCGGTGGCGAACTCCTCTCTCCCGTCACCAGCGAGAGATGTTCTTGGCCGGCGGCGCGTGGGCATCTATAATGCGGCCGGCCGGGCGGTGCCGCCTGGCTTGGCGTATTTGCTCGCGCACCGGACGTTGAATGGATCAGCCGCGTACGAAGAAGAATCCGATCGCCGTGGCGCTGTACGTCAACGCGGCGCTGCTGGCGGCGGTGCTGGTGGCGCTGTTGGCGCGGGCGGACGGGCCGACGCTGGTGGCGCCGGCGTTCGGGCAGGTGCAGCAGCCGGCCATCGCGGGCGGGGCGGGGTTGTTCGTCGTGCCGGCGCAGTTCTCCACCAACACGTGGGGCTGCTACCTGATGGACGTCGACAGTCAGACGCTGTGCGCGTACCAGTATGTCCCGGGCGAGCGGCAGCTCCGCCTGGTGGCCGCCCGCAACTTCGCGTACGACCGGCGGCTGACCAACTTCAACACCGGCGAGCCCAGTCCCAAGGAAGTGCAGGAGCTGTATAACAAGCAGCAGGCCGCCGCCCGCGGCGCAAGCCCGGCTCCGACGCCGGCGCCCGCGCCGCAGGGAGCGCCCGTCGCACCGCTGCCGCCGGCGGGCGATCCGACGTCGCCGGCGACACCCGCGCCGCCCGCACGGTGAAGTGGAACTTTTGAGTGGTGAGCCCGGCTGGTGGGCTCATCAGAGCGTTCGTTCAGCACTCAGCCTTCGTTAATCAGCACCAGCCCGGAGATTCGCACCATGATGGCCAAGATGTTCTACACGCTGGACGAGACCCGCGCCGCCCTGGCCAAGAGCGAGGAGGACATCAAGCAGCTCACCCGCGAGGGCCGGCTGCGCGAGTTCCGCGACGGGCCGCGCCTGATGTTCAAAGCGGACCAGGTCGAGCAACTCAAGGCCGAACTGGGCGGCGGGTCGCTCGACCAGGTGGACCTCGGGCCGTCCGATTCCGGCGCCCCCATCGGCCTGGTCGACAGCCGCGGCGCCAGCGGCTCGGGCGTCGGCATCGCGCTGAGCGACATGGACGCCTCCGGGATGTCCGGCTCCGGCATGCAGATGCAGATGAAGGACGACACCGCCCTGGCCGGCGACCTCGGGCTCTCCGGCTCCGTCGGCGGCATGCCCTCACCAACGCGCGGCATCGGCGGATCGATGAGCGGTACGGGCCTGACCGGCAGCCTGTCCGGCACCGGAATGGGTGGCGGCGGCGGACGCGGCGGGGCGGGCGGCATCAACGTCTTCACCGCCGACGACTCCATCGAGCACGCCGACCCCGCCGCCCAGACCGCCATCACCCCGTCCGACCAGGTCAACCTCGAGGGCGTCGGCTCCGGCTCCGGCCTGCTCGACCTCACCCGCGAGAGCGACGACACCAGCCTTGGCGCCGAACTGCTCGATGAGATCCAGCCCGGCCCGAAGTCGGGCGGCCGCCGCCGTCCCGGCGTCACCGACAGCGCCATCGCCGGCGCCGAGCCCTCCTCCGGCGGCCGCGTCATCACCCCGCCCCCGGTCTACGTCGAGGCCGCCGACCCCCTCGCCCCCGCTCTGGGCGGCATGGCCCTCGGTGCCGCCATCTTCGCCCTGGCCGCGTGCCTCGTCCTCACGGCAGGCGTGCTGGGCACCCGCCCGCGCCTGGTCGACATGATCGCCGGACAGGCCACCGAGAACCGCAGCATCTGGATCATCTTCGGCATCGGCATCGCCCTCAGCGTCGTGGGCGGCCTGATTGGGATGGTCGCTGGCAAGCGGCGCTAATCCATCGAAGTTTCGATCTCACTGCACCGATAACTGAGGCCCGCGGACCCGTGTCCGCGGGTCTCTCCTTTCCAGCCGGCGTTGGCGCGAACCGCTTGCCATGGCCGATGCGCGGTCGCGGGGGCGGCACACCCCTACCCTTGGACCGGGGAAGGCGCCGGCAATTTATTCGCGCTCGCGTGCCGCTCAACCGGTGCCCTTGAAGGCCCCGGCGTCACCAGCGTTACACTACGCCGGGCTTCGCATCGTCCCCCCGAACAGGTAACGTGCTATTTCCTTGCTTTCGGGGTGGGCGGCCGATAGGTTCCGGAGGGTTTTCTGAGGCTGGGGTTGTTCCTCTCGTTTTCAGAGCAGTTGGACCGCGCGCCCACCGGCGGGCGCGCCTCCGGAGGGTTTTCATGTCGGACCAGAAGCATCTCGTCGCGCCATCGCTCCGCCCGCACCACGCCAGTTCCGTCCGCCGCTGCCGCCGCCTTGGCAGCCGCCCGGCGGGCGAGGGCAAAAGCGTGCACATGCAGCCGCTGGAAGTGCGGCGGATGCTCACGCTGGCGACGCACGCCGTCGACGCCTCCAACACCCTCCAACTCATCGGCAGCGCCGGCGGCGAGAGCATCACGGTCAA
Organism: Tepidisphaeraceae bacterium; assembly: GCA_035634055.1. Taxonomy (GTDB): domain Bacteria; phylum Planctomycetota; class Phycisphaerae; order Tepidisphaerales; family Tepidisphaeraceae; genus JAICTV01. Next base: position 43,374 of record DASQDR010000015.1, on the reverse strand, counting down.
CAAGTCCGGCAGCAACATCGTCGTCACCGACGTGACCGGCGGCACGACGACCACCTTCGTCTTCCCCGTCGGCTCCTCCGCCGGTCAGGCGAACAAGATCAACATCCAGGCCGGCGGCGGCAGCGATGCCGTGCTGGTCACCTCCAACGTTAAGTTGAGCAACGGCGCCGGCATCCCGGTGACGCTGGCGGGCAACGCCGGCAACGACACGCTGACCAGCGGCCCGGGCAGCGACGTGCTCTCCGGCGGCGACGGCGACGACCGCATGGACGGCGGCGTCGGCAACGACGTGATGACCGGCGGGGCGAACATCGACACCGCCAATTACTCCAACCGCCCGACCGCCCTGCGCGTCACCCTGAACAACGACGCCGACGCCGACGGCGAAATCGGCATCCCGGAGAACGACAAGGTCGGCTGCGAGGAAGTGATCGGCGGCGCGGGCAACGATACGCTCATCGGCTCGACCTTCGCCGACTTCCTCGGCGGCGGCGGCGGGGCGGACTCGATGTCCGGCGGCGGCGGCAACGACCAGCTCACTGGAAACGCCGGCAGCGACAAGTTCTTCGGAGAGTCCGGTAACGACTTCCTGCTCGCCCAAAACTCCGACCAGGACACCGTCAACGGCGGCACGAACTCCGACGGAACCGCCGATGCCGACCTGGCCTCTATCGACGTGATCGACGTTGGCGGCGCCCGCGTGCCGCTGGCGCTGGCGGACGCCGTCATCGGCAACGGGCCGGGGGATCTCGACGCCTCCTACGGCACCGGCGGGAAGCTCGTCGACGTCAATCGGAATTGGGAGACGCTCGGCGCCGCGATCGATTCGCAGGGGCGGGCGGTCTTCGTCGGCACCGTGCCGGGCGGCGACGGTTATGGCAGCGACATCATCGTCTCCCGCTACACCGCCGCCGGCGCCCGCGATCAGGCTTTCGGTGTCAACGGCGAGGTCCGCGTCAGCTTCGATGACGAGTACGGCAACGGCTATGGCTTCAATGCGACCGAGAGCGGCGCGACCGAAGTGGTCATCGGCCCCGGCGACAGCATCACCGTCGGCGGGTACGCCGCGACTTTTTCCGAATCCGATCGGGACATCGCCGTGGTGCGGCTGACGGCGACCGGCAGCCTGGACACCACGCTTGATGGCAACGGCAGGGTCGCGATCGACCTCACCGGCCTGGTGGGCAACGGGTACGGCATCCATGCGGGGAGCGAGCCGGTGCTGGCGCTCCAGGCGGATGGGAAGCTGCTCATCGCCGACAAGTGGTCGGAATTTGCTTCCGAGTCCGGCGGGCTGGCGCTGGTCCGCCTGCTGCCCAACGGCGACCTCGACGCCGACGGGGACTTCCCCGGCAGCGGCTTCAATGAGACCGGCGTGGTTGACTTGAGCTTCAACATCGACGGCGACCGCTTCGCCACCGTCAACGCGATCGCGTTGCAAGCCGTCGCCGGCGAGCAGCGCATCGTGCTGGCGGGCACGTCGCAGAACCAGTTCGCGACGCTCGCCCGGCTGGAGGCGGACGGCGGGCTGGACGAAACCTTCGGCGGGGCGGCCGACGCTGGCGGCATCGCCGGCTTCCGCTTTGAAGAGCTCGGCGACGCCAGTGAGTACTTCGCCCTGGCGGTCGGTCCGGGCAACGAGATCTACGCCGCCGGCTCCGCGTCCGTGGAGGACATCATCGCCCGCGCGGCGCAGCCGCCGGGCGTCGGCACGTATGCGGCCGTGACGAAGTACGACGCCAACGCCTCGGCCGACCCGTTCGCCGCCTACTACGCGCCGACCGGTGAGAGCGGCGCGGCGGCGTTCAACGCGCTGGCGCTGGACGGCGCAGGCCGCCTGCTCGCCGCCGGCGCCGACAGCGGCGATGGGCTGCTCGCCCGCTTCACCGCCGCCACGCTGGCGCCGGATACCACCTTCACCCCGACCGGCGCCGTGACCGAGGACTTCGCCGGGTCCAGCGACTACCTGACCGAGGTCGCGGTGCTCCCGTCGGGCAAGATCTGGGTGGCCGCCGAGAGCATCGATCCGGAACTCTCCACCGACCCGATCGCCGCCCGCTTCAACGGCAACCTGGCCAGCGAGCCGACGCCGCCGAACAACGAGGCGGAGGTGACCGAGGTCGAGGGGTACGTCACGTACGACGAGATCCACCAGGTCCCGCCGTCGCCGCGGCTCCAGCCGTACTTCGACAACCTCTCGCCGTCGTCGCTGCTCTACGTCCTGTCCCAGCCGGACGGCGATGGCGTCGCACGCATCGAGCTGGGCGCGGAAGACAACACCGTGGTCCTCTCGCTCGCCCGCGGCGGCGACAAGGCCAAGCTGCTCGCCGTGAGCATCGACGGCCTGGTCATCTACTACGACGTCGATACCACCACGCGCATTGAGATCCACGGCAACGCCGGCAACGACCGCTTCACCATCGACGGCAACATTAAGGCGGACCTGCTGATCGACGGCGGCGCCGGCAACGACACCGTCGCGGGCGCGGCCGGCAACGACGTGCTGCTCGGCGGCGCGGGCAACGACGTGGTCTCGGCCGGGCAGGGTCTGGACATCGTCATCGGCGGCGCGGGCGCCGATCAGCTCAACGGCACGCCGAAGGAAGACCTGATCATCGCCGGCACGACCGTCCACGATGGCAACGTGGCAGCGCTGCTGGCGCTGTCGGCGGAGTGGGCGTCGGGCAAGAGCATCGCCGGCCGGATCAACGCGCTGCGCAACGGCGGCGGCCTCAATGGCCCGGTCGTCCTCCGCGGCAGCAACGCCGGGGCGGGCCAGACGGTGTTTGACGATGCCGCCATCGACCGCATCAACGGCAACGGCGCCAAGGACTGGCTCTTCGTCCGCCAGACCGGCAGCAACGCCGACGTGCTGCTCGGCGGTGGCGGGGGGCAGACGATCGAGGTGATCTAGCAGGCGTCGCTTATTGTTCCCGTTTACGGCTAACCAGTAATGACGCCCAGGAATCGACAACAAGCACACCCGCTGCCCTACCTCGGCAGCGGCTCCCCCTCCGTCAGCGTTGCCGGCACGCCGCCGGGGTACATCTGCTTGATCATGGCGGCGATCTGCTCCAGGCGGAGCTCGGGGTTGGGGTGGCTTTGCAGGATGGACCACCCGCCGCCGCGGCGGCCCTGGCTGGCGTCGCGCAGGATCTCCATCACGCCGATCATCTGCCGCGGGTCGTAGCCTGCCTCGATCATGTAGCGCAGGCCGTACGTGTCGGACTCGGTCTCGTCCTGCCGGCCGAAGCGGAGCTGGATCACCTGGTTGGCCGCCTGCGCGGCGATGGCGGTGCCGAAGCCGCGGCCGCGGTTGTCGCTTGCCCCGACGCCCACCGCCGTCGCCAGCATCCCGCCGAGCTGCCCCTTGGCCATGTGCTCGGCGGCGTGGCGGTTGACCACGTGCCCGATCTCGTGCCCCAGCACGCCGGCGAGCTGGGCCTCGTTCTCGAGCTTCTCGTACAGCGCGGCCGTGATGAAGATCGGCCCGCCCGGCAGCGCGAAGGCATTGATCGTCTTGGGGTCTCCGAGCAGGTAGAAGCGGAAGTTCTGCGCGTACGGGCTTTCCGGCTTGCCCGCCTCGCTGCGCTGCACGAGCTTGGCGCCGACGCGAGCGACGGTGGCGGCGCGCGGGTCGCTGGCAGGCAGCACCCCGCCCATCTGCTCCGCCATCCGCGGCGCCGCCTGCAAGCCCAGCGCGATCTCCTGCTTCGGGTCGAGCGAGACGTACTGCGTCTCGCCGGTCACCGGGTTGGTGCTGCGCTTGCCCAGGTAGCCGATCAGGCCGAACAGCGCGATCACCAGGGCAATGATCACGCGCAGGTTGAGCATCCCGCGACGGGGGCGGAACAAACTGCTTCGTGGATTCGATGCTATCAGGTTCATGGTGCGCCTCCGTGGTGCGGGCGCGTGCGTTGTAGCACGGGCGGATGGGGCGTGGGAACGGCCAAGCGTGGGGCGAGAGCGACGCCACCGATCACTGCGCCGTCTACTGCCGCGCCGCCCGCGCCGCCCGCGCCAGCTCCCGCGCGACGTGCGCCGCCTTCTGGTGCGCCAGCTCCGACCCGTAATCCACCCGCTGCGCCCGCCGGTACGCTTCGAGCTTCTGCATCGGATTCACCATCATGTCCGCCGCGGCGATGAACGGCGCGTGCAGGCGTTCCCACATCGACATCACGTGGTCGAACGTCGCGGTCGTCCCCTTCCGCGCGCCGGCCGGCAGCTCGGCCGCGCCCAGCACGATGCAGTGGGCCGGGAGCTTTTTGACCAGGTCTTCGACCGACGCGGGGTGCAGGTCCGGCAGCGCGATGTCCTCCAGCGGCGCGATGACCACCACGCGTGCCGCCTCCGCCGCTGCCGCCGCCGCCGCGCCAATCGGGTAAACCGCCGCGAGAAACGTCTCGACGTACAGCCCGTGCTCGCGCTGCAACCGGCGGACTTCCACCGCCGGCGCGAACGTCCCCCAGCCGGCGACGAGCAGTTGGCCGTGGGGAAAGTTCTCGACGATGCGGCGCCCGTCGATGGCGTCCTCCGGGCCCGTCGCGATCAGGTCGAGGCAGATGACACCCTCGCCTGCGCGCTGGCGGCGTTGCCGGCGGGCCTCCTGGAGCGGCATGTAAAGTCGCGCCAGCGTGTCGAAGTCGCTCGCGCCCCAGGCGTCCGCCTCGGCGGCTTCCAGCGTCCTTTCGGCCTCGACGTACTCCGTCCGCATCAACTGCTGCTGGCCGAGCTCGCAGCGCGCCTGAAGGTCGGGGGAAGGCATGCGGTAGATTGTAGGGGATGAGGGCGGCGGGGCGGTGAAGCGGGGGATCGGCGCTTCAGCGGATGCTCGCGATCGTGCTGCGCAGGGACCGGATCACGTCGCGCCAGCGCGTGCACCCGTCGGTCCGGCGGGCGAGCAGGTCACCGAGGCGCGCGAAATCGTGCTCGTCCAGCGCCTCCCGCACCTGCCTGAGGTGCACCTTGCACTCCTCGAGCATCTCGGTCAGCGCCCGCCCCTCGACGTGGATGAGCGAGAGGTCGAGGCGCAGGAGCTGGGCGGTCTTGAGGATCGATTCCTGCACGTGCTGCCAGGTGGTGAAGGCGCCGCCCAGCTTCTCGATCGCCGGGGCGATCTGGTTGCGCTGGAGCAGGCTGGCGCTCTCGGTCTTGATGCGTTCGGCCTCGCCCAGCTGGCTCTCGATCTCGTCCAGCACGCCGCCGGCCATCGCGTGGGGGTCGGCGGTTTCGATGTAGACGGTGTGCTCGTTGACCAGCGCGGAGCGGATGGCGGAGACGCGGTCGGCGGCGGCGGCGGCCTCGCGGCCGTCGATCAGCACCCGCACGACCAGCCGGTCGCCGGCGCGGCGGAGGTGGCGGAGCACCTGCCCGACCGTCTTCAGCCCGAGGGCGTCGACGGGCAACGGCTGGTGGTCTACGGTCACCGACATCATCGAAGCTCCGATCATCCCCGCGGCTAGCTCTCGCGACGCCCGCCTTGGGCGCGGCACGAGACGGCGGTCCGCGCGCGCGATGTCTCCCGCCACGTGGATCTATCGGCCCGGCGGGCTGCAAAGCTCCAGCGCGGGCGGGTAACATGGCCGGCGAAATGAGGCGCGCGTGACCATCCCGCTGGCCGATGCCTCGGACGCGAATGACGCGCCCGACGTGCGACGTCTGGAGCGGCTGCTGCGCAGCGGGCACCGGTGCGTGAGCATCCTCACCTTCGAAGAGGCCGACGCCCTCCACGTGGTCCGAGCGGCCCTGGAGAACTTGGGCGGGGGCGGCGAGGTGCTGCGCTGGTCAGTCGTCCGCGGCGTGCACGACGGGCGCGATGAGACCGGGCCGGCCGTCAGCGACACCGACCACCCCGCGGCGGCGCTCTACTTCTTCGCCGGGCTCACCCGCCCCGTGACGGCCGTGCTGCTCGACCTCGTCCCCCACCTAAAAGACGACAGGACGATGCGCACGTTTCGCGAGACGCTGCGCGCGTTCGAGAAGCAGGGGTCGCGCGTGATCCTGATCGACGCCGTCACCGAGGTGCCACCGGCCGTGCGCGCGGTGGCCACGCCGCTGGAACTGACGCTGCCCGACGAGCGGGCGCTGGAGCAGATCGTCCGCGAGACGGTGCGCGCCTGCTCGACGCCGAAGCGGCCGATCGAGGTGACGCTCACCCGCCGCGACCTCCAGGCGATCCTGCGCAACCTGCGGGGGCTCAACGCGCGGCAGGCGCGGCAGCTCGTCCGCGACGCCTGCCTCGACGACCGCAAGCTCGACACGACCGACCTGGAGGCGATGCTCACGGAGAAGCGGCGGCTGATGAGCGGCGAGGGGCTGCTGGAATACGTGCAGGCCCCGGTCAGCCTCGATGAGATCGGCGGCGTGCGGCGGCTCAAGTACTGGCTGGAACAGCGCCGGGCGGCGCTGTGCGACGAGGCGGCGGCGTTCGGCGTCCCGCCCCCGCGCGGCATCCTCCTGCTGGGCGTCCAGGGCGCGGGAAAAAGCCTGGCCGCCAAGGCGGTCGCCACCGCCTGGCAGCGCCCGTTGCTGCGCATGGACGTGGGCGCGATGTACGACAAGTTCATCGGCGAGAGCGAGCGCCGCCTGCGCGAGGCGTTCCGCCAGGCGGAGATGATGTCACCGATCATCCTCTGGATCGACGAGATCGAGAAAGCCTTCGCCTCTGCCGCCGCCCAGAGCGCCGACGGTGGGTTATCCAAGCGGATGTTCGGCGCGCTGCTCACGTGGATGCAGGAGCACCGCGCGCCGGTGTTCGTCGTCGCCACCGCCAACGACATCGAGGCGCTTCCGCCCGAGCTGCTGCGCAAGGGCCGGTTCGACGAGATCTTCTTCGTGGACCTGCCCGACGCCGAGGCAAGGCGGATGATCTTCTCGATCCACCTCGCCCGGCGCAAGCGCGACCCGCAGCAGTTCGACCTCGACAAGCTCGCCGCCGCCGCCGACGGCTACAGCGGGGCGGAGATCGAGCAGGGGATCATCGCCGCGCTGAACGACGCCTTCGCCCGCCACGCGGACCTGACCGACGACGGCATTGTCACGGCGATCCGCAATTCTCCGCCGCTGTCGGTGATCATGGCCGAGCGCATGGCCAGGTTGCGCCAATGGGCGCAGGGCCGTTGCGTGCCGGCGGATTGACGTTGCGTCGCGCAGTGGGTCAGCGCGGTGCGTGTCACCCGCGCATCGCACCGCGCGGCAGCGCAGTGCGTGTGACCGGCGCGTCGGTGCTGGCTGATCCGCGCCGCTCGCCGCTCTCCGCAGCTCTCTCCCCGCCGTACCGGGGCGAGGGAGAAGGCGGCTTGCTACGCCGTCTTGCGCGCCGGCGGGCGGCGCTTGAGTTGCGTGGTCTCGCGCACGGCGACCGTCGGCAGCGCGACGTGAACGCCTTCGGCGACGAACACTTCCGCGCGCTTGTCGCAGCCACGGGCGTGGGCCCGTCGCACGAGCCGGTCCACCAGCTCCCCAAATGACATCCCCCGGTGCTGCGCCGCCTCCGGCAGCAGCGACGTCGGCGTGAAACCGGGCAGCGTGTTGATCTCCAGCAGGTACGGCTCCAGGTCCTTGTCGAGCATCACGTCCACCCGCGCCAGATCGCGGCAGCCCAGAACGCGGTTCGCCTCCCGCGCCAGCTCGCGCACGCGCTCATTGACGGACGCCGGCAGGGCGGTGTCGAAGCGGTGCTCGGTGCCGCACCCCTTGTACTTGGCGGCATAATCAAAGAACTCGCGCTGCACGACGATGCGGATCGGGTCCAGCGGCTCCTCTTCCAGCAGCCCGACGGTCAGCTCCGGGCCGTCGATGAAGCGCTCCACCAGCGCGGTCTCGTGATTGAGCAGCACCGCATCGCAGGCGACGTCGGCGTCGAACTGCGACTTACAGATGGCCACGTCGATGCTACTGCCGGAGTCGATGGGCTTGACGACGCACGGCGCGCCGATGGTGGCGGCCGGGGCGGCGCGGTTGATCACTTCGTACGCGGGGGTCGGCAGCCCCGCGCGCTGCCAGGCGCGCTTGGTGGCAACCTTGTCCATGCCGGTGCGGGAAGCGAGCGAGCCGGAGCCGACGAAGGGCAGGCCGCGCTGCTCGAGGATCTCCTGGAGCTCGCCGCTCTCGCCGAACGCGCCGTGCAGCACGGGAAAGATCACGTCGGCCGGGCGATCCAGGCCGGAGAGGTCTGTGGGAGAAACGTCGCTGGCGAACACCTCGTGGCCGACCTGCCGCAGCGCGTCGATGACCGCCCGGCCGCTGACGAGGCTGACCTCGCGCTCGGCGCTGGGACCGCCGTAGAGAACTGTGATTCGCATGCCCGTTCCTCCGTGAACCGCCGAGGTCCGTGAAATCCGAACGACGAAATGAGAATGACGAATCAAATCCGAATACCAAGCCCGAAGCAGAAGGGGCATTTCGTCATTCGAGCTTCGTCATTGATTCGTCATTCTGATGTCGTCATTCGTCATTCGCCCGCCGTGTTCCTTCACGGCCAGATCTGCACTTCGCTCTCCAGCCAGATCTCGTTTTTCTCGAAAACCTTTTCGCGGATGAGCTTCACCAGCTTCATGATGTCGTCGGCCCGGCAGCCCGGGTGGGCGACGAGGAAGTTGGCGTGCTTGTCGCTCACCTCGGCGCCGCCGACCTTGAACCCCTTCAGCCCGGCCTGGTCGATCAGCGCGCCCGCGCTGAGCCCGCGCGGGTTCTTGAAGATGCAGCCGCAGTTCTTGGTGTTCAGCGGCTGGGTGTTCCGCTTGTACATCCAGATTTCCTTGGTGCGCTTCATGATGCGCTCGGGGTCGTCGGCCTCGAGCTCGAGCGTGGCGCCGAGGATGAACTTGGCGGAGATGTTGGTGGAGCGGTAGTCGAAGACGAGGTCGTCCTTGTGCCGCTCGAAGAGCAGGCCGGTGACGTCCATCACCTGCACCTTGGTGACGACGGCGCCGATGTCGCCGAACTTGCCGCCGGCGTTCATGCGCACGCCGCCGCCAACGGTGCCGGGGATGCCAGCCAGGCACTCGATGCCTGCCAGTCCCTGGCGGATGGTGCGGACGATCAGCTTCTGCATGTCGACGCCCGCGCCCGCCTCCAACGTGGTGCCGTCGTAGCGCACGCGGCGGAAATGGTCGGAGTCGAGGCGGAAGACCGCGCCGTCGACGCCTTGGTCGCCGACCAGCAGGTTCGCGCCCAGCCCCAGCACGTAGATGGGGACGCCGTCTTCCACGCAGCGCTTGGACGCTTCCTGAAGCTCCTCGACCGACCGCGGGCGGAGCATCCACCGCGCCGGGCCGCCGATCTTGTACCACGTGTGCGGCGCCAGCGGCTCGTTCTCGGTGACGATTGCCTCGAGCCCGGCAAAGAGGTTGGTGCTGCTCAACTTCATGGTTCCAAACGGAAGAGTTTAGCCACCGATGAGGCACCGATGGACACCGATGAAGAACAAGGATGAAGGCGGAAGGATGAATGATGAATGAAGGAATGCACGCAGCCTCAAATTCATCCTTCTGACTTCAGCCGTCATCCTTCTCTTCCATCGGTGCTCATCGCTGCCCCATCGGTGGCTCAATTCCTCACGACACCAGATCTCGGCCGATCTCCCAGACGTTGCCCGCGCCCATGGTGACGACCAGGTCGCCGGCGCGGACGTTTCGGCGGAGGTGGTCGACGATCCACTCGAACTTCGCCAGGTGCAGCGCGCGGTGCCCGTTGTGGTTGATGCGCTCGACCAGTTCGGCGCTGCTGACCTTCTGCCGCTCCGTCTCGCTGTCGCGGACGAAGTAAATGTCCGGCACGATCGTCTCGTCCGCCTGCTCGAAGCTGGCGGCGAAGTCCTCCAGCAGGAAGCGCGTGCGGCTGTGCTGGTGCGGCTGGAAGACGCAGATCAGCCGCTGCGGGTTGTAACGCTCGCGCAGGGCGCCCAGCGTGGCGCGGATCTCGGTGGGGTGATGGCCGTAATCATCGACGACCTGCGCGCCGTTGTAGCTGCCCATCAGGGTCATGCGACGGTCGACGCCGGTGAAATCGGAGAGGGCGGCGGCGGCCTCGGTGGGATCGAGGCCGCACGCGGCACACGCGGCCACCGCGACGGTCGCGTTGTACAAGTTGTGCTCACCGGCCAGCGAGAGGTTCAGCGTCGCCACCGGCTTCCCGTCGCGCGCGATCGTGCCGGTGGGGCAGCCGTTGGCGCCGAGGCCGGTGGGCGTGGTGCTCCACGTCGCGCCCGGCGCCAGCGAGACGGTCTCCACCCGCGCCCGCACGTCCTTCACCGCCAGCGCCACGTTGGCGTCGCGCCCGTTGGCCAGGATCACGCCGTCGTGCGGCACCAGGTTGGCGAAGGTGCGAAACGACTCGATGATCTGGAAGATGTCCTTGTAGCAGTCGAGGTGGTCTTCCTCGATGTTGGTCAGGATCGCCACCTTGGGGCGGAGGTGGTGGAAGCTGCGGTCGAACTCGCACGCCTCAGCCACGAACAGGTTCGACGCGCCCGACCGGCTGCCCGCGCCGCCGAGCTGCGGGACGGTGCCGCCGACCACGAAGCTCGGGTCGGCGCCGCAGCGCTCCATGGCGTAGGCGATCATCGCGGTGGTGGTGCTCTTGCCGTGGGTGCCGGCGACGGCGACGCCGTGCGCCTCGGCCATCACCTGCCCGAGCAGCTCGGCGTACTTGATCGTCTCGATCCCGTGCGCGACCGCGGCGCGATACTCGAAGTTGGAATCCGGCACGGCCGCGGTGCGGACGACGAGGTCGGTGGACGGGTCGATCAGCGCGCCGTGCTGGTCGCGGCTGATGCGCGCGCCGCGGGCGGTGAGGTCGAAGGTCTGCGGATTGGGGTTGGGCTCGGATCCGGTGACGGTCGCGCCCTTGTCGAGCAGCATGCGCGCCAGCCCGCTCATGCCGCAGCCGCCAATGCCAATAAAGTGCACCCGCCGGCCGCTGAAACGGCTGGCCGAGCGCGACTCCATTCGCGGCTCGTGAACGACGGTTGACATGGACGGCGGCATGGTACTCCTTGATAGATCAAAATCAACGAAACGCGGGACGCGCGGATCAACGCGCCGGAGGGAGAAGAGCTGCGCACGAATGGCACGAATGGGAGAGGACACCTGCTTTCATTCGTGTTGCGATTCGTGGGCGACTCGTCTCTTCACCGATCGAGTCTTAAGCACGCGGCGGCCGGGCCGTAGAACTCTCATCGTCCCGCGGCGGCGGTCATCTCCATCACAATGGCGGCGACGGCTTGAGCGGCGTTGGGGTGGCCGAGCGCGCGGGCGGCGGCGGCCATCTGCTGGCGTCGGGTGGCGTCGTACAGCAGTGACTCCAGTACGCCGCGCAGCTTGGCGGCGTTCTTGCGACGGTCCTTCTCGTCGTCCACCAGCACCGCCGCGCCTGCGTCGGCCAGCACCTTGGCGTTGGCGCGCTGGTGCATGTCCTTGTGGTACGGATAGGGGAGCAGGATCGACCCCACGCCGCACGCGGTTAACTCCGCGCAACTGCTCGCGCCGGAGCGCGAGATGCACAGGTCGGAGACCGCCCAGACGTCCGCCATCGCGGGCGTGAAGTCGATCACGCGGGCGAGGCCTTCCAGGTTCAGCTCACGGTACCCGCCGCGCACGCTCAGCGCGTGGTCGCGGCCGGCCAGGTGCAGGACCTGCCACCCCTGGAGCTTGAGGTCGCGGAGCATCTCCAGCACCGCCTCGTTAATCGTTTGCGCCCCGAGTGACGCGCCGGTGATGACGAGTGTGCTGAGGCGCGGCTCCAGCCCGAGCCGCGCCGCCGCCTCGGTGCGCGGCGGGAGGTTGACGATGTCGCCGCGGATCGGGCATCCGGTCACGGCGATCTTCGCCCGGTGCTCCTTCGACACGTGCTCGGCCGACTGTGGGAACTGGCAGCAGACGTGACGCGTGTAACGCATCAGGTACTGGTTGGCGCGTCCAGGGATGACGTCGGGGTTGAGGATCGCCGTCGGGGTGTTACGCAGCGCCGCCACCTTCACCGCGACGCCCGCGGCGTAACCGCCCAGGCCGATCACCGCTGCCGGCTTGTGCTCGCGCAGCTTCTGGCGGACCAGGTCCTTGGTTTCCCGCCAGCTCGACCAGAATTTCAGCAGCCCGCCGATGTTGCGTGCCAGCGGGACGACCGGCTGGGGGACGAACTCGAAGCCGGCGGCTTCGAGGATCACGCGGTCGATCTCCTTCTGCGTGCAGAGAAAGATCGGGCGGCAGTCCGGCAGGCTGCGGCGCAGGGCTTCGGCGACGGCGATGCCGGGATACAGGTGCCCGCCGGTTCCGCCGCCGGCGAGGAAGATGGTCGTCGGTTCAGGCAAGCGTGGGATCAACAACGGTGGCCGGCTCGGGCTGGATCAGGTCGAACGGGGTCGCGGCGGGGGCGGCGTCGGCTTCGTCGCCAAGCTCCCGATCCGTCGCGCGCTCCAGCGGGCGCGACATCTCCTCCTGCGAGTGATCGAACTTCGTCACGCTCAACAGCAACCCCAGCGCGGCGCAGGTGATAATCAGACCGCTGCCGCCGGCGCTGATCAGCGGGAGCGACAGGCCCTTGGTGGGCACGCTCACGGTGGCGACGGCGATGTTGATCGCCGCCTGCAACCCCACCATCGCGCCGATGCCGAAGGCCAGCATCCGCCCGAAGTCGTCAGATTTCCGCTTCACCGCCTGCCAGGCGACGTAGAGGATCCCGAGGTAGAGGGCGACGGTCAACAGCGCTCCGAACAACCCAATTTCCTCGCAGATCACGGCGAAGATGAAGTCGGTCGTGTCCTCCGGCAGGTAGCCCAGCTTCTGGATGCCGTTGCCCAGGCCTTTGCCGGTGACGCCGCCGGTCGAGAAGCTCAGCAGGCTCTGGATCATGTGGTACCCCTCGCGCTGCGGGTTGGCCCAGGGGTCGGTGAAGGCGATCATCCGCTTCCAGCGATACGTCTTGTGCATGACGAACCACGCCGCCGCCCCCAGCACCGGCGGGACGACCGCCAGCAGGTGCCACAGCTTGATCCGCCCGGCCAGCAGCATCGTCAGCGAGGCAATGGCGATCAGGGCGGCCGTGCCGAAGTCCTGGATGACGATCAGCAGGCAGATCACGCCGATCGGCGCGAGCGTCGGCAAGAAACCGGCGAAAAAGCGATCGGTGTTCAACGGGCGCGTGGTCAGCCACCAGGCGAGGAACAGCACGGCCGACCACTTGGCCAGCTCCGACGGCTGAAGCTGCGTGAACCCCAGCGGCAGCCAGCGCTGCGCGCCGTTCTTGGAGATGCCGACGCCCGGCACGAGCACCAGCGCGTTGAGGGCGCACGTGAACAAGAGCAGCCAGACCGCCGGATGGTTCCACCAGACCCGCGTCGGTCGCCCGAAGCGTGCGTAGTCGGTCCGCCCGACGAGCAGGAACGTCGCCAGGGCCACGAAGCAGAACCCGAACTGCTTGATGCCCAGCGGCGTCCACTGCCACTTGACCGCGCCGGTCACGCTCATCGAGGCCGACTGCACCATGATGGTGCCGAGGCAGAGCAGGGCGAGCACGCACAGGGCGAGGATGTCCCGCTGGCGCAGGCGGTAGATCGACGGGTCCATGTACAGGCACTTATCGGACGCCGGACGCGCCGACCATGAGGCGTCTGCGGCCGGGGGCGCGCAGACCCGCCGCCGCTACGCTCGCTCCAGCACCAGCAGGACGTACCGCTTGTCGGCCGCGAACCGGGCGGGGTCGATGATCTCGATGTTGCTGGCGGCGACGCCTTCAAGCTGCTCGAACACGCCGGTGAGCAGGTGGTGCAGGCCCGGCTGCTTGCGCCGCAGGCGGAGGAAGGCGAACTGCATCAGCGGCATCCCCAGCCGGACAGCGCACATGTGCAGGAAGCGCAGCGTGGGCATGATGTGCGGGGTCACGTCGCGCTCGTACGTCAGCTTCCACCCCGCCCCGGTCGCGCCGGCGACGAACTCGTCCCAGACGTGCAGCGAGCGGTCGCTCGTCGGGCGGTTGTGGAAGAAGTCGCACGCCACCCACTTCCCGCCAGGCCGCAGGATCTTGTCGATGATCGGCAGGGCCTGGTCGAGCTTGAGGTACTGGAGCGACTCGGAGGTGATGACCGTGCCGTACTTCTGCGCGTGCTCCTCGGGGACGAGCCGTTCCAGCTTGGTGCGCAGGACCGGCACGTCCGGCAGGACGCGCTGCACATGGGCGGCTTGGAGGCGGTCGGGCGTGAGCGCGGCCACGGGGAAGCCGCGATCGCGCAGCATCCGCGACAACCCGCCCATGCCGCAGCCCACGTCCAGCGCGGGGTGCGCGCGGTCGACCACGTGTTCCAGCAGCAGCTCGGCGTAGCGGTGCTGGGCGCGCGTGAGGTCATTCAGGCTCACGTCCTCCGGCTTGCGCTCGGGATCATCGAAGTAGCCGAAGTGCAAAAACTCGCTCGGCAGGATCTGGGCGTACAGCGCGAGCTGCGCGTCATCGTACGTGTGCCGGTGCCGCTTGCGGCCCATCTGGAGGCGCACGGCCTGCACCACCTGCTTGGGGTTGAGCACGCGCCCGAAAAAGCTGCGCGCGAGGGGCCCGCCGCGAAGTTTTCTCCGGGCGGCATCGACGGGATCCGGGGCGCGGCGGCCGCTCGTGGCTGGAGTCATAGGTGGGGGAGTGTATTCGCAATCGATCCGCGATGCACCGCGGGTGAGGCTATCGCAGCTTCACGGTCGCAATGGCCATCGCCGCCAGCATCGCGCCGATCAGCCAGAATCGCACGACCACCTGCGTCTCGGTCCATCCCTTGCGCTGGAAGTGGTGGTGGATCGGCGCCATCAAAAAGACGCGGCGCCCCTCGCCGTATCGGATGCGCGTGTACTTGAAGTAGTAGCGCTGGATGACGACCGATACCGCCTCAGCGACGAAGATGCCGCCGACCAGCACGAGCGTGAACTCGTGGCGGATGACGATCGCGATGTAGGCGATCAGCCCGCCGAGCGCGAGCGATCCGGTATCTCCCATGAACACTTTGGCCGGGTTGCAGTTGAACCAGAGGAACCCCAGGCAGGCCCCGAGCATCGAGCCGCACAGCACGGCCATCTGGTCGCTGGTCGGGACGGTCGGCAGCAGCAGAAATCGCCCCAGCGCGGGGATGCCCCCGAGCAGCGCCAGCAGCATGAAGGCGAAGCTGACGATCGCCATGCACCCGCCGGCCAGGCCGTCCAAACCGTCGCTCAAATTCACCGCGTTGCTGAAGCCGGTGATGGTGACGACGCCGAGCAGCAGGAACGGCACCAGCCCCAGCACGACCACCGGCGTCTTGACGAACGGCAGGTAGAGCTCGTGCGCCACTGGATTCGCGCTGCCGTGGCGGAAGGTGAAGTAGGACAAGATCGCCGCCAGGCCGATCTGACCGATCAGTTTCTCCGGCCCCTCCAGCCCCTGTCGGCTCCCCGCGCGCCGGCCGGCGGTGAGCTTGAGCCAATCGTCGAACGCGCCGATCGCGCCGAAGCCGACGACGGCGACGAGTCCCATCAGCACGTAGAAGTTCTGAAGGTCCGCCAGCAGCAGCGTGGTGAAGGCGATCGACGCGATGATCAGCACCCCGCCCATCGTCGGCGTGCCGCGCTTGCTCGACATGATCTGGTCCAGCTCCGCCTGGTCGAAGCTGGCCATGTCCCCCAGCTTGTTCCGCCGCAACCACTCAATCACGCCGGGGCCGAACAGGATGCACAGGAGGAAGCTGACGACGATGGCGACCGTCGCCTGGAACGTGACGAACGTGAACACGCGCAGGAACCCCAGCCCGTGCGATTCGAGCCAATCTTGCCAGGAGCGGACCAGCAGAAACAACATGATCAACCACGAGGACGCAAGGCCACGAAGAGTCGCTCGTGGCGTCGGGTTATCCTTCGTGCCTTCGTGACTTCGTGGTTCAAAAGGCGCGTTAAGACGCGGCCCTTCCGGCCGGCTTCTTCTCGCCCTCGATAGCCTTCGCCACCGCCTCCAACCCAATTCCCCGCGAGCCCTTGAGCAGGACCAGGTCCTTGCCGCGGACGCGCCGGTGGATGGCCCTGGCGGCGGCGGCGGCGTCGGGGTAGGTCACGACCTGGAGCGGCTCGCTCGGCGCGCCCGCACCCGCTTCACCCGCGGCCCTTGCCGCACGCGCGGCCCGCGCGACCGCCTTGGCGGAGGCGGCGATCCGCTCGGCCTTCTTACCCACGCAGATGAGAAGGTCAAGGCCGCTTGAGCCGGCGAGCTGCCCGATCTCCTCGTGATACCGCTCGCTGTGCGAGCCCAGCTCCAGCATGTCTCCCAGCACGGCGACGCGCCGCCCGCCGCGCCCCTTGGGCAGGGCGATCAGCGTCTCGATTGCGGCGCGGGTGGAGTTGGGGTTGGCGTTATACGCATCGTTCAGCACCGTGACGCCGTTCACCTTCGACAGTTGCAGCCGCATGTCCGGCCCGGTCGCGCCGGCCAGGCTCTGGATGATCTTCTCTTCCGCCACGCCCATCTTCCGCGCGACGGCAATGGCGGCCAGGGCGTTGCAGGCGCTGTGCTTGCCGAGCATGGGGACGAACACCCGCCGCCGCGCGCTGCCGTTGAGGTTGAAGCGCACGCCGTCGGGGGCGCAGTGGATGTCGGTGGCGAACAGGTCGTTCGTCTCCTTCAAACCGAACGTCACGCGCTGGCCCGGGTAGCGCGAGACGAGCGACAGCAGCGGCTCATCGTCGCCGTTGACGATCAAGCATCCCTTCGGGTTCAGGCCGGTGATGATGCTCGCCTCTTCGGCGCGCACGCCGTCGAGGTCCGTCAGCCCCTCGAGGTGCTCGGCCCCGACGTTGGTGATGACCGCCAGGTCCGGCAGCGCCATCTCCGCCAAATGTTTTACCTCGCCGTGGTGGTTGGTGCCGATCTCCAGCACCAGGTAATCCTGCTGGGGGTCGGCCGGGAAGATCGCCAGCGGGACGCCAATGTCGTTGTTGAAGCTCTTGGGGCTGATCGTCCCGCGCAGGTGGGGCGAGAGGACGGCGTCGATGAGGTACTTGGTGGTGGTCTTGCCGTTGGAGCCGGCGACGGCGATCACCGTCGACTGCATCCTGCCGCGCACGAACGTCGCCAGCCGGCCCATCGCCCGGCGCGTGTCCTCCACCTGGATCAGGTGAAGGTTGGGCAGCACCTGCTCCGGCGCCCGGCTGACCAGCGCCGCGCACGCCCCGCGCGCGGCGGCATCGGGGAGAAACGCGTGGCCATCAAAATGCTCGCCGCGGATGGCGACGAACAGCGAGAACGCCTCGACCTGCTTCGAATCGCTGGTGACGGACTTGATCGGCGGCGGGGCGTCCTTGGGCAGCGCCGTGAGCATCCGCCCGTTGACCGCCTGGCGGACCTGTTGAATGGTCAGCGGTTTCAACGCCCGCGCCTCCGTGCGTGGCACCCATCCGTGGCTTGGGCATCTTGCCCGAGCGATCGCGGCGACCAGCCGCGTTGTCAGCCGCTGCTTATACCCGCCGCTCCGCTCGAACGCTCGGGCGGACGCCCAAGCCGCGCCAGAGCGGCGCCGGCGGGCACTCATGCCGCCGCGGTCTGTCCCTGAAGGCACCGCCGCGCCTCTTCGACGTCGTCGAAGTGGTGCTTGGTCGTGCCGATGATCTGGTAATCCTCGTGACCCTTGCCGGCCAGCAGGACGACGTCGTTCGGCTCGGCGTCGGCGATGATCCGCTCGATCGCCGCCCGGCGGTCCGGCTCGACCACGACCTGCGCTTTCCCCGCGCCGTTCTTGCTCAGGCCCTGGCGAATCTGATCGATAATTCGGTTCGGATCTTCCGTGCGCGGGTTGTCGCTGGTGACGTAGACCACGTCCGCCAGCTTCTCCGCCACCTTCGCCATCCGCGGGCGCTTGGAGGGGTCGCGGTCGCCGCCGCAGCCAAACATCACGCGCAGCTTCCCCTGCGTGATCGGGCGGAGCGCGGAAAGCACGTTCTCCAGCGCGTCGTCGCTGTGGGCGTAATCGACCAGCACGCTGAACGGCTGGCCGGCATCGACCAATTGGAGCCGGCCGGGGGCGCCCTCGGCGTCGCTCAGGCCGGCGGCCATCTGGCTCACGGTCAGCCCGCAGCTCTCGCCCACCAGGGCGGCGGCGGTCAGGGCGTTCTCGATGTTGTGCTTGCCGATGAGCTTCATGCTCACCTCGGCCTTGCCGTCGGGCGTGTGCATCAGGAAGCGCGAACCCTGCGCCGTCACCTGCACGTTGCTCGCCCGGTAGTCGGCGCGCTTGCTGAAGCCGAAGCGCATGATCCGCGACGGGCAGTCCTGGATCATGCGATCCGACCACTTGTCGTCGGCGTTGACCACCGCCACCGCCTCGGCGTCCAGCGTCTCGAACAGCCGCGCCTTGGCGGAGGCGTAGTTCTCCATCGTCTGGTGGTAATCGAGGTGGTCGCCGGTCAGGTTGGTGAAGGCGGCGCCGGAGAAGAAGACCCCCGCCAGCCGCGACTGCGCCAGCGCATGGCTGGAAGCCTCGAGCACCGCCGCCCGGCACCCGCGGTCGCGCATCGTCGCCAGCGTCTCGGCGACGGCGCACGGGTCGGGCGTGGTCATGTCGGCGGGGCGGCGGGTGCGGCCGTCGTCCACCTCCACCGTGCCGATCAGCCCGCACCGCTGGCTCACCTTGCCGAGCAGGTGGCGCACGAGGTAGGCGGTCGTCGTCTTTCCGTTGGTCCCGGTGATGGCGAAGGTACGCATCTTCAGGCTCGGCGTGCCGTGGAACAGGTTCGCCAGCACCGACGCCGCCCGCGCCGCGTCCTGGATGACCACCTGCGGCAGCGGGGCGCCCGGCTGCTTGGTCTGCGTGATCACCGCCACCGCCCCCTTCGCCTTGGCATCGGCCAGGAAGCGGGCGCCGTCGGACTTTTGTCCCGGCCGGGCGACGAACAGGAAGCCGGGCTGGACCCGGCGGGAGTCATCGGTCACGCCGGTGATTTCGGCGCTGGCCGGGATGCCGGTAACGGTGAGCTGCGGGTCGAAGTGCCGCAGCAGGGCGTGCAGTTGCATTGGTAGAACCGAGTTCCTTCCCCGAACAGACAGTTCCCCCCGCCAACGCCGGAAGCCTCCCTGCCCCGAGCGGCGGCGAACCTAGCATACGGTACGGGGCAGTTCAACGGGGGTTCAGATGTCGCCAAAGCCGCCGGACGCAACCATCTTCGACCGCCGGCGGGGCAGGCGTTGAAAATACGCTGGGGGCGGATGGGGCTGGTGGAGTGCTTGAATGGCGAAGAGATTGGACCACGAATGGACATGAATGAACACGAATGAAGAGGGGCAGGAGGGGAAGAAGCGCGAAGGGCGACCGGTTCACAGCCCGGATCACGAACGAGTGCGGTCCGCGGCTTCCGTTCCGACTCGTGTCCATTCGTGCTCAATCTTCCTTCCCGCGTTCGGTCATGGTGAACTTCCGCCGCGGGCGAGGAAGGTTCACGCCGATCGGACGCGACGGCGGCCGGATGAATTTTTATATTCTCTCGCGTGCGGCTCGCGCTGTAGAACCTTCGCGCGGACGGCGCACCGGGCTTGTGCGGGGCTTCTTACGCACCCCGCCTCGCGCGCGCGCCGTCCCGTGCACATCAACCGCTCCCGTCGAGCAGGGGACACATATGGCGCAGGATCACGTCACTGGTGAACAGGAGAGGCAGGCAGAGACAGGCGAAACCGGAGCGCCGACAACGACCGTCGGCGGCTGCGCGCCATCGCGCGCCCCGGGCACTCCGGCGGCGACCAAAGGCAGCCCAGACGCCGAAGGTCCGCCTGTCGGGATGGCGGCGCGGCGGCTGGTGCGCAGAATCGTGGCGCCGCTGGGCGAGCTGGTCGAGGGACTCCTGGGCGGACGGGACGAGGTCGACGCGCGCCGACTGATGTTGCAGCAACTCCGGCTCGAGATCGAGCACCTTCCGAACGCCCCCGACGGCGCCAGTGCCGAGGCGCGGGCCAAGCTTGAGGAACTCCTCCGCCGCCACGGGCACTACCACGACCGCGCTAGCTGGTTCGGCCTGGCAGAGATCGAGGCGGTGCTGGTGCCAGCGCTGTCGGGGCACAGTCTCTCACGCTGGAACTGGCGACTACGGCAGGAGTTCAAGCGGCTGGCAACGGGCGACCTGTACGAGGCCTACATCAACAGCAAGCCGCCCGACCCGGACGACGCCAATGCGGCCGAGGCGGAAAGGAAGGCGCGGGTTCTGGCCGACACCGTTTACCTGCTGGGAGAAGTCCAGCGCCTGCGTCTGGGTCGCCGCCGCATCGAAGGCGTCCGCGCCTACTTTGCTTGCATCACCCTCGTCCTCACCGCGGCCGTCGGTTTCACGCTGTGGGTCTTCTGGTTTCACAAGCCCGATCATTACGTGAAGGCCATGGTGCTCGTTCCGATCGTCGGCTTGTTCGGCAGCTTCTTCAGCCTGATCACCCGACTGTTCTCGATCCCGATCAAGGGAGACCTCTTCGATGGCTCCTCCGGCACGGCGCGCAGGATCGCTTGGTTTCTCACGCCGTTCATGTCCGCGGTGCAGGGTGCCATCGCGGCCTTCGTGGTCTATTTCGTCCTCATGTCTGGAGTGGGTAACGTTTCGGAGACACTGGTCCCGCAGTTCGTACCCAAGAGCGAAGTACCGAAAGGGCAAAGGAATTTTCCCGCCGAGCCGCAATCACCGCCCGACGCCGCCAAACTCTATATCTGGTGCTTCCTCGCCGGCTTCAGCGAGCGGCTCGTGCCGGACGTGCTCAGCCAGCTCTCGGACAAGGCCAAGGCCCGCAAGAGTTCCGAGCCCTAGCGACGCGACGTCCCCGCGCCCCCCGCGTCCCGCGCCGGCCGGTCAGGCGTCGTCCGACCCGCGGTTGCGCAGCATGATCTGGTTCACGCTCAGCGTCAGCACCGCGCCGAGGAAGACGACCGACAGGCTGGCCAGGCCCCTCCACGCGTCCTTGCGCCAGTGGTCCCCCCAGATGAGCGTCAGGCCGTACGCGACGCCGGCGACGATGCAGACGATGGCGATCGTGTAGCACACGCGGTTGACGATTTGCAGCATCAATGAAGCCTTTGAACGCATCAGCGCCACCATGCACCCCCGCCCTCGCGAGCGGCCACGCGGTCGGGCCCCTGATCTTACCGCGCAACGCCTACCCTCACGTCGTGGGCCATGCGGTTGCCGACATCCCCGCAACGTCACCGCCCGCCGCCGCCGCGCGCGTCCGGCGCCTCACCTCGGCGACTTCGCGCTGGGCTGAATGGGCATCGTTTCGATCAACCTGCGGGACGTGATCATGTCTTTGGTCGTCTCGAAGTATTTCCTGGCGTGAAGGGGAGACGATGCGCGCGCCGTACGCGGCGTCAACGGCATAGACCTCGAAGAAGGTCAATTTGGTCCGCGCGTCCTTCTCCGCCACGGCGCATTCGGCGTTCGCTATTCAACATTGCCTCCCAATCGAGTCCGCTGGCCGCGGCGATTGATGTTCGGCTGCGCCACACGTGCGTGCGTACACGCACCATCAGCAGGGTGCCCATGCCACGGGGAAGATGAATTAGGGTGAAGGGAACACGGCGGGGAGCGACTTGACGCTCTGCCTGGACCCTTTTCACTCCCTCAGTGCCTCCGTGCCTTCTTTCTTCCCCTTCGTCGCTTCGTCGCTCCGTCGCTCTCCGCTTACATCCTCTGCCTCCCGCTGATCGCGTCGGCGAGCACGTTGCGGTTCGCGTACTCGATGTTGCTGCCGGTGGCCAGGCCGCGGGCGAGGCGGGTGACCGAGACGTTGGGGTGGCGGGCGATGACCGACTGGAGGTGCAGGGCGGTGGTGTCGCCCTCCATGGTGGGGTTGGTGGCCATGATCACCTCGCGCACGTTGCCGGACTCCAGGCGGCGGGCCAGGGCGTCGACGGTCAGGTCCTCCGGGTTGATCCCCTCCAGCGGCGCGATCCGGCCGAGCAGGACGTGGTAGACGCCCTGGTAGAGGCCCGTCGCCTCCAGGGCGAGCAGGTCCTTCGGCTGCTCGACGACGGCGACGACGGCGTGGTCGCGCGCGGGGTTGGCGCAGATGCCGCAGGGGTCGGACTCGGTCAGGTTGTAGCAGGTCGAGCAGTGCTTGATGCGCGACTTCACGTCGCGGATGGCGTCGGCCAGGCGCAGCGCCTCTTCCGGCCGCTGCTTGAGCAGGTGGAAGGCGATGCGCTCCGCGCTGCGCGCGCCGATGCCGGGCAGGCGCGACAGCTCGTTCATGAGGTTCTGGATCGACTGCGTGTGTGAGGCCATGGGCGTCGGGGGATTATAGGCGCGGGGGTGAGAGAAGTTGAAACACGGAGGCACGGAGGACACGGAGGGAAGAGGATTGCCCACGAATGGTCACGAATGGACACGGATGAAGAAGCAGTGTTTAGAACCGGTACTGCCGCCTGCATTCCTGTGCTTCGTCATCCTGCTCTTCCTCGTCTGCTCCTCTCCGTGCTCTCCGTGCCTCCGTGTTTCAACTCCCCTGCGACGCGCGCGGCAGATCGATGCAGAAGCGGGTGCCGCCGCCGTCCGCCGGTTCGACGGTGATTCGGCCGCCCATGCGCTCGACGCCGCGGCGGGCGACGGTCAGGCCGACGCCCAGGCCGGGGTAGCGCTCGGCGGCGGGGAGGCGCTCGAAGACGTGGAAGACGCGCTCGCGGTCCTCGTGGGAGATGCCGATGCCGTTGTCCTCGATGCACAGGCGGAGCCACGCCGCGCCCGCGCCCGCGCCAGACGGCGCACCGCTGCCTCGGCCGCCCGCCGCGCTCGCACTCGTGCGCTCGCCCGCTTCGGAGGTTGCGGCAGCGCCGGCATCTGCTGATCGCTCGGTCGCGGATCGCTCGCCCGCGGCGAGGGGGCGGGCGCTGATGTTGACCACCGGCCGGGTGCCGGGGGCGACGAAGGTGATGGCGTTGACGAGCAAATTCAGGATCACCTGCTGGAGCGTCAGGCGGTGGGCCAGCACCCACCCCAGCGGCTCGTGCACGCTCACCTGGGCGCTGGCGAACAGCGGGTCGCGCTCGAGGCGGCCGAGCAGTTCGTGGACGATCAGGACCAGGCTGACCGGCTCGAGGCGCAGCTCGCCGCGGCTGACGCGGCTGAACTCCAGCAGCTCCTCGATGTGCCGCTCCATCCGCGCCGCCGCCCCGACGATCCGCAGCGCGTCGGCGCGCCCGTCGTCCGGCAGCGCGTCGCCGTGCTTGCGCAGCAGGTCGCCGGCCAGTTGCTGGAGGCTGCGCAGCGGGATCCGCAGGTCGTGCGAGACGGTGTAGCTGAACGCTGCCAGCTCCTCGTTTGCTTCCTCCAGCCGCGCGGTGCGCTCCTTCACGCGGCGCTCGAGCGTCTCGCTCCAGCGAAGGATCTCCGCCTCGGCCGCCTTGCGCTGCGTGACGTCAGCGTAGAGGCGGACGTTGCCGACGATCCTGCCGCCCGACGCGACGTCGGTGAGCGGGGCGGCCCAGAGGGCGACGTCCACCCGAGAGCCGTCCTTGCGGATGCCCTGCACGTCGACGGCGGAGAGACCCTCGCCGGCAGCGAGGCGGCGGGTGTTCTCGTGGAAGTGGGCCAGCCGCTCGGGCGGGATGATCGGCGGCGGCCGGCCGATCACCTCGGCGGCGCTCCAGCCGTATAGCTTCTCCGCCGCCGCGTTCCAACTCGTGACGTTGCCGGCGGTGTCGAGCGTCACGATCGCCAGCGGGGAGCTGCCGATGACCGTCGCCAGCGTCTGGTTCGCCTGCCGCAGCGCGTCGCGGGCGCGGCGAAACTCGGTGACGTCGCGCAGCACCACGAGGAAGCCGCTGACGGGGAGCGACCGCGCGGCGGGGACGGCGGCGCCAGCGGTGGTGGTGGCGTGGCCGGCGGCGGGGGTGGCGGCGGTTGGGGTGATGGCGGGGACGGTGGCGGTGGCGTTGCCGTGCCGAGCCGCTTCCTCATGCAGGGCGGTGACGAGGGTGCTGGCCCAGAACTCAGAGGCGTCCTGGCGGACGCGGATCGACTCGTCGCTCTCGGCCCAGCCGCTGGCGGCGGCGGCGGCGAGCATCCGCTGCGGCTCGCCCGCGGCGGCGTCGGCGGGGCGGAAGAACGTCGCGTACGGCCGGCCGACGATCTCCTCCTCGCGCCAGTCGGTGATCTGCTGCGCGCCGCGGTTCCAGCTCGTCACGTTGCCGGCCGGATCCAGGGTGAAGATCGCGTAATCGCGCACGCGCTCGACCAGCAGCTCGGTCCGCGCCTCGCTCTCCAGCCGCGCGCGCTCGGCGGAGCGCACGACGGTGAACGTGCGGCGGATCAGCACGTAGAGCATCACCGCGGTGGCGATGACGAACCCCCACCCCTTGAGCGTCTGCACGTGGTGGTGACGCGCGAGGTCGTGCCCGAGCAGGCGGGCGACGACGGCGTCGGAGAAGAAGATCCACGCCGCGCCGAACAGCGCGTAGCCGACGGCGATCCGCAGCGCCGCTCGCGCGGGCGGACGGCTGAGCGAGCGGCCAAGCCGGCCGCCAATCACGGGTCGTGCGGGCGTCACGCGAGCGGCGATTCTACGCGGATCACGGCGTTAGCCACAGATTGGAGGCGCTAGCCGCCGATGCGGCACCGATGGAGAGGAGGGATGAAGGCGAGGATGAAGGCGGAAGGATGAAGGATGAAGGATGAAGTCGGAGGCGCGCGGCTTTCATCCTTCATCCTTCATCCTTCACCTTTACTTCATCGGTGTCCATCGGTGCCCCATCGGTGGCTAAACATTCTGCTGTGGCTCTCGCCCGGCGAGGGCGGCGACGACGGCGGTGAGCTCGGCGGGTGCGACCGGCTTGGCGACGTGCCGCTGGAAGCCCGCGGAGAGGGCGCGGCGGCGGTCCTCGCCGCGCGCGAAGGCGGTCAGCGCCGCGGCCGGGAGTGGCGGCGCAGCGCCCGCCGCGCCGCCTGCGCCGCTTCCGTTGCCGTCGGCCCGGGCACGCTCCATCTCGCGGACCTGGCGGATCAGGTCGTAGCCGTCCTGCCCGGGCATGGCGATGTCGCTCAGCAGCACGTCCGGGCGCGACGCACGGATGGCCGCCAGCGCGTCGGCGGCGGAGCACGCGACCGTCACCTCGGCTCGGCTGCGGCGCAGCACGCGCGCGACCAGGTCGAGCGCGTCCGGCTCGTCGTCCACGACCAGCACGCGCACGCCGTCCAGCGCCGCGAGATCGCCGCCGCCGTCACCGTCGGCGGCGCCGTCGACGCGGTGCGGGTGACTGCCAATAGGCGCCGCGGGAATCGTAGCGGCGCTCGTAAGCGTGGGCGGGCGTGAATCGGAATGCCCGCGGCCGCCGCCGCCGCCGCCGCCGCCGCCGCCCATGGAGTTGCCCGCGACGTGTGGCACGGCCAGCGGCAGGCGGACGGTGAAGATCGCACCGGTGCCATCGCTCGCGTTCCTCGCATCAATCGTCCCGCCGTGCAGGTCCACCAAGTGGCGGACGATGGAGAGCCCCAGCCCCAGCCCGCCGTGGCGGCGCGTGGAGCTGCTGTCGGCCTGGCGGAAGCGGTCGAAGACGTGCGGCAGGAACTCCGGCTGGACGCCGGGGCCGTTGTCCGCCACCGTCAGCACCGCGAACGCCTCGCGCCGCTCCAGCCGCAGTTGGACAAGGCCTCCGTCGGGCGTGAACTTGATCGCGTTGGAGAGCAGGTTCCAGACGACCTGCTGGAGGCGGGCGGAGTCGCCGTTGACCGGCACCGGCCCGCAGTCCAGCGCGCGGGCGAAGGCGACGCCCTTGGCGTCGGCGGCGTGACGGACGGAGTCGATTGCCGCCTCGATCACCGGGCACAGCTCGATCGGGCGGACGTCCAGTCGCAGCTTGCCGGTTACGATGCGCGAAATGTCCAGCAAATCCTCGATGAGCTGCGCCTGCGCCACCGCGTTGCGCTCGATGGTCTGCACGCCGTGGCGCGCCTCCTCGGCGCCAAGGGATTCGGTCGCCAGTAATTGCGCCCACCCGAGGATCGCGTTGAGCGGCGTGCGCAGCTCGTGGCTGACGGTGGCGAGAAACTGGTCCTTGGCGCGGTTGGCCTCCTGCGCGTCGGCGTAGAGGCGGGCGTTGTCGACGGCGAGCGCCGCCCGGCGGGCGAGCTCCTCGGCGAGCTGCAACTCCGCCTGCCCGTAGGTGCGCCCCGACTCGGCCGTCACCAGCGTGATCGCGCCCAGCGTCCGCCCGCGCGCCACCAGCGGAACGATCATCGCGCTGCGCAGCCCCAGCTCGCGCATGATTCGCAGGTGATCGGGATCGGTGATGGTCTGGCGGAGCAGCTCGTCGGGGATGTTCTCGTACAGCTCCGGCTTGCCGCTGGCCAGGACGGTCATCAGCCCCGGCGCGCCCGGCTGCGGGGGGAACTTGCGCCACAGCTCCCAGGCGAGCTGCTCCTTCTGCGGATCGGAGTGGGCGACGGCAAGACGGCGCGGCTTCGCGCCTGCCGCGTCCGCGCGGCCCGGTGCGCCCTCTGCGCCCGGCAGGCCCGCGCGGCCCGGTGCGCCCGCCGCGTTTCCGTCACCAGCGCCGCCGAGCATGTCGATGGCGCACCAGTCGCCGATCGCCGGCACCGCCAGGCGGGCGATCCGGCCGAGCGTGACGTCGTAGTCAAGCGACCCGGCGAGCATCGATCCCGCGTCCGCTAAAAACCGCGCCGACAGCTCCTCACGCTTGCGCGCCGTGACGTCGGTGACCAGGACGATGACGCCGCGCACCGCGCCGTCGGGTCCGATGTCGGGGACGTAGGTGGCCTCGATGTGCCGCGGGCCCAGCGCGTAGGGGACCGGCCCGTCGAACCGCGCCCGCTCGCCTGCGAGGGCGCGGTCGATGTACGGCTTGACCAGTTCAAACGTCCGCTCGCCGACCACGTCGCGCATGTGCTGGCCGATCACGCGGTCGGGCTCCAGCCCGAACCATTCGCCGTAGGTACGGTTGGCCAGTTGGTAGCGGTAGTCGCCGGTCACGTAGCTGACCAGCGCGGGCAGGGCGTCAGTCACCAGGCGAAGCTGCGCCTCGCTCTCCAGCGCCGCCCGCTCGAACTTGCGCCCCTTGCGGCCGGCGCGGACGGTGGCGTCTGCGACCAGCGAGATGCCCAGCCCTTCAAGGGTGAACAGCAGCAGCTTCAGGAGTTCCGGGACTGCGGTGATGCGAAAGGAGTCGATTGGCTCGACGAAAAAATAGGCGGCGGCGACGGCCGACGCGAGCGTCGCCAGCACGCCCGCGAGGAACCCGCCCAGCAGCGCCGCGGCGACCACGGCGGGGAAGAACAGCAGGAACGGTGTGCCCCCGCCGAGCACCGCCCGAAGCGCGAGCTGGAGCGCGACGGCCACGCCGACCAATACAAGGGCCGCGCCGAACCGCCATGGGCCCCGGACCCACGGCGGGCGCAGACTGGTTCCGAACCTGCTCACTCCAATCGATTGTGGCGCGGGAGGCGCGCGGCGTCGATGGACATTCTCTCCGCCGGGCGGAAATCCCAGCGGGAACGCACGAAGCACGAAGCTCGGAACAAATCAGAAGCTCCCCATCAGAAATGAGGGGAGTCGGCAAGCGGCCAAGGCGCGCTTGACGTGACCGCGCTTCCCAGCGTGGCTGGCGTGTGCAGCGTTGCCCCGCGGCGTCAGACCGACTATCCCGCGGAGCGCACGTTCAGCTTCCGCGATTGCTCGGCGACCACGCCGAGGTTGCGGAACTTCTCGTAGCGCCGCTCCAGCAGGTTCTCGATCTTGGACCGCTTGAGGTCGCGCAGGGTCTTGGCGACGTACTGCTCGAGGTTGTGGGCGGCGGAGTGCGGGTCGCGGTGGGCCCCGCCGAGCGGCTCGGGGACGATCGAGTCGATCACGCCCAGCTTGATGAGGTCCTTGCTGGTGAGCTTCAGGCTCTCCGCCAACTGGGCGGCGCCCTCGTTGCCCTTGAACAGGATGGCGCTGCACGCCTCGGGGCTGATGACCGAGTACCAGGCGAACTCCATCATGGAGACGCGGTCGTCCACGCCGATGCCCAGCGCGCCGCCGGAGCCGCCCTCACCGCAGACGACGCTGACGATGGGGGTGCGCAGGCGGCTCATCTCGAACATGCTGCGGGCGATGGACTCCGCCTGGCCGCGCTCCTCGGCGCCGATGCCGGGATAGGCGCCCGGCGTGTCGATGAAGGTGACGACCGGCAGGCCGAACTTCTCCGCCAGCTTCATGCAGCGCAGCGCCTTGCGGTAACCCTCGGGGTGGGCCAGGCCGAAGTAGCACTGGACCTTTTCCTTGGTGTCGCGCCCCTTGTGGTGCCCGATGAGCATCACCTTGTGCCCGCCGAGGCGAGCCAGCCCGCACTTGATCGCCGGGTCGTCGCCGAACAGCCGGTCGCCGTGCAGCTCACGGAAGTCCCGGCAGATCATCTCGACGTAGTCCTTGAACAGCGGGCGCTGCGGGTGGCGGGCGACCTGCACCGTCTCCCACGCGCTGAGCTTGTCGTAGGTCTTGCGCAGCAGCGACGTGTAGTTGGTGCGGAGCTGGCGCAGCTCCTTGGTGTAATCCACTCCCTTTGCGCCTTGGAGCGCTTCCAGCTCCAGGATCTGCTGCTCCAGCCGGCCCAGCGGCTCCTCGAACTTCAGGACGTGGCGCATCGGGGCGCGCTTGGGCGCGTCACCGGCTGAGGAGGGGACGTTCATTGAAGAGGGAGTGAGTGCTACGGCAGAGAGGGTTTCAGGCATAGTGTTTCGGCCGGTGCTCATCACCAAACGCGTCCGCGGCCGCCTTCCCTTGCAATGGCCCCCTGAGCTTCACGCGAGCCCAACCCATGCCAAATGGAAGAGCAACAGGGTAGGCGACGGGCCCCGAGGCATCAAGAACCGGCCGGCCTAATGACTTTCGCGGCCCACGTGATACGCATCAAGGCCGTGGCCGGATCGGCGATTCCAAACCCGCTGCCCATTTATCGGACGTGCGGCCGGCGGAGCTTGAGCGGAAAATGCGCTCGTAAGATCCTGCCGTTACCACGCTTAACGGATGTCGTGAATCTCCCCGGGCGATGCCTTACACTCGCTGGCGTGCAGGTAAAGCGCGTCGCGATCTTCGGGGTGGGGCTGCTCGGGGGGTCGATCGGGCTGGCTCTTCGGGCAGTCGCCCCAGGCTGCCAGATCGTCGGCTACGGGCACCGGCAGAGCACGCTGGATCATGCCCGTGGTATCGGGGCGATTGACCAAAGCTTCACGAGCCCGACGGCCGCTGCCGAGGGGGCGGATCTGGTCATCCTTTGCACGCCCGTCGCTATCTTTCCCAGCTTGCTGCAACAGCTTGCGCCAGCCCTGTCTGCCAAGGCGGTCGTCACCGACGTCGGCAGCACGAAGCGGTCGGTGGTGCGGGCGGCGGAGGCGGTGCTGACGCCGGGCCGGGGCGCCTTCGTCGGCAGCCATCCGATGGCCGGCAGCGAGAAGCGGGGCGTCGAGTTCGCGCGGACCGACCTCTTTCAAGGCGCCCGCTGCATCGTGACCCCCAGCGACCGCACCGACGCCGCAGCACTGCAGGCCGTCGAGGGGTTCTGGCGATCGCTGGGCATGAACGTCGTCCGCCTCTCGCCGGAGGAGCACGACCGGCTCGTGTGCGACGTCAGCCACCTCCCCCACGCCGTCGCCGCGGCGCTGGTGGCGATGCAGCAGGACCCGGCCCTGGCGCTGGCGGGCAAGGGATTCCTCGACACCACTCGCATCGCCGGCGGCGACGGCTCGCTCTGGCGCGACATCCTTCAGGACAACCGCGACAACCTCGCCGCGTCCCTCAAGCGATTCAGCGCAACGCTGGCCGAGCTGGTGGAACTGCTGGAGCCGGATCAGGCGCAGGCGCTGGCAAATTGGCTCGACGCCGCCGGTGAGCGCCGCGCCAAGCTGCTGGCCGAGAAGCTGAAGGAGCTGGACGGGTAAAGCACTTGGCGGGGGCGGCGGCGGGGGATCGGCACGTCGTCAGGCGCCTCAGCCGTTGCCGAAGATGGCGATAATGGTCAGCGCCACGAACGCCAGCAACGAGACGATCAGGCCGGCGAAAGCGATTAGCCACCGTCGGCCGACGTCGATCCGCCGCTGCTTCTCAATCCCGCGGATGCCGCAGACGACGCCGACGAGGCAGCAGATGGCCCAGAGCGGCGTGACCGCCTCGATGGTGCCGGCCCAGTTCCCGCCCCCGAGCAGCGCCGTCGGCAGGAACGACGCGGCGAGGACCGCGAACGTGAGGCTCGTCGCGCCCCACCAGGCGACGAAGCTCCGGCGGGGCGCGGCGTAGGCGCCGCCGCTCACCTTTGCCCGAACCGGTGGCGCGGGCGCGGGCGGGATCATCGGGATGGGTGTTCGGGTGGCCACGGGCGTTATCGGTCATTATCGGCCATCTTCGCCCCCGGGGCGAACGCGAAGGAGCAATTCACCTTGCAGGCCAAACGGAACATCGAGCTGAAGGCGCGCTGCCGCGACCTCGCCCGCGCCGCCCGTGCGGCCCTGGAGGCGGGCGCGGAACGGGCGGGCCTGCTCGTCCAGTGCGACACCTATTTCCGAGTCCCCAATGGCCGGCTCAAGCTCCGCGAGACCGACGGCAGGCCGGCGGAGCTGATCTGGTACGCCCGCCCCAACGACCCGGCCGACCGCGGCAGCGATTACTACGTCCTTCCCACCCCCGCGCCCGCGGAGACCAAGGCTGCCCTCACCCGCGCCCTTGGCGTCCGCGGCGAAGTGCGGAAGCGCCGCGAGTTGCTCCTGTGGCACAACGTCCGCATCCACCTCGACGACGTCGCCGGCCTTGGCACCTTCCTTGAGTTCGAGGCGGTCGTCTCCGACTCCGCCGACGAAGCCGTGTCGCGCCAGCGCCTCCGGTCATTGACGGAACGGCTCGGCATCCAGCAGGCGGACCGCGTTGCCCTCAGCTACAGCGACCTGCTGGGGATCTGATGAAAGTACCGCCGCACCGGCGGGACGTTCAGCAGGATCAGCACCAGCACCGCGTAGAGCGCGATCAGCAGCGAGGCGCAGAATTCCGGGTGGGCGAGGATGAACTGCGTCCACGGCGTCACGCCGGTGGGGAGCTGGAATTTGCCGCCCATCGTCAGCCAGAAGTACGCCGCCGCCGCCCCCAGCGCCAGCGGGAGCTTGACCCACGCCCAGACCAGGTGGAGCAGCCGCCCGCGCCGGCTGTAGTGCAGCAGCCCAACCGCGCCGGCGAGCAGCAGGGCGGCCAGCAGCGACGAGACGATCGCGTCGCCGTAGTACGGCAGCCGCGGCGCGAGGTCGTTGAGCTGCTCGCGCAGCGTCGGCGGCGGCGGGGGAGCCGCGGCCAACGGCAACGTCGGCTGGGTCACCGGCGGCGGCGGCGCGGGCTCGAAGGACCAGAAGCCGCCGGACGGCTGCTCGACGCTCATCGACGACCCGGCCCCGTACGAGGTCACTTTCGCCCCGCTCGCCGGCACGCCCGAGAGGGAAACGCGTTCACCCGCCACCTCCACGCGCACCTGTCCGACCTGCGCGTAGTGTCCCTCTTCGCCGAACAGCCTCCCGGAGTCGCTGGCGGCGGCGGCGATCTTGGCGGCGGTCGGTTCCGGCGGCGTCCGCACCTCGATCCGGCCCTCGGCCGACACCAGCATCTTCTTGATCACCTCGCGATGCTTCGACGTCAGCGGGATGAGCAGCCCGATCCCGTCAACGATCGCGTCCCCCTGCTCGACGGTCACCCGCGCAGGCGGTCCGGTGGAAGCACGCGCCTGCGCCTGCGCGACCGTCGCCGCCCGCTTCGCCGCTGGCGGCGCCGTGTAGTACGCCCGCGTCGCCGACCACGCGCACATCGCGATCGTCAACACCGCCACCACCGCGCTGGCAAACCCAATGGCCGCGATGATCCCGGGCGGCTCGGTGCGCACGCTCTCGGTCCCGTAGGGGATTGCTTCGGTAGCCGCTGCCGTCATCGAGTGCATTATGCGCAGATGAGCGCGACGGGGTGAACGGGAGAGACGGTGACGGCGTGCGACAGGCGCTTTTCGGAAGCGCTCTCACCTTGTCACCCGTTCAGGCTCCCCGGCTTCATCCCTCCCCCGGCCACTCCTGCCTGAGGCGTTCGATGGCGGCTTCCTTCCCCTTGGCCTCGACCTCGATCCATTGCACCTTGGCGTAGGCGCTGGGGACGCGGGTGATGAAGTCGCTGTGGACGCGGTCATGGAACGCGCTCTCGCCGTTGGAAAGGTGAACGATCTGCCAGTCCGGCCGCCGCCAGGTGGTGCGGGCGGCGCGGGTGAACTTCTTCACGCTGGCGTGCTCGTAGCTGTCGAGCTTTTCCATCACCGCGTGGTGGTGGGCGTCGAAGATCATCGGCACCTTCGCCCGCCGGCAGATGTCGAGGATCTCGGCGGCGGAGAAGGCGTACTCGTCGTTCTCCAGCGCCAGCCGCGAGCGGACGTTTTCCGGCAGCCGGGCGATCGCCTGGACCAGTGCGTCGCCGCGCCCGCCCTTGCCGCCGTGGACGATCAGCGGCGACCACGCCGACCGCGGCAGCCCCATCAGGTCCATCGCCAGGGCGTGCTTCTGGAGGATGACGACACTGGTGGCGGCGACCTTCTCGCTCTCGGAGTTGAGGACCACGAACTGGTCCGGGTGGAGCAGCACGCGGACGCCAAGCCGCTTTGCCCGCCGCCCGACCGACGACAAGTTCGCGGCCATCGAGCGCAGGATCGCTTCGCCGAGCGGCTCGTCGCTCAGCGGGAACAGCGACGACGTCGCGCGGTACAGGCGGATCTGGTGGCGGTCGCAGAACGTCAGCGTCCAGTGCAGCCGGGCGAGGTTGTCCCAGTACAGCTCGCGCAGTGCCCGCTCGCGCTCCGGCTCGCCGAGCGACAGGTAGCGGCTGCGCGTGATCGTGCGGAAGCGGCAGTCCTGCGAGTGCGTGATGCAGACGAGCCCGAACTGCGGGGCGTTGGAAGGGATCAGCCGCGGGCGGCCGGTCGTGGCGGCGATGGGCTGGCGTGGCATAGGCATCCTGCCGGGCGGTACTCCTCCAACCTTGCCCGATGCTAGGCGCGCCGCCGACAATGAAACGCGGCGCGTCGGATGACGGGCCGCGGGTGGGATCGATTTTTCTGCGGAAGCGGGCGGGGCGCCACGGGGGATGACGATTGACGATTGAAAGCTTGAACGGCTTCCGGCGGCCGCCGCTCAAGTTCCAATCTTCAATCTTTCAGCATCCGGCGCCCGTCACACCCACGCGACGATCGTGTTGCGGACGGCGATGCGGCGGATGGTCACCAGCGATCCTTGCGGGTTCTGGTCGGCCTGCTGGACGGTGACGGAGCTGTTCTGCACCGCCAGGTCGCTGAAGGGGCTGTTCGGATCGCCGCCGCTGGCGTCGACGGTGGGGTACGCCGCCAGCGCGTCCATCACCGCCAGCCCCGAGGCGCTGGTCACCTCGCCGAAGGCGGTGAACCCGCCGTTCTGGTTGTCCAGGTCGTTCGGCTTGCCCGAACTGTTGTCGCTGACGTTGAAGAAGAACTGGTTGGAGCCGCGGTCGCCCGACGGGGGGACGTTCGGCAGGTCCGGCCGCGCCAGCGCGATCGTGCCGCGGGTGTTGTGGGTGATGTGCGGCTCGTTCTCCACCGGGGTGCGCGCCGTCACGCCACCGATGGCGTTCGCCGGGGTGATGTTGTACCCGCCGGTCTGCCAGATGAACCCCGGCACGTTGCGCTGGATGAAGATGTTGTCGTAGTCGCCGGCGTTCACGTAGTCGAGGAAGTTGGCGACGTTCTTCGGCGTCTGGTTGGTGAACAGTCGGACGTCCATGTTGCCGGCGAGGGTGCTGAAGCGCGCGATCTGCGTGGTCTTGTTGCGCTTGGACAGGACGAGGTAGTCGCCGCCCGGCGTGCCGTTGCCGCTGGTCGCGCCCGCGCCGTTGAACTCCCCGTCGATGCGGTCGCCGTCGGCCGCCTCCACCAGCTTGCCGCTGACCTTGATCGAGTAGCTCGAGCCGGCGGCGAAGGGGACCTTCTCGGCGGGGCGGTACCAGATTCGGCGGTTGCCGGCGGTGAGCTTCACCCGCCCGGTGATCTTCTGGTCGTCGGCGGTGCCGAACGCCTGGTCGGCGCCGGGCAGGTGGACGAAGACGCTGCGGGTGTTGACCGTCTTGGGGTCCAGCGCCTCGTTGAAGGTGATCTGCACCTCGCCGCGGTTGTCGGCGAAGACGCTGGTCACCGCCGCGTGCATGAGCGCGCGGCCCTCGAACCGCTCCATCCGCGCCAGTGGCGCCGGGTGCTGGGCCGACGGGGTAAGCGAGGAGGACGGGGAAGAGGACGGGGAGGCCTTGCGGGCGACGAAGGAGACAAACCGGCTGATCACGAGCGAGCCCTCCAAACGGGGTTGAGTGGTACGAAAAACCCGATGCGACGGGCGACGGACGCCAGTCCCTGCCCCCGCGCGGCACTTTACCCGCGGGAAGCCGAGGGAGCAAAGCAGCGCCCGCGCCCGCGGCGGGCGCGCGTCTGCCGCTGAGGGACGCCGCTGGCACCGCAATTGTTACACGTCGGCCGGTCCGCCCGCGCCGCGTGTCCAGCGGTGCCCGACGGCGGGCTCAACCATTGCGGAGCACCTTCTATGAACACTCGTTACTTCGCGCTCATCCTGGGCATCATGTTCCTCCTCATCGGCGTCATGGGCTTCATCCCCGGCCTGGTCACGCACGACATGCCAACCGGCACGACCGATGTCGGTTCGCACGCCGACCACGGCCGCCTGCTGGGGCTCTTCCCGGTCAATACGATGCACAACCTGGTGCACCTGGCGTTCGGCGCCTGGGGCGTGATCGCTTATCGCCGCTGGGACGCCAGCCGCACTTACGCCCGCGCCACCGCTATCATCTACGGCCTGCTCGCCATCATGGGCCTGATCCCGAACTTCAACACGATGTTCGGCATGGTGCCGCTGCACGGTCATGACGTGTGGCTGCACGCGGCGATCGCGGCGGCGGCGGCGTACTTTGGCTTCGCGACCTCGCGCGATCCGGCCCACGCCTCGCACGGCGCCGTCACCGATACCGGCGCCACCCATCACTGAACGACCGCTTAACGCCCGCGGGCGCGCCGGCAACGCCGGCCCCGCGCGCGGGCGAACGCGCCATCGGATCGGCAGGGAAGCCCGCGGACGACCCCCGCGGGCTTTTCTCTGCGCGCGGCTTCCCCTACCTTCGCCCGCCATGCCCGCACGCATCCTGATCCTGTCGGCGTCGGTCGGTGCCGGCCACGTCCGCGCCGCGCAGGCGGTGGAACTAGCGCTGCGCGAGACCGCCGGCGACGACGCGACCGTTCGCAACGTGGACGTCCTCACCCTGACGAACGCCGCGTTCCGCAAGATCTACGGAGAGGCCTACCTCGACCTGGTCAACAAGGCGCCGCACGTGCTGGGGTTCTTCTACGACCACCTCGACAAGCCGCGCAGCCCCGATTCCAAGCGCGACCGCCTGCGCCTGCTGGTCGAGGAGCTGAATCTCTCGGAGCTGTCCGCGCTGCTCGAGCGCCGCGGCCAGCAGCCGTGGGACGTGGTGGTCAACACGCACTTCCTCCCGGCGTCGATCGTCGCGTCGCTGCGGAAGAAGCGCGCGATCCGGACCCCGCAGATGACGGTGACGACCGACTTCGAAACCCACCGTCTGTGGGTCAACCGCCCGTGCGACCACTACACCACCGCGACCGACGAGGGGGCCGCCTACCTGCATCACTGGGGCGTGGCGTTGGAAGATGTCAGCGTCACCGGCATTCCGATCCACCCGGTCTTCGCCAAGCCGAAGAACCGCGCCGACTGCCTGAAGCGGCAGGGGATCGAGGGGAAGCGCCCGGTGGTGCTGCAACTGGCCGGCGGGTTCGGCGTCGGGCCGATCGAGCAGATCTTCCGCGGCATCCTCGACATGAAGACGGGCGTCGAATTGATCGTCGTCACCGGCAAAAATGCGGGGGCGAAGAAGAAGCTCGAGGCGGCGCTTTCAGATCTTCCGAAACGGCACCAGGTCAAGGTGCTCGGCTTCACCGATCAGATCGACGAGCTGATGACGGTGGCGGACGTGGTGGTCTCCAAGCCGGGCGGGCTGACCACGTCCGAGACGCTGGCGCGCGGGGCGGCCATGTGCGTGGTCAACCCCATCCCGGGCCAGGAGAGCCGCAACAGCGACTACCTGCTGGAGAACGGCGCCGCGATCAAGATCAACAACCTGCCGACGCTGGCGATGAAGCTGGACGCGCTGGTGACGGAGCCGAAGCGGCTGCAACAGATCAAGGACAACGCCCGCCGGATCGCCAAGCCCCAGGCCGCCTTCGACGTCGCCATCCGCGCCCTCCGCATGGCCGGCGCGGGCGCGGGGGTGTGAGGCGCGGGAGCGAAGAAGAAGATTTTGAACCACGAATGAACACGAATGGACACGAATAAAGGCAGATGAAACTTGGCCGCCATCGTGCCTTTCAGCTTGCGCTGCCTCCCTTTGCCATTCGTGTTCATTCGTGGTTCATGCTCTTCGCGTCCTCAGTGTCCTCCGTGCCTCCGCGATTCAATCCGATCTCTGGGGTGCGGGAAGTGGTAACGGCTGTTCGCGTTCCTTAGTATCTGCCCCCTATGACCAGCACCTCTCTCGACTCCGCGGGCGCGGCCCTCGACGGCGGCCGCTCCGGCGGGACCGTCCGGCTCTCGATCATGATGTTCCTCCAGTTCTTCATCTGGGGCGCGTGGTACGTCACCGTCGCCAACTTCATGGGCGCCAACGGCATGAAGGAGGCGACCGGCTGGGCGTATACCGTCGGGCCGATCGCCGCGATCGTCTCGCCGTTCTTCCTCGGGATGGTGGCCGACCGCTTCTTCCCGTCGGAGAAGGTCCTCGGCGTGCTCCAGCTCATCGCGGGCGCGTCGATGTTCGTCGCGGCGGCGGTGGGGCAGGCGCAGAACTCACTGCTGTTCATCCTCGTGCTCGGCGTGCACATGCTCGCGTACATGCCGACGCTGGGGCTGACCAACACCGTCGCGTTCAACGCGATGAGCAACCCCGAGAAGCAGTTCCCGCTGGTCCGCGTGTTCGGCACGCTCGGTTGGATCGTGGCCAACCTGCTCGTCAGCGGGCTGCTGCATGCCGATAAGCTGGCGACGCAGTTTTACGTGACCGGCGCGGCCGCGGTGGCGCTGGGGGTCTTCAGCTTCTTCCTCCCGCACACGCCGCCGCCGGCGAAGGGGCAGCCGGTCTCGGCGCGGGCAATTTTGGGGCTCGACTCGCTGTCGCTGATGCGCTCGCGGTCGTTC
This sequence comes from Tepidisphaeraceae bacterium, assembly GCA_035634055.1. GTDB lineage: Bacteria > Planctomycetota > Phycisphaerae > Tepidisphaerales > Tepidisphaeraceae > JAICTV01. Next base: position 6,121 of record DASQDR010000015.1, on the reverse strand, counting down.
GCGGTCTTCATCGCCTGCTCGTTCCTGCTCTGCATCCCGCTGGCGTTCTACTACCAGCTGGCGGCGGTGTTCGTGGACGCGGTCGGCTTCGCCGATCCGGGATCGCGCATGTCGTTCGGGCAGATGTCCGAGGTGCTGTTCATGGTGGTCATGCCGCTGTTCTTCGCCCGCCTGGGGGTGAAGTACATGCTGCTGGTGGGGATGCTCGCGTGGGTGGCGCGCTACGGGCTCTTCGCCGCCGCGGCCGACGCGCAGGTGCGGTGGATGGTGCTGGCCGGCATCCTGCTGCACGGCATCTGCTACGACTTCTTCTTCGTCACGGGCTTCATCTACACCGAGAAGAAGGCCGGCCCCCGCATCCGCGCGCAGGCGCAGGGATTCCTGGTGCTGGTGACGCAGGGGCTGGGGATGCTCATCGGCGCGCAGGTCGCCCAGCGACTCCGCGACGCCAACACGCCGGAGACGGCGACGGCGCTATCCGACCAGTCGGCCGCGCTGATGAAGCAGGCGAACGCCGCGGCCGACGCCGCCATCGCCAAGCCACTGATCGACCAGGCCAACGCGCTGAGCCACCAGGCGAACGCGCTGGTGCAGTGGAAGGACATCTGGATGTTCGGCGCCATCTTCGCCGCCGTCGTCACCGTCGTCTTCTTCCTGCTCTTCCGCGACGACACGCGCGGCGCCGCCAGGACGCCGTCGGTCGACCCGGCGGAAACGTCGGCGACGTAAGTGACGTGCCGACACCAACCGATCGAGCCGCCCGCGGCCGGCCGGCAATGTCCCCGGTGGGATTCGAACCCACACTTGGAGGATTTTAAATCACCTCTAATCAGCGGGTTTGGCGAAATCGGCCAGAGATGAGGCTGTGTGGGGCGCAGAGTGGGGCGCTGGTTTAGGAATCAGTTCTTCAGGTAGACGTAGTGCGTCAGGCCGGGATCATCGTGGAACACTTGCACCGGCGATAGGCAGTTCTGAAGCCAGTCCAACGCACCGCCACTTTGCCAGTCAGCGCTCCTTAGATCGAACTGGACCAGCATAATAGCTGATCCGGCCGGGAGCGCGGCAGCAACTTGGCAGAACTCGCTGCGCCGAATCTGACGCGAGCGGCGCTTCGGACCCCGAGCCACCCCAATTCCGTTATCCGGGTCCACCACCACAAGCGCTGGAGCGCTGACTTCAGGCAGAAGGCGGACCACTTGGGCAAAGTAGGCCTTGCGATTCGCTTCTGATCCGGTGAACTCGTCGAGGACGGCCTGCATTCCGAGGCGCATCCCGTAGCCGTCCCCAAGGTATTTGGGGAGCGCACAGATGCGGTCGGCACGGCGCGCCTCACCATGGGCGATTGCTGCTCGCTCCCGGTCGAAAAACGCAATGACATCTGGCCGCGAGAACCCAGCGGTGCGTGTCAGCGTCTCCCACGACATCGCCTTCGTAACCATGCCGACATAGACAATTCGATCGAACCCGTGGTCGGAGCAGAGTTGCACTGCCCTGCTCCACTTGGCCACGTCTCGAACATCAGCGTAGAAGCCGTCGTTCATCTTCGCATTCAGCAGATTGCCGCTGGCGGGATTCGAACCCGCACTTGATCGATTTTCGTCCCACTTCGGCTTTCGCCGCCCCGGACGGGTTCGTGGGCTGGACCATGCCTTCGCCATTGCTTTCGCGGAAGGCGTCCCGTGTCTGGCCTCTACACCTTCCCCGTCGCTCGGGGCTTGGCTCGGCGTTGCCTCGACGACCACGGTCATCAGGGGGTTCACCGAATTTACGGGATGTCATCCGGGCGGTTTCCCGACCGGCGCTCAAATCTTCAAGTCGATTGCCTCTGCCGTTGGGCTACAGCGGCGACACAGCCATCATAACGGCACCCGCCCGCGTGTGATACCTACTCGTCGAACAAGAGGTGCTCCTCAACCAGCGGGGGTGGCAACTTCACCCGTGCGTCATGGTTGATCGGGTGGATTAGCGTCTGCTTTTCAATCTCGTCCAGCACCTCGCCCTTGGCGACCCGGTTCTTCGACCACCGCTCGTACCACCACCGACCGATCGCGGCAGTAGCTTCCTCCGACCTCTTCAGCGGGATGATGTAGTCCGGGGCCTTGTCGATGCCGAGCAGGTAATCAGTCAGGTTGTGGATCAACGACACTCCGTAAACCAGTCGCCGCGCGCCGTGGTCGAGCATCATGTTCGACGAGAATCCGTGACGAAGGCCGGGAGTTCCGCCTCCTGCGGCTCGTCCACCGTGACCAGCCCGCTCACTGAGATCGTCTTCAACTTGTCGGGGTTGGCTGCTCGTTGGCAGCGTTTACCCGTGTCGGACTTCGCGAAGTCGTCGTGGTGGCGCGGACGCAGTTGCTGCCGCTGACGGTAGCGACGTGAGTCATGATGCGGTAAAGCCGCCGAGGCTGCTGAATCCGTCTAAGTAGTTTGCCCTGTACTGGTGATTCACCAGTGCAGGCAGACGCTTCTTCTTAGATTTGCAGAAGCAGTCCAAGGGGCAGGACGCCTCACGCATGAAGAAGAACACCCTTCTTTGCGAGCCTGCCCCGCAGCAGCTTAATCTTCTTCAGGCTTTCGGCACCCGGTTTCCGTGTCCCGCGTTCCCATCTCGATACCGTCATCTTGTCCACGCCCACTTCATGGCCAAACTCTTCTTGTGTTAGATCAAGTGCTTGGCGCAGCGTGATAAGGTGCGCCGGACTCAATGAAACGAAATCGCGTGCGGCGAGAGCGCGAATCTCGTCCAAATGCCGAACGGCTGCGGGTCGTAAAAGAATCCCGCCATCGCGGTCCTTTGTGACGAACTCGGCTGGGAGTTCAATATACATCTGCCTTCCACTAGGCAGACGCATGAGATACTCGAAGACCTCGCTGGTCTTGTCAGTCCTTGTCAGTTCTGCGTCTGCCATTTTGATTCCAGTAGATGGTCCAGAAGATCACGGAGTCCGTGCCGTCGTTTTCGAAGACGACCAGTATCTCCACTTCAGCTTTGCCGGTCGTCATCCCATTGAAAAACCACCGGTCTCGACCGTATTTGTCTACCCCATCGGTCTCGATACATGAGGGAGCGTCCAGCACCTCTTGGACATCCGGCCAGAACATCAGCCGCTCATTTAGCCGGTCCTCAAAATGCTCCCGGACGAGGTAGTTGTCTTCTTCGAAGGCCTTTTGAGCATGGCGCAGCGCCTCGGCTGAAGTCACACGCCAAGTATACCAAATAGTAGACCAGCAGTCCACTTCAAACTCCGCAGCGATGCCCAAAGCGAAGTCGCTGCCCCAGAGAGAGCGGAGGCCTTGGATGGACGGTATCAAGCGCGGTTCCTAACGATCAGCGGCGGTTCGACGTGCATCCAAAGCCGTAGAGGGACACGCAGCTGATAATCCGCAGGTGGATCGCCTGTCACCGCGGTCACAGCAGTGATCATCTCCTCCAAGGACAAGGCGTGGTCAGCACCGGCAAGCACTTCCGCCATCGCGTCATAGATGGGCTTCGGGCACCTGAACGGGTATGGGCGGCCACCTACCCGGTGCTCGGTCAAGATCCCCACCAGTTCGCGGCGTGGAACGCGAGCGATCGGAAGCTCGTGTACTGGACGGCCGTGAAGACCGGCTTCCGTCAGAACGAACTTCGCACCTTGCGGGTCCGCAATGTCCTCTTCGACGCGCACCCCGTGCAGATCGTCATCGAGGCGGGGAACGCCAAGAACCGTACGCGGGGGTCGGTGCCCATCCCCGACGATCTCGCCTCGAAACTCAGGAAATACATCAAGGGTCGCGACGACGACGACAAGCTCTTCCCGTTCCCGACCACCAATCACGGCATCGTGGACATGTTCCGCCGCGACCTCGACGGGGCGGGGATCAAGTGGGACTACGGCAAGGACAACCCCGAGACGGTGGACTTCCAGACGCTGCGCTCGACGTCCACGGGTCACGCCTTCGACCTCGAAGGCGTCTCGTTTCAATCAACGCGCCCGCGCGGGGCGCGACCGGCCTGCCGGGACCTTCTGTTCCGCTGGCTTTCGACGGGCAACCATCTGTGGGGCGCTGTGTGGGGCGCTCCATGTGCTGGTTGCCGCATTCAAGCGCACCAACGGGAACACGGCCGACGAGAAGCGAACTCGCTAAAACGAGGCGAAAAGCGGCCAGAAGCAGCGATTTCAGCCTGCCGACGGTTATCAAGCCCGAGGGAGGGACAAGACGGGATTCTAAGTCCTCTGCCTCTGCCGTTGGGCTACGGGGACGCGCGGAGCGTTGCAATGACGCTCGACGATTGCCCGCCCGGCCGGCCGGACAGACGGGGGCGAACTCGTCTCGTCGATCACACGACGTCCGCCTCCGCGCGGGCGGTCGTCGTCGTCGTGGTCGGCTGCTGTGCCTCGATCCTTGCCAGCAGGTCATCGATGAGTCGGCCGTTGCGGGCAATGGCGCGGTACTCGACGAATGCCACGACGATGTTAGCCGCCGCCGCCGCGATCGCCAGCAGGTGGTGCGGGCCGCGCGCGATCATGCCGGTATCGCGGGCGGCGCCGAGGATGGCCGCCGCGAAGGTCGCCGCCATCGCCAGCAGGGCCGCGGGGAACGCCTGCGCCTTGAACGACCGCGTCGGCCCCGCCAGCGCCGGGTCCAGTCGCTTCACCGCGATCGCGTGGCGGACCCACTTGGCCGTTGCGATGAAGTACGTGAAGACCACGCAGTGCACGCCGACGCACACCAGCGCCGCCAGCGCCCCGACGAGGGTGTGCATCGCCCGCGCGTCTGCATTCCCCCGCGCCGCCGCATAGCCAAGCCACCCGGCGACGCCGAGGCAGGCGAGGTTCACGAGGGTGAGGCCGAGGAAGAGGGGGAGCATGGGGAGGGGGGGTAGGGCGTAGTGGTTAGTGGTCAGTGATATGGGGCGGTAGACCGATTTGCGCCCATGAACGTAGCGCGTCATCGCGCGAGTTGTGTCATCCCGAAGCATACCGCGAGGGATCTCGGGAGGGCGAGCGGCTCACCCGCCCGAGATCCCTCGCGAGTACGCTTCGGGATGACATTCGTCGGCGCCCGTCACCTCTATCTAACCGCGCACCAGTCTAACCACTGATCACTGATCACTGATCACTGACTTGCCCACTGACCACTGCCCACTGCCCACTGCCCCCTACCTCCTCACCAGCATCTCCGCCAGCAGCAGGTCCTGCGGCGTGGTGATCTTCAGGTTCGCCTCGTCGCCGGGAACCAGCCAGGCCGGTTGATCGTTCAGCTCCAGCAGTTGCAGGTCGTCGGTGATCTCCTCCAGCGGGAAGACACATGCGTCGAAGGCTCGGAGCAGGGCATGGCGCCGCATGATCTGTGGGGTCTGCATGGCCCACAACTGCGCGCGGCTGACGGTCCGCTCGACCCGCGCCGGCAGCGGGCCAGCGGCTTGCTTGACCGTCAACTGCACCGGCACGGCCGGGGCGGCGGCGCCGTGCTCCACCGCGGCGGCGAGGGTGCGGTCGATGACCGCCTGCGACACCAGCGGCCGCGCGGCGTCGTGGACGGCCACCCACTCCACCTCCGGCGATACCAGCCGCGCCGCCGCCCGCACGCTCTCCGCTCGCGTCGCGCCGCCCGGGATCAGCGCGATCTGCCCGCCAAGGCGGTTCTTCACCGCCGGGTCGCGCGACAGCGCGTCCCAGATCTCGTTGGCCCGCCCGCCCGGCACCAGCGCGTCGTCGCGCCGCGCCAGGTTCTGCTGCGACGGCGCCGCCCGCGCGTTGGGGTCGTTAGGAACCGCGATCAGGATCTGGTGCGTGTCCGGCCGCTGCGCGAACGCCAGCACCGCGCGGGTGATGACCGGCAGCCCCGCCAGCTCGGCCACCAGCTTGCTCTGCCGCCCGCCGAACCGGCTGGAACTGCCGGCGGCGGGGAGGATGACGGCGAATCGGGGCATGCGGGTGATCGGGATGACGGCTGCTTGCCCGGCTGATCGCGCTCGCGCGGCCGCGCCGTTGCCTCATGTGCCGCCGTCCACTACCGCCGGCGCCGCGCCGCCGCGCTCCGCCGGTAACGGTCACGCCGCGGCCGGCGCCCAGACCCGACCCGCGGCGCCGCCCACGGCTCGGCGCGCCTCCGGCCACCACACGCCGACGCCGGC